>DAOPIR010000006.1:0-40459 GCA_035399245.1 Candidatus Limiplasma sp.
TATGGCCTCCCTTATTGTCAGCTGCGGGATGGAAAGGGGTATCACTTACAAGTGACCGTGCCGTTTGGCACGGGATTCTTTGTGGTATATGAAATCAGCCGTGAATTACCAAAACAGCAGCGGATCACCCAACAGCTTGCTTACCGCTTCGATCAGGTAGAAGTCCGCATAGGTCATGGCGATGTGATGGTCCTGCCCGTGGTAGGAACCGGTGCACTTTTGCAGGATGGCTGGATTTTCGTCACCCCAATCGGCGCAGGCTGCGTCCATGGCGGTCAGCAAATGGATAGCAGCGTCGAAGTAGCGCTCCGCTTCGTCGATGTCCAGCTTGGAAAGCTCCAGCAGCGCACAGGCGGCGACAGCGCCCGCGCAGCTGTCCTTAAGCGTTACGCTGTCCGGCTGCCGAAAATCACAGCGCGGCACCCAATCGTCGCTTACCTGCGCGATAAAATACTCCGATACCCGTTTGGCGGTTTCCAGATACGCCTGCTTGCCCGTATGCAGATAGGAAAGCGCAAAACCGTACATCGCCCAGGCCTGCCCGCGGCTCCAGCTGGACCCCGGCGCGTATCCCTGCCCTGCGGGAATACCTTCCACGGCCATGGTTTCGGGATTGAACTGCACAATGTGGCTGACCGAACCGTCCGCCCGTACGAAGCAGCGCATCGTGGTATCCGCGTGCGCCATGGCAATCATGCGAAACCGCGGATCACCGGTCTGTTCGCTGGCCCAGTACAGCAGACTGATGTTGAGCATACAGTCGATAATCGCCCAGCCGATGCAATCCCCGTTCCATGCGCGGATGAAGCCCAGCGGATTAAACCGGCCCGCCAGCAGCGTAGCGGCCAGCAGCGCCCGGGTATGGCTTTCGGCGCTGCCCGTGATGGCGTGGTTTACGCCCGCGGAGATACGCCACATGAACCCCACGTCGTGGTGCAGGTGCTCAAAGTCGGCAAAGGCGGCATCCAGTATGGCTTCCGTATGCTCGGCTTCGGTACGGTAGGCAGCGTCGCCCGTCATGAGGTACATCAGCCACATTTCGCCTGCCCAAAAGCCGTTGGTCCACCAGCAGATGCCGTCAAACGGCCCGGGCGCCCATGCGTTACCGCGAACCGTATACGGGATAAAATCAAGGCCTTGCGCTTTCGCAAGCGCGACGGGCATCTTGGCAATCAGCTTATCGCGAAGGCTTTGGGCAAAAGGCATTGCGTTTTGCCTCAGCTGTTCATAGGTCATACCGTTACCTCATCCTTTGGCCGCGCCGGCTGTGATGCCCTTGACAAAGTATCCCTGCAGGCAGAAAAACAGGATCAAAATCGGCACAATGCCGCAGACCACCCCGGAAAACACGATATCCCATCGGCTGGACAGCTCGCCGGCAAAGCGGAAAATTTCCACGTTGATGGTTTTGGCGCCTGTGGAGGGCAGCACCAGCGAGGGCATCAGATAGTCGTTCCAGATGCCCAGCCCGTTTAGGATCAGCATGGAAGCGGTGCAGGGCTTAAGCAGCGGGAATACGATTTTCCAGAAGGTGCGCAGCTGCGAGCAGCCGTCAATCTGCGCGGCCTCTTCAATCTCTTGGGGCACCCCGGAAATGAAGGAGGTAAACAGCAGCGTACCAAACCCCGAGGAACCTGCGATGTAGATCACGACCGGTCCCGCCAGCGTACCGAAGATGCCGATCGTGTTTAGCTCTTTGAACAGGCTGACCATATACGCCTGAAACGGAATCATCATGCCGGCCAGAAAAAAGGTGTAGATCGCGCTGCTCAGCTTGTTTTTCGTGCGCGCGATGCCGTAAGCACCCATCGGGATAAGAAGGATGATGAGTGCCTCGGACACGAGGGTCAGAAATACGCTGTGGAAAAACGCAGTGGGGAAATCCGTTTTGGCAAACAGGTATTCAAAGCCGCCCAGATACAGCGATTCCGGAAATGCCGTGGGATTTCTTAAAATTTCACCGTTGGACTTAAACGCCGACATAAAGCTGATCAGCAGCGGGCAGATGTACAGCAGCGCAAAGATCAGCAGCACCGCAAACAGAACGATCTGCCCCCGGCTAATTTTGGATTTCGTCATGGTTGCTTCCATTACACCTGCACCTCCCGCTTGCGCAGCAGCGTGGACTGCACGCCGCCCAGTACCAGAATCATCAGAAACAGGATAACCGCCATCGCTGTGCCGTAGCCCTGCCGCATTTCGCCAAACGCTACCTTATACACCATATAGGTGATCGTTTCGGTGGAAAATCCGGGGCCGCCGTCGGTGAGGATCGCGATTTCGTCGAATATCTTCAGCCCGTTGATGAGCGCGAGCGTCAGGTTGATGGTGAACGATCCGGCCAGCATCGGAATGGTAATATGCCGGAACCGCTGGCGGCTGTTGGCGCCGTCGATGCTCGCGGCTTCCATCAGGTCGAAGGGGATGCTCTGCAATGCCGCAAGATAGATGATCATATAATACCCCGCGTTTTTCCACAGCAGCACAAAGATAATGGACAGCAGCGCATTGGGCATGGTATCGATAAACTTGAGTGAACCCGTTCCCAGCACGTTAAGCACGAAGTTGATGACGCCGAAGGAGTAGTTAAACATTATGCGCCAGATAAAGCCGGCGATAATGCCGGAGATCAGCACAGGCAGGTAGAAGCAGCTGCGGAAAACGTTTTTCATCCAGCGTACACAGTCTACCGCGATGGCGAGCAGCAGCGCCAGCAGGTTGACCAAAAGGGTAAAGCTGAAGGCGATGACCACGGTATTGACAGTAGCCGAATGAAACCGGGCGGATTGAAAAATGTCTTTGTAATTTTCAAAGCCCACAAAGCGCATGGAGGCATCCGTGATGCCGTCGTAGGATGTAAAACCCAGATAAACGCTGGAGATGGAGGGAACGATGACAAAAGCGGTATACATCGCAAGCATCGGCAGCACAAACCATAAAAGACTTTTGCGAAACGCCGTTTTGCCGGTTTTAACAAACTGCAGCACCACCATGGCGGCCATGCCCAGCACGCCCATGTAGGCCCACGGTGTAACTGTCATTGCGGGCACCGCATCGTCCTGATACAGCTTGGCCGTCACCTTTGCCAGCGCCTCGTCGGATACCGCAGCCGCGTCGGCAATGGCTTGGCGAAATGCCGCAAAGCCGAAAAAGCCGGCCGCCATCAGGGCGAGGGTTGCTATGCCCATTGCGGCAAACAGTGCTTTGCGCCGTTTGCCCAGACGGACCCCCAGGTTTTCCGCCAGGCTCAGGCAAAACATGGCTGCGGCGCATAGCAGCCCGCACAGCGTGCCGATGCCTGTCCAGCGCAGGGACTGCGCCGCCGTACCGACTGTGGTTTCCACGCCGTCGGCAAGCTTTGCCTTGCGCACAACGCCGGCCAGACCGTCTGCCAGGGTGTTGGCGGCGGTAAGCATCGTGATGCCGTTGCCCTTGGCGCCGTTTTTCAGTGATACGCTTTTCCACGCGGTGATTTCAAACATCGGCATCAGAAAGCAGATCAGCAAAAACAGCGCCAGCAGCGTTTGGACAATGTGCAATCTGGAGCGTCCGGCCTTTGCCGGTACGGTGGGTCGCGGTGTGAATTTCATGGGCAGCCTCCTCCTGTGGCCCGGGCGCAAAACGGCAACCGGAACTGCAATTTAGCGGGAGAGCCGCCTGTGCGGCGGCTCTCCGGTTTTATTAACAGGGTTTTTTATTCGGTTATACCGACGCCGGTTACGGGATTGAAGTCCTTGGACAGCACATCCCATTCGGTCTGCATTTCTTCCAGCCCCTGCTCGATACTCTTGGAGCCGGTAGCCCATTCCTGCGCTACCTTGTAGGCGAAGTTGCGGAAGGCCGAGGGAATTTCGTTGTCGCCCCATTTGCCGTTCCAGCCCTGCTCCACGCTGTCGGCGGCATTGAGCGTAGCGACCATTTTGTTGACGATCTCGCTGTCAAAGGAGATATCGATATTCGTCACAGGTGCGACCGACATGCTGGTGAGATAGTAGGCATAGTTGTCATCGCGCAGATAGAACTTGATCCACAGCTTGGCGGCGATCAGCTTATCCTCATCGGCGGCGCAGTCCACGGAATACATCCAGCCGTTAAGGCCGGGACCGCCGTACATGTTCAGCTCTCCGTCCTCGTTATACAGCGGGAACCAGCCGAAATCAAAGTCGGGATCAGCATCCTCAATATTGGCGACCATGTGTGATCCGCTGATGAACATGGCGGCCTTGCCCGTTACCAGGAAGGATGCAATCTGGCTGTCAGAGGTAGACATAAAGCCCTCGTCCACATACCCGTTGAGGAAGATGTCCGCATATTTGGTAAAGCAATCGACTACGTAATCATCCGTCCATTTGGTATCGCCGGTGTAGAGGTGCTTAACAAAATCGGTGTCATGATGGGTTACATAGTTGATGTACCATTGCATCCAGCTGAAGCCGACATGCCAGATATCCGCCGCGCCGACCACGATAGGCGACATTTGTCCGTCATCCTTAATGGCCTGGCACAGATCCAGGAACTCCTGATAATTCGTGGGTTCGGTGAAGCCTTTTTCGTCAAAATATGCCTTGTTGTAGTAGAAGCCCAGCGGCAGGGTGGACGCGGTGGGTACACAGTAGTACTTGCCGTTGTAGTCCGGTGCGTTGTTGACCAGTGCAATCAGCTCGGGATCCACTTCCGCGATCTTGCCTGCACGCGCCCACATGGGTACGTCGCGCGCCTCGATCAGGTCCGGAAACTCGTTCACCGCGTCCAGCGATTTAAGGCCTTCGGAGAAAGACGACGATGTCGGCGATACGTTGACGATATCGATCATCGGGTATTCCTCTTCGAATTTCGCAACCAGGGTTTCAATCACTTCGTTGAATTTCACGTCGCCGTTGCCGCAAACGAAGGTGAGCGTTACGTCGTCGGACGGCAGTTCTTCGTCCTCTTCGGCCACAGCCGATACGATGGACAGGCACATGAACAGTGCCAGCAGCAGTGCGATCAGTCGTTTGTACATAATTTTTCCTCCTTTTTTGCTTGCCAATCCGTAGTTGGCCTTGTTTAATTTCATTATAGGAAACTTTCACGGCGGCTGTGAGTGAAGAATTTCAGGAATTTCTGCGGTAAGCTTTAGAAATCGGCGCCGTGGGGCAAAGCTTGTGTTGTGAGTCGGATACTTCTTATGTATACTGATAATACCATGGAGGCTGATCCAATATGAAAAGAATTTCGCGCTTGCTGCCACGCTCCGTTTTTGCCCGCTTCTCGACGGCTTTTTTGCTGTTTGGGCTGCTGCCGCTGTTGGTAATTATGCTGTTCAGCCTTTCGCGTTTTTCCGCCACGATGGAGGAGGATACCATCTCCCGTACCCGGCAGATGGTATCGCTGGTCGCCAGCAATTTTGAAACCAGTTTCCAGCGCTTGGCCAGCATTACGGAGAAAATGTATCTCTACGACAGTGAAAACTATGGCCGCCTGCCGGATATCCTGCTGCGCAATGAGGACCCGAGCGCAATCATGCGCGATTATGTGGAGATGCTGTGTGACAGCTATGATACGCTTTGCAACGTGATCTTTTATGATCTGGTCAACGATGCCGTGTATGCCGCGGGCTATCCGTCAACCAAGGCGTTGGAGCAGGATTATGATTTTTCAAAGTGCGATTACGTTAAAAAGGCGCTTGCCAATCCCCGTGACCTGACCATTTCCTCACCGCATGCGGAGGACTATTATATCTTCTCCGACGCGACAGTTATCACCCTGTGCCGCTCGCTGCTTTCGCTGGATGATTTACCGGAGCGCGAACGTATTCTGGGCATTTTGATGCTGGATATCGATTATCAGATGTTTGATGCCGCCTTTGGCAACTATACGTGGTCCGATTTCGGGCGGCTGGATGTGGTGGACGAAAACGGACTGATTATATACTCCGATCAGGAAGCAAGTATCGGCCAAACACTGGATGATACCGCCGCGGATGCACAGAACGTTTTGATCGAAGAAAAGGTGGCGTCCGCCGGCTGGGACATTCGCTATGATCTCGACCGCGGGGCTATCAGCCGCCGTATACGCCTGCTGCGCCGGTATGTGCTGCTGCTGGGCGCCATCACGACGGCTGTTATCCTACTGCTGGCGCCGCTGTTTACCCGGCGGCTGACGCAGCCCATCAAGCAGATGCTGCGGAAGATGAAGGTAGTGCGCGGAGGAGATCTGAGCGTGCGGGTGGAGGTGCGCGGCGACGATGAGATGAGTGAGCTGTCCCGTGGGTTTAACCGCATGGTAGCCGATCTGGACAGCTATGTAAAGCGCAGCTATGTAGCGCGGCTTAAGCAAAATGAAGCGGAGCTCAACGAGCTGAAAATGCAAATTCATCCGCACTTCCTGTACAACACGCTGGAGGTGATCCGCATGAGCGCGGTAGAGCACAACGATCCGGAAAGCGCGGCTATGATCATGGCACTGGTTAAGCAGCTGCAATACGTGATCGGCGAGGTGCGCGAGTGCGTGTCACTGGATGCCGAGCTGACCATGATCCGCGATTATATCAGCCTGATCAATCTGCGCTACGGCAATATTGAGCTGGCGCTGGACATTCCCTCAAAGCTGACGGAATGCCGGGTGCTGAAGCTGTGCTTACAGCCGATCGTGGAAAACGCCGTGCAGCACGGCCTGCGCCCGCAGGGCGGCGGGCTGATCCGCATCAGTGCGCAGGCGGAAGGAGAAGTGCTGCAGCTGACCGTAATGGACTCAGGACAGGGAATGACGCCCGAAGCATTGGCCGGTTTGCGGGCTTCGCTTGCAAGCGATGCGCCGGACAGCATGCCGTCGCCGGAAACCCTTCAAAGTATCGGGCTGAAAAACGTACAGGAGCGAATTCATCTGTCCTATGGAACGGAGTACGGCCTGCAAGTCGAAAGCCGGGAAGGCGTCGGCACCGCCGTGGAGCTGCGGCTGCCCTACAGGCTGAAGGAGGGCTCGGAATGAAGCTGCTGATTGTTGATGACGAACCTGTGATCGTGCGGGGACTGCTGCGCCTGCTGGATTACGAAAGCATGGGATTTGATCGGGTGCTAAGCGCTACGGACAGCCGTAAGGCGCTCACGCTGCTGCGGGAGGAACGGCCGGAGGTGATGCTGGCTGATGTTGAGATGCCCAATCTTTCGGGGCTGGAGCTGCTCAAGCTGATCCGGCAGGAAGAACTGCCAACGCGCGTGCTATTCCTCAGCGGGTATCGTAATTTCGAGTATGCGCAGTCCGCACTGTCGCTGGGTGCGCAGGAATATCTGGTAAAGCCGGTTGATGCGGAAAAGCTGTCGCAAGTGCTGATCAGGATCGGCGGTATGCTGGATGACCAACGGGTTGACACCGCGTTCCATCGCCGGCTGAACAGCCTGTCCCATCCCGACGCACAGGGAAATACAGCCGTGCTGCCGGAAAACCTGCCTGTGGATAACGGACCGTTTTGCTTTGTTTGTTTTCATCTCAATATTCCGCAGGAAAACAGTGTGCTTTCCTCCGGTTTGCTGCATTTTTCGGCGCTGGGTAAGGGCGAAGCCTATCTGCTGTCGCAGCATTGCGTCGCCTTTGCCAAGAATGATTATCTGTGCGCTGTTGTTCCCAACTTACCGCAAGAACCGTGCGACGAGCGTGCACAGCGGTTGGCGGAGGCATGCGCGCATGCGGTGCAAAGCAATCTGGCATATCCGTTTTGTTATGCCGTCAGCGATGTTTTGCATACGCTCAAAGAAACGCAAGCCGCTTATGAACGCTGCGTGATGCTGCTTAATGCCGGACAGGACGTACCCGCGCAGCAGGAGATTCCGTTGATTGACCGTGTAAAAAGCTATCTGGCGCAGCATTACGGCGAAAACCTCACGCTGGAGGTTCTCAGCGGCAAATTCAGCATGAACCCCAGTTATTTTTCCTCCTTCTTTCATCAAAAAACCGGCGTCCGGTATAAGGATTACCTGACGCATTTGCGTATGAACGAAGCAAAAAAACTGCTGATGCGCTCCGACTTGCTGGTTTATGAGGTAGCGCAAAAGGTGGGATATTCCGATATCCGCCACTTCTCCAGCACCTTTACAAAGCTCACAGGCGTGAAGCCGAAGGATTATCGGGGTAAAAAATGAGCCGCTTCGTGTTGAAGCGGCTTATATAACCTTTGCGGTCAGGGAACTAGGTAAACACTGAATAAATCCCCCCGCACGCTGCCGCGCCATATTATTCCCATCTTGTGCCCGCGAAAGCCTTGACGTAGCGCTGCTACTACTGCGGCTTGCGCAAACACAACCTGAAAAAATCTAGCGCGCCATCGCACAGACGCTTTAATCAGCGTTTACCTAGATGTTGGTTATTCGCCCAGGCTGCGGCCGTGGCCGCCGCGGGTGGAGGTGGAGCGACCGGTCTGGCCGGCGGCTGCGGTGCCGCTGCCATAGACGCAGTTCTCGTTTTCGGTATCGCGGCCGTTTAGCATCATGCCGTGGCCGGTGCCGGCGTACTGGTGCAGCGCTTCGCCGTCGTTGCCAAGGCCAAGGCCTTCGGCGTCGCAGTCACAGTCTTCGGTACCGTCGCAGTCCTGCGCCTGCAGGCGGGAGCCCTGGCTGGCTGCGTTGCTCTGTCCGTACATATTGCCGGTGCCGTCGAGGGCCTGTACTGCGGTGTCACTTTGCGCCAGGGCGAACATGGGGATGGATACTGCCAGCATCATAGCGGCTACGAGGATCAAAATGGATTTACGTTTCATGGATTAAACCTTCTTTCAAAATTTGTGTTGCAGTTCCTTGCTGCAAGAGTATTATCATCAAAGTATATGGCAGAAGTGTGTCGCCCGGCGCAACAGTCTGTGGACAGTGTAGACTTTGCGGCGTATTTATAATAAGATATCAGCAGAAGGGGGCGTCAAAATGGCCAACATTCTGGTGGCGGACGACAACCGCCAAATCGCCTCGGTGCTGGAAGAGTACCTGAAAAAAGAAAATCATAAGCCGTATATTGCCACCGACGGCGAGATGGCGCTGGAGCTGTTTGAAAAACAGAAGATCGACGCTGTGCTGCTGGACGTGATGATGCCGAAGATGGACGGGTTTTCCGTGTGCCGTGAGATCCGCAAAACGTCCACCGTGCCCGTGATCATGATCACCGCGCGCGGCGAGGACTTTGAAAAAATCATGGGGCTGGATATCGGCGCGGACGACTATATCGTCAAGCCGTTTTCGCCGGGCGAGGTGATGGCGCGCCTGCGCGCGGTGCTAAGGCGCATGCAAAAGCCGGCGGAAACCGGCGGGCATACCGTAACGCTGGGCAACCTGTGGGTTTCGGCGGATGAATATGCGGCCAAGGTGGGCAGCAATACGCTGACGCTGACCAAAAAAGAGTTTGAAATTCTCTGGACGCTGGCGGAGCACCCGGGCAAGGTATTCTCCCGCGAAAACCTGCTGGAAAGCCTGTGGGGCTTTGATTACTTCGGCGACACGCGCACCGTGGATACCCACATCAAGCGCCTGCGTGCCAAGGTGGAGGCGGCGCAGCCCGAGGGATTTGAAATCAAGACCATCTGGGGCGTGGGCTACCGGCTGGAAACGGACGCCGATTAAGCGCGCGATTGCGGGAGGATACAATGACAACACGAGAAATGCTGAAAATCGTGCGGGAGCAGCTTGCTGTCGATCTGAACTGCCAGCCGGAAGATTTCAGCCGTGAAAAAGACAGCTTTGTTTTTGCGCCGGCGAAGGACAATCCGGGGCGCAGGCCGTTCAGGCGCGGAAAGCAGTTCTTTGAAATGGTCACCATGGGGCAGTCCATCGTGGTCAGTGCAACGCCCGCGCGGCTGGAATACGCCAGGGAGCAGCTGGCGGGCAGGCAGCGCGACGATGCCTTTGCCCTGCCGTTTATCCGGGGACATGTGCTGTGCTATTTGCCGGACCTGGATCACCGTCCGTGCATCGCGCAGCCGCAGGGTTTTGCCTACGAAACGATCCGGCAGGATCAGATTGACGGGCTTTGTGACCTGCAGGGATTTCCCAATGCCATACAGTATGATGACAGCCATCCCGTGCGCAACGTTATGGCGATTGTAGCAGGGCTGGACGGCGATGTTGCCGGGGTAGCCGGCGCGTTTGGCTGGAGCCCCGTCATGTGGTCCGTCGGGATCGACGTGCTGCCGGCATACCGTGGCAACGGGCTGGCCGCTTATCTGGTGAACACGCTGACTGATGAGATTTTACAGCGGAATATCGTGCCGGTGTATACAACGGCATCCAGTAATATCGCGTCCCAGCGGGTCGGGTACAGGGTCGGCTATCGGCCGGCCTGGATGTCCGACCGCAAACTGGAATTTGAAGGGGAGCTGCGAAATTGAAGATGCATAACCGCATTGCGCAAAAGCTGCTGGTGTATTTCATCATTCCGCTGTGTATCTTTGCGATCATGAGCGGGGTGCTGTTTCAAACGCTGTTTACCCGCGCTATTATGGAAGAAAAGCAGGCAGAGCTGCTGTCGCAGGCAACCGAGCTGGCGGATGCGCTTTCCGCCGCCGCCGGCAGCGAAAACACGGGCTCGTCCAATGGCATGGGCAGGGGGTCGGGCGGCACAAGCAACGGCATGGATACGGGCATCGGCGCTTATCTTCCCGCGCTGAGCCTGCTGGATGTGGATGTGTGGGTGCTGGACGCCGACCTCAATTTCCTGACGACGGGGCGGCACAATATAACCATCGTGTATGAGGACCTTCCCGCCGACGCCGACGAGGTGGTAAGCGCTGTGTTTGCCGGCGAAACGGTGACCAGCCGCGGCTTCAGCGATCTGCTGGGCACCCCGACGCTTACCGTGGGCGTGCCGATCTATCGCGGCAGCACCATTTACGGCGCGCTGCTGCTGCACGACGCGGTATCCGCCATGCAAACGGCCATCACACAGGGTGTGCGCGTGCTGATCTACTCGGGCGCGATCGCGCTGGGCATTGCCGTGGCGCTTGCCATCTGGCTGAGCTACGCCTTTGCCGGTCCTCTGAATACCATGAAAAATACCGCATTGACCCTTGCCAAAGGCGACTATTCGGCAAAAACGAAGATCGTCCGCAAGGATGAGATCGGTAAGCTGGCGCAGGCCATGGATGTGCTCAGCGACCGCTTGCAGGAGGCCAGACGGCAAAAGGAGCAGCAGGAGCAGCTGCGCATGGAGTTTCTCTCCAATGTATCGCACGAGCTGCGCACGCCCGCTACGGTGCTGCGCGGATCGCTGGAGGCACTGTGCGACGGCGTGGTGACCGACGAAACGCAGGTGAAGCAGTACCATGAACAGATGCTCAAGGAGACCATCGGCCTGCAGCGCCTGACCAACGACCTGCTGGAGCTGTCCAAGCTGCAAAATCCGGATTTCCCCATCGAACAGACGGAAATCTGCCTGCAGGAGATACTGGGGGACGCGCTGTATGCCGCCGACCAGATTGCGCGCAAAAAACAGATTACCATCACCTGTACCCTGGCGGAGGAACCGGTCAGCCTGCAGGGCGACTACGGCCGTCTGCGGCAAATGCTGATGATCGTGCTGGATAACGCCATCAAGTTTTCGCCGCAAGGCGGGAGCATCGAAGTGATTTTAACCAAAGAGAAGATTACGGTTCGGGATCACGGCGTGGGTATCGCGCCCGACCTGCTGCCCTTCATCTTCGACCGCTTCCGCAAAACGCCCTCCGAGGAAAACCGCCAGGGCAGCGGCCTGGGCCTTGCCATCGCCAAGCAGATCGCCAAGCGCCACGGGATGGGCATTGCCGTGGAAAGCACGGTGGGGGAAGGCACGGTATTTACGTTTGCGCTGCCGGACCATACTTAAGCGCCGGCTTGCATTTTTGTTTTTTGACAGAATCTGATATAATAGACAACGACCAAAAGAAAGAAAACCTATTAAAGATTGTCTTCCCAGAGGCCTCATGATGGCAAGAACTACACGACCGATCATGCAGGAGGATTGAGTATGGACAAGTCTACGAAGCTATTAATCACCAAACGGACCAAGGGCAGCAAGGGTGCCATGCATGCGCTGCGCAGGGAAGGTCTTCTGCCGGGCTCTATATCGCAGAAGGGCCACGACGCCGTTAGCTTCTCCGTAAACAAAATCGAATTCAGGAAGGCGTTTGCCGCCAACGGAACGTCGGGTATCTATACGCTGCAGGCGGACAAAAAGACGGTATTCACCGCCATGATCCGCGAAATTCAATATGTCCCGGGGAGCGAGGACTTTTTACATGTCACATTCCAGGCGGTATCCCTCACGGAAGAAACAACGGCGGATATCCCATTACACATTGTCGGGCGGGAAGAGCTGCAGCATAACGGCTACGAGCTTTTGCAGCAGTTGGAATCCGTTCATCTGAAAGGCTTGCCGGGCGATTTCCCCACCGCCGTTGAGGTGGATGTAAGCGCGATGGTACCGGGCGACCAGCTGACTGTTGGCGAGCTGAAACTGCCAAGCGGTGTTACCAGCCTGACGGAAGAAGAGCGGATGGTTGTATCCGTCGCCCACCCGAAGGCTGCCGAGGAGCCGGCGGACGAGGAGGAAGCAGCCGGTGCGGACGCGGCACCGACAGCCGACGAAGCTTGATAATACAGCAAAGCTGCGGGATTTTTCGTCCCGCGGTTTTACTTTGCCAAAATTGGGGAAAGGGAAGCGTTTATCAGGGAAATTACCACGCCTACATCTTCTCGATCGTCGTTACCTTGCCCATCTTGATCAGCTTTTCATTTAACAGCTGTACGATAATGGCGCGCTTGAGGATACCCATCTGCTTGAAGGTGATGTCGTTATGGGCGACATTTTCCGCGGTGCCCTCGAAAAAGCGCACGATGTCCGCGTTGCGCAGAAGGGAGCAGAGCTTGAAAATGCCCTCTTCGTCGTCGGTCGGGTCCTCGTCCAGGATGTTATAGGCCTGGTTGAGTGTTACCGCGCCTTCCATTACCAGATCGATGCCGTCGATGGTGTACTCCGGCGGCGCGGTGAGGGAATCCGGCATTTCGCGGATTTTTACCCGCTTGCTCATCACGCGGGCGGTCATATCGGCGGTGGTGGAGCCGCATACAACCTTCAGACCGTCGGCTTTCAAAAAACGCTTCACCAGCTTTTCGTCGTCGGTCTTGCTGGCGGGCGGACCGGAGAGGATGTTGATGACACTGGCCTTGCGCAGGGTGATCAGCGCAAGCGAGGTATCGTCGCCGTGCTCGTTGCCTGACAGCGATTTGGTTTTCATCAGGATAATATCCAGCGCGTCGTCATAGGTCATGCCGGCGCTGATGCACTTTTGCAGCAGATCCTGGAAGCCCTCCGTGCCCCAGCCCATGCCGTGACCGCGGCCCAGCCCCGCCTGCGTGACGCCGTCGGTGAAAAAGATCATCGAGTCGCCTTCCTTAAGCAGCACGGAGGTCTCGGAAACGACCTCGTTTGACAGGGTGTAATAGGTGGTGCGCAGCTGCTGCACAATGCCGTCGCGGATTAAAAGCGGTACCGGCGCCTCAAACGACAGCGAGGTAAACTGCCCGCCCTTCATGATGCGTGCGACGTTGAACGCGGCAAAGGGCACCTTTTCGGTGCGGGCGCGGTGCATCAGCTTGAGCGCTTTTTCGCACGCGGGATGGATGGACACGCCGCTTTGCATCAGGTGCAATATCCGGCTGTTGTTCAGCCGTGCCGCGATGTTGGCATAGCTGCCCGAGCCGATGCCGTCCGACAGGATAAAATCGGTATGCTCCATTGTGCGCACGATCTCCGATTGATCGCCGCACTCGCGGTAATGGCGCTTATTCACCTGTTTGAGCAACAGCTCGGTGTAAAGCCGCGTCTTTTCTTTAGTCATCGGATTGTGTCAGTTCCTCCAGCAGCGTCTCACTGCGTGCGGCACTCTCGCCCAGGTAGTCCGCCATTTTCTGCGCCATTTCCAGGTTTTGCGCAATCAGCTTTTCCACGCGGCGGATGGTTTTGTCCCGCGAGCTTTGGATCTTGGCTTCGTTGAGCTTGATGTTGGACAGATCCATGTAAATGCCGACATAATGCTTTTCCATCGGCAGGTAAAAGACCACCTGGTGGAACTCCTTGCCCATGTACTCGATGATCGACTCCAGATACTTGGCCGGCTGGGCAAGCACCCGCTCATAGAGCGTGGATTCCAGCAGATAGGATATTTTGCGTCCGATAATCGACGATGAGCAGGAGAAGTATTTTTCAAACGCGGGATTGAGCGATTGGATGGTCAGCGCCTCGTCGAGGATCACCACGCCCTCGGGCGCGTGCTCCAGGATGGTATCGGCGCGGTTTTCCGCGCGGCGGCGCATGTAAGGGATGCACATTGAGTATTCCGCCATGCCGTTTAATATGGCGATGGCGTTTTCCTCGCAGCTGTTGTAGCCGCACGCGCCGCAGTTGAGGCGGTTCTCGGGTGCGGATTTATAGGTATGCTCGTATACGTCGAGGATGTCCTGCTCAGTGTATTTCACGGTGGGGAAGGGCTTTTTGACAAACGAGGTGGACAGGTCCACCGTCGGCATCTTCTCTTCCACGCCGAACACGGGCTCCTTTTCATGGGCGTATTCGATAATATCGTTGCGCTTTTCAAAAATGTTGTTGGTGTTATCGTTGCCGGCGCCGCCGATGCACCCGCCCTCGCAAAACAAGGGCTCGATGACCTCCAGATCATTGGAGTCCACGGCGGCCTTGAGCAGGGTAATGGTATTCTCCGGGCCGGAGGTGTGCACGATGTTGATAGAATCGATGCTGCCGTCCAGTCCGGCAGTCTTGATCATGCCGCCGGGCAGCGGAAAAAGCTTGGCGGTATCCAGATGCCCGATCTGGTCAAAGCCCGAATCGCAGCACTCGTCCAGCACAATACCCTCCTCGGCAAACCAGCCGTTGAGCTCGCGGAAGGTGAGCACGCCGTCGACGATGCCCTTGTACTTTTCCTGCTGGGCTTCGGCCTTCTTGGCTACGCACGGGCCGATGAACACCGCGCGCATATCGGGATGCAGCGCCTTGGTGATCTTGGCATGCGCGATCATGGGAGAAACGATAGGCAGCAGCAGATCAATATGCTCGGGCATGTAGGTTTGCACATAGTCCACCACAGCGGGGCAGGCGGTGGAGATACCGCCGCGGCCGGTGGCCATCACCAGCTTTTTGGTGTAGGACGCCACAGCGTCGGCACCGATGGAGGTTTCCTCCACACGCTTAAAGCCGAGCCCCCGCAGCCCCGCCACCAAACGGCGGCGGAGATAGCCGGGGTACTCGGCTGCAAACGAAGGCGCGACGCACGCCACCACATCGCCGGACTTGACGATCTTTTTGATATCGTCAAGCTGGCTGATGTCCACCTTCGCCTTTTGCAGGCAGGTTTTCACACAGGTGCCGCAGTTGATGCAGCGATCCTGGTTGATAAACGCCTGGTTGTTTTTAATGCCGATCGCCTTCACGGGACATGCGCGCACGCAGCGGTAGCAGTCGCGGCACATGGCCTCCAACGTCTTGACGATGCTCATGGGGTGGCCTCCTTAGGTAAATTGGTACCTACAGGTGCAGCTTCTGCGTGAGCGCCTCTACGGCTTTCAGCCGCGTGCAGTGGGTGATGAGCTCGTCCCCGATCTTAACGACGGGGCCGCGGTCACATTTTTCAAAGCAGAAGGTCGCGCCAAGCGATACCCTGTCATCCAGTTTATTCTGCGAAATGAATTGCGTCAACTGGGTTAAGAGCTTTTGCGAACCGCGGATGAAGCAGCCCGTGCCAAAGCAGATGGAAACCGGCAGCTTATCGGTATCGGCCGTCTGCACGGGTTCCTCAATGCGGTCGGACTTGATGCGGGAGCGCGCATGATAGTGCGTGTGCAAAAGCTCGTGTGCCTTATTGCTGTTGGGCACGCCCAGCAGGGTGTCGTACAGGTCCTTGATATAGGGGTTCTCCTGGGATTTATGCAGCTGGAGCATCTTGTCGGTGCGGTACAGGCCCTCGGTGCGCTTTTTACGTACCAACCGGTCCACGCTTACGGGCTGACCGCCGCCGTTGATGCAGCCGCCGGGGCAAGCCATCATTTCCACAAAATCGTATTGCGCCGTTCCGTCCTTGATGGCATTCATCAATTTGCGCGCGTTGCCCAGGCCCGATACTACGGCCATCTTCACCTTGGTGCCGCTGAAATCGTACTCTACCTCGCGGATGCCTTCCTCGCCGCGCACCTCACGGATGATGTAATCGTCGCTCTTTTTGCCGGTCAGCTTCTCGCCCGCATAGCGGATGGCCGCCTCGCTGACGCCGCCGGAATTGCCGAAGATGATGCCGCCGCCGGTGTTAAAGCCAAACGGCATATCGAATGCCTCAGGCTCCATTTCGTTGAACATGATGCCCTGCTGCTTGATCAGGCGGCTGAGCTCATGGGTGGTAAGCACATAGTCCACGTCCGGTTCTTCCGCCACCTTGAACTCGGGGCGCTTGGCCTCAAACTTCTTGGCGGTGCAGGGCATGATGGATACGAACACGATGTCCTTCTTATCACGGCCGAGCATATCGGGAAGCATTTCCTTGGCGAGCGAACCCAGCATCTGCTGCGGAGAGCGGCAGGTGGACAGGTTCGGTGCAAAATCGCTGTAATACTGCTCCATAAACTTCACCCACGCGGGGCAGCAGGAGGTGAACATCGGCAGATTTTCGTTTTTCTCCACACGGTGCAAAAACTCGTTGGCCTCTTCCACAATAGTCAGGTCGGCGGAGTAGGACACATCATACACCGCGTCAAAGCCCATCAGCTTCAGCGTGGTAATCAGCTTGCCCACCACGTTGGCACCCGCTTCCAGGCCGAATTCTTCACCGATGGCAACGCGCACGGCGGGCGCGATGGCGGCTACGACATATTTGCTGTCGTCCTGCACCGCCCGCAGCACGTCCTCGGTATCGGTTTTAATGGTCAGCGCGCCGGTGGGGCACACCTTGGTGCACTGGCCGCAGTCCACACACTCCACGGTGGCGATTTCGCGGCCGAAGCAGGGGGTAACGATGCTCTTGGAACCGCGGCCCGCAAAGCCGATCGCGCCGACGCCCTGGATTTCCGAGCACATACGCACGCAGTCACCGCAGAGGATGCATTTGTTGGGATCGCGCATAATGGACGGCGAGGACACATCCAGCGGCAGGTTGCGGCCCGTGCGCTTGAACCGGATGTCCTTCACGCCAAGGCGGGTAGCCAGCGCCAGCAGCTTGCAGTCGTCGCCCTTGGGGCAGGTTTGGCAGTCGCCCTGATGGCTGGCAAGCAGCAGCTCCAATATCATCTTGCGGGTTTTGCGGATCTGCGGTGTGGAGGTTTTGACCACCATGCCCGGGCGGGGCACCGTGGAGCACGAGGCAACCATGCCCATGCCTTCGACTTCCACCATGCACAGGCGGCACGCGCCGTAGATGCTCATCTCGGAATGATAGCAGAAAGTGGGGATTTCGATGCCGGCTTTGCGGACAAGCTCCAAAAGGTTGCGCTCGCCCTCAATGGGTACCTGTTTATTGTCAATGGTTACCATTTGATTGGATTTCATATCGTAGTCCGCCCCTTTCTTACACGAGCACGGCATTGAATTTGCAGGTATCTTTGCAGGCTCCGCATTTGATGCACTTTTTCGCATCAATTACATGCGGCTGTTTCTTTTCGCCGGAGATGGCGCCAACGGGGCACTTGCGTGCGCACATGCCGCAGCCGATGCATTTTTCCGGATCGATTTTATACTCCCGCAGCGCCTGGCACTGGCCCGCGGGGCAGCGCTTGTTGACGATGTGCTCAATGTACTCGTCGCGGAAATATTTCAGCGTCGACAGCACGGGATTGGGTGCGGTTTTGCCAAGCCCGCACAGGGAAGCGGTCTTCACCACGCCGGCCAGCTCTTCCAAAAAGTCTAGCTGCTCCATCGTGGCGCGGCCCTGCGTGATATCGGTCAGGATATCCAGCATCTGCTTGGTGCCTTCGCGGCACACCACGCATTTGCCGCAGCTTTCGTTCTGCGTGAACTCCATAAAGAAGCGCGCAATCTCCACCATGCAGGTCTTTTGGTTCATTACCACCAGGCCGCCGCTGCCGACCATCGCGCCGATGGACATCAGGTTTTGGTAATCCAGCGGGAGGTCGAGGTGCTCCTTGGTGAGGCAGCCGCCGGAGGGGCCGCCGATCTGCACGGCCTTAAAGCCGTCGGGCGAGATTTCGCCGTTTTCGTCGGTCACGCCGCCGGCAATGTTGTACACGATCTGGCGCAGCGTGGAACCAAACGGCACTTCGATCAAGCCGGTGTTGACCACGTGGCCGGTGATGGCAAAGGTTTTGGTGCCGGAAGCCGCTTCGGTGCCCAGCTCCTTGAATTTTTCCACGCCCATTTCAAACACGATCGGAACCGTGGCGAGCGTTTCCACATTGTTGATCACGGTGGGCTTGCCGAACAGGCCCTTTTGCGCGGGATAAGGCGGCTTTGGCATCGGCATGCCGCGTTTGCCTTCCACCGATGCGATCAGCGCGGTTTCCTCGCCGCATACAAACGCGCCGGCGCCCTCCATCACGGTGATGGTAAAGGCTTTGTCCGAACCGAAAATGTGCTCGCCGAGGATACCGGCGTCGGTTGCGGCTTCCACCGCGGCGCGGATGCGCTTGACGGCCAGCGGATATTCCGCACGCACGTACACATAGCCCTCGTCCGCACCGATGGCCAGCGCGGCGATCATCATGCCCTCGACCACGCTGTGGGGGTTGCCCTCCATCACGGAGCGGTCCATAAACGCGCCGGGATCGCCCTCGTCGCCGTTGCAGATGATATATTTCTTATCACTTTCATTGATGCGGGTCAGGTCCCACTTACGGCCGGTGGGGAAACCGCCGCCCCCACGCCCTTTCAGGCCGGAATCCATCATCAGGCTGCAAATGGCCTCGGGCGTCATGGCAAGCGCTTTTTCGGCCTGCACGTAGCCGCCGGAGGCGATGTATTCGTTGATGTCGTTGGGGTCGATGTTGCCGCACTTTGCCAGCACCATACGATGCTGGTTTTTGTAAAACGGCATATCGTCGCGATGCGGATAGGTTTTGCCGGTGGACTTGTGTTTGAACACGAGGCGCTCCACAATGCCGTCGCCCAGCACCGTGGTATCGAGGATCTCTTCCACATCGTCAGGCTTAACCTTGCAGTACATGATCTTGCCGGGATAAATGGTTACCAGCGGCCCCATCTGGCAAAAGCCCTGGCAGCCGCTGCCCGACACCTGAATGCCGTCCTCGTGCTTGTCGATTACCAGCGCTACATGCAGGCCCCGGGCCTTGATCAGTTCTTCAAAGCGCGCGATGATCTTCATCGCGCCGCCGGCCATGCAGCCGGTGCCTGCGCACACGATAATCCGTTTTTCGATATCCTTGGTATTGGCTTTATAATCCGCCGCCCGCTGCTGGAGATTCACCGTTTCACTCATGGCTCACTTGCTCCTTTTCCTTCTCCTGAATATCCTTGATGATGGCAACGGCGGATTCATCGGTCAAAAGGCCGTGCACCTCATCATTGACGGTCATGGCGGGGGCCAGACCGCAAGCGCCCAGACACGACACCGTTTCCACGGTGAACAGCAGATCGGGCGTGGTATCGTTTCCGTCCTCCAGCTTCAGGTAGCTGCGGATAGCGTCGCGGATATGCATGGATTTCTTTACATGGCAGGCAGTGCCGTCGCAGACCTTGATCACGTACTTGCCCTTGAGCTTGAGCGTGAAATAGGAGTAGAACGAGGCCACGCCATACACGTGTGAGGAAGTGGTTTTCAGCATCGTGGCGACATACACCATCAGTTCCTCGGGCAGGTAGCGGTATTCGTTTTGGATTTCCTGCAAAATGGGGATTAGCTTGGCTTTGTTATACCCGTATTTTTCGATGATTTGTCCGGCTTTTTCAAACGCTAGGATGTTTTGCACGCTTCGTCACGCTCACTTTCAAGATTGCGGGTCCGGTATTTGTTAAGCAGAATGGACAGGGAGGCGGTCAGGTTTTCGTAATGCACGATTACGGTGTCCGGCACCTCCAGCTTTACGGGGGCAAAATTCCATATGGCCTCGATGCCCGCCGATACCATGATGTCGGCCACGCCCTGCGCCGCTTCCACCGGCACGCAGATGACGCCGAACTTCACATGCATGCGCTGGCACAGCGAGGAGAACTTGGCCATGGGAAAGATCGGACGCTCGTTGATCTCGGTACCGGCAAGGGCTTCGTTTGTGTCAAAGGCGGCGGCAATGCGGATGTTGTAATCCTCAAAGCGCTTGTAGCCCAGCAGCGCTTTGCCAAGGCTGCCGGCGCCGACCAAAAACATTTCCGTTTTGTTGTCGTACCCGAGCGTTTTGGACAGGGCATCCAGCAGCTGCTGCACCTGGTACCCTGTTTTGGGGCGGCCGACGGCGCCGGTCACCTGCAAATCCTTGCGCACCTGCACGGCTACCAAACCCAATTCCCGCGCAATGGCCGCACAGGAAATATCCTTTACGCCTTCGTGGGCCAGCTTGGTGATATACTGGTGGTAAATCGGCAGGCGTTTAAGCGTCGGCAGCGGGATCGGCAGTATCCTTCGATCGGCTTCCATCTTGCACCCCTTTCCATCGACCGTTCCATATCGATAAATTTTTATCGATATAAATATATCGAATAGAGCATAAAAAGTCAATGGCCGAGCCGTGCGAATAGTGACCGTTTTCACCATGCACAAAAGAACGCAACGTTTGCTTGACGAAATAGGCAATAATCCGGTATGGTACAAGAAAAAAGGAGACGCTTATGATTATCAGCGCAAGCCGCCGGACCGATATCCCCGCACTGTATGCGGACTGGCTGATCAACCGCATTCACGCCGGCTTTGCCTGTGTGCGCAATCCCATGAATCCACGGCAGATCAGCAGGGTAAAGCTGACGCCGGATGTGGTGGACGGCTTTGTGTTCTGGTCCAAAAATCCCGCGCCGATGCGCAACCGGCTGGATGCGCTGCGGGATTACGCCTATTACTTCCAATATACGCTTACGCCCTACGGCCGGGAACTCGAGCCCCATGTGCCGGATACGCAGGACGCCCTGCGCACGTTTCAAGCGCTTGCGGATGCCATCGGGCCGCAGCGCGTGATCTGGCGGTACGATCCCATTGTAGTCAACCCGATGTATCCGGCCGCGTTTCACCTGCGCAGGTTTGAAGCGATGGCCAAGCGTCTGGAAGGGTATACGAACAAGGTGATCATCAGCTTTTTGGAACTTGATTATCGCAACGCCAGGCGCAATGCACAGGTGTTGCAGGCCGAGCCGCTGCCTGCCGACCGGCGCAGGAGCATAGCGGCGCCGCTGGCGGCGATTGCGCGCGGCTGCGGTATGGAGATGAATGCCTGTGCCGAGCCGCTTGACCTGCGGGAGTGCGGGGTGACGCCCGCCCATTGCGTGGATGCGCGGCTGATGGAAACGCTGCTGGGCACCCGCCTGGAAATCCCAAAGGACGCAAACCAACGCCCCGCCTGCGGGTGTGACGCGAGCGTGGACATCGGCATGTACAATACCTGCGGCCACGGCTGCCGCTACTGTTATGCCAACTATAACGCCGGGGAGATCGCAAACAACCGGCAAAAGCACGACCCCATGTCCCCGCTGCTCGTGGGCAGCATCGGCCCGACGGACACCGTAACCGAACGGGTGATACAGTCCAATCGCGCGGATCAG
The DNA here is from genome assembly GCA_035399245.1 of Candidatus Limiplasma sp. Classification (GTDB taxonomy): domain Bacteria; phylum Bacillota; class Clostridia; order Christensenellales; family Aristaeellaceae; genus CAXXOK01. Next base: position 21,706 of record DAOPIR010000006.1, read on the forward strand.
CTGAAATTCGATTTTTGAAGGTACGGCCACAATCCGGAATAAACCAAAAACCCCTGCACATGCCGGCGCAATGCGCTTGCCGGTGTGCAGGGGTTTCTATTATTGATTGACAGGTCCGTAAAGCGGGAGGCTTTATCCGATAACCTGCGGCTTACAGAACGCTCTTGAGAAAATTGGCGGCCTTTTCGTTCTGGGGATGTTCGAACAGCTCCTTGGGCTTGCCCTCTTCCAGGATCATGCCGTCGGCCATAAACACCACGCGGTCGCCCACCTCTTTGGCAAATCCCATTTCATGGGTAACGCACAGCATGGTGATGCCTTGCTGGGCGAGACTTTTCATAACGTTCAGCACCTCGCCGACCAGCTCGGGATCCAGTGCCGAGGTCGGCTCGTCAAACAGCATGATTTCCGGATCCATCGCCAGCGCACGGGCGATCGCCACGCGCTGCTGCTGGCCGCCGGAGAGCTTGGAGGGATAAGCGTCCAGCTTGTCAGACAGGCCCACCCGCGCGATAATCTCCTGCGCCTTTTGGCGGGCTTCGGTTTTATTGCGCTTGCGGACCAGTATCTGCGCGATCATCACGTTTTCCAGCACCGTTTTGTGCGGAAACAGGTTGAACCGCTGGAACACCATGCCCATTTCCAACATCATGGCTTTTTGTTTTTCCGATGCCACGCGGTGGATGGTCCGGTTATGCTCGCGGTGCAAAAACAGCTCATCCTTAATATAGATTTTGCCGCTGGTGATGGTTTCCAATTGGTTCAGCGACCGCAGATACGTGGATTTTCCCGCGCCGGAGGGGCCGATGATGCAGATGACTTCGCCCTTTTTTACGCTCAGGTCAATGCTTTTCAGCACTTCCAGCGATCCGAAGGATTTGCGCAGGTTTTCTGTTTTCAGGATATACTCGTAATCGTTCATCGCTGCCTCCTACTCATAGATCGAGAGCCGTTTTTCAATCTTGCCGAAAATGTATGTGAAAATGGCCGTTACGATCAAATAGATGATAAGGGCAGGGAGGAACACCAGATAGTTGTTCTCGCTGGTCATGATCGTTTTGGAGATCGTCGTGATATCCATCAGGGAGATGGCGAACACGAGGGATACATCCTTGATCATCATCACAAACTCGTTGCACAGCGGCGGGATCATCCGCCGGATGGACTGCGGGATAATGACGGTGCGCATGGTTTGCCCATAGGTCATGCTCAGTGCCTTGGCGGCTTCGCTCTGGCCCTTATCGATGGACTGGATGGCAGCGCGCACAATCTCGGCGCAGTAGGCGGCGGAGTTGAGTGAAAACGCGATCAGCGCCGCCAGAAACGCGCCCTTATATACCGCTTCCGGATTTTGAAACAGGCCTGTCCAGGCAAACCCGAAGATTTGCGGTACGGCAAAATACACCACAAACAGCTGGATCAGCAGCGGCGTGCCGCGGAAAAAGAAGATATAGGCGCTGCACAGCTTGCTGATAATGAGGTTTTTGGAGATCTTGCCAAGGGCCAGAAAGACGCTGAGAAACGCCCCGATCACCATGGACAATGTGGTCAGCAGCAGTGTCAGCTTGACACCGTGGAGAATGTTTTCTCCGCTGCCGAGCATCCGGTAGGTGTAGTTCACCATCAGCCCCGTAAACCTTGTGAAGCCTTCGTTTGCGGGATAAATCTGTCCGGCAAACGCAATATAGGCTTCCTTTGTCGCGCTCGCACCGGAGGTGGAGACGGACAGGTATTTAATGAATCCAAAGCTGTTGTAGGTAACGGTGACGCGCTTTCGGGTAGAATCTTTTTCCGCTTCGATGGTCTGCTTCATCTGGTCGGAAACATTGTTCATCATTTCTTCCTGCGATGCGTTGATCGCAGAGAAGATAATGATGAACGCCACGGCTGCCATGACGATAATGGCAGCCGTTTTGGTGGTATGTTTCCATGCTTTGATGTTAACAATTCTATGGATGATATTCATCGCAATCCCACTAACTGTCGGTATTTGAATGGGAACCGTTTATTCACCGGCGCCGAACCAATAGGCCGTCAGCTCGTCAAAGAAACCTTCTTCGGTCAGCTCGGCAATCGCCTGGTTGATGGCGGCCTGCAGGGCGGTGTTTTCAAGGCCCATGGCTACGCCAAACTGTTCGGGCTCGCTTTCATCCGTAAATACGATCTTGTACAGGTCGGGATCGGCGGCTACGGCACCGATGGCCACGGTGGAGTCACACACCACGGCATCCACTTCGCCGTTGGTCAGCTGCGTGAAGCAGGTAACGATCTTTTCGTTGGCGGAGATGGTGCAGTCGATGGTTTTGGTGTCTTTGTAGTCCGAAATCAGGATGTCGGACGTGGTTTCCTTCTGCAGGGCGATCGTCATGCCGTCCAGATCGAGGAAGCTGGCGATTTCGCCTTCATAGTCGGCGGGCACGACCACGGCCTGATAGTTGTTGATGTAGGGATCGGAGAACAGCATGGTCTCCTTGCGCTCCTCGGTGATGGTTACGGCGGAGATTACGCAGTCGTAATTGACGTCGATACCCTGGAAGATGCCGTCCCACGCGGTGTTGATGAAGCTGACCTCAAGGCCCAGCTTATCGCCGAGCGCCTGTGCAAACTCGATGTCGTAGCCCACGGGGGTAACGCCGTCGTCGGCAAACTCTTCAAAGGGCGGATATCCGATTTCGCACCCGACCGTCAGCATGCCGTCGTTCATCAGGGCGACGCCGGACACGTCGATGGCGGCATCACTTTGTGCAAACGCCATAACAGGGAGCAACAGTGCAATACATAGAAGAACGGCGAAGATTTTCTTGTTCATAATATATCCTCCTTAAAAAAATGAGAGTTGTGGTGTACAACTCCCTCGTTATCACCTAAATTATCATATTAATAGCATAATGTCAATGGATTATGCATGAAATACAAAAAGAATACGATTCGAGTATGCAGGCAGAGAAACAAGGAAAGCAAAGGGATTGTGCGTCTGTTTATGCATTCGATGTTTGTTTTTTTACTGTTTTGCAGGTGAATAATATTAGTCGCATCGAATATCCATGCAGTCTGCGGGCGATGCGCTGCAGCGCGCGGGTACGGGCTGCAGCGGCGTAAATGCCCGTGCCTCTCGACCAATCCGTGCGAAAGTGATACAATCAGCCTGTACCCAAAACAACCGCTGTATCAGACCGTGATAAACGATGATTATAGGACAAATAATCCCTGTGAAAGGAGCAAAATTATGAAAATCAGCGACGATGTACGCAAGGTGATGATGGCCGGTATCGGCGCACTGAGCGCCATGACGGAAAAAACGCAGGAGACCATCGACACCCTTGCCAAGCGCGGCGAGGAAACGCTGGACCACGGACAGGCGATCAACGAGCGTCTGCGCCATAAAATCAAGGAAATCATCGACGATGAAGAGGAGCCCGAGGCAAAGCCCGGCAAGGACGATGTGCTAAACGCGCTGGATCAGCTGTCGCCCGAGGAGCTCAAAGAGATTCAAGACAAGCTGAAAAGCTTAGGACACAATGGAAAATAGCGCATCCAATACAATAAAAAGCAAAGGCGGAAGCCGGTTTCTGGAGATCGCGGGCATACTGCAAAAGCACAAGGTGATCCTTGGTGTAACGCCGGAAAAACTCCTTGCGATTTTGGAAGATCTGGGGCCGACCTTTGTTAAGCTCGGGCAGCTTTTATCCATGCGCACGGATCTGCTGCCGATGGCCTATTGCACCCAGCTGCAAAAACTGCGCTCCGACGTCAAACCCATGCCGATGGACGAGGTGACCCGCGTGGTGGAGGCTTCGCTCGGCGTACCGCTCAAGGAGGCCTTTCAATCCTTTGAAGAAACACCGCTGGGCAGCGCGTCCATCGCGCAGGCACACCGCGCCGTGCTTAAGACCGGGGAAAAGGTCGTGGTCAAGGTGCAGCGCGAGGGCATTTATGACCAGATGGCCAGCGATATCACCCTGCTGCGCAAGGCGGTGAAGCCGCTCAAATTTGTGCCGACGGGCGAAACCGTGGACTTTGAAATGGTCATCAGCGAAATGTGGAATGTGTCCCAGCAGGAGATGGATTTCCTGCACGAGGCCGACAACGCCGAAGAATTCCGCAGGCTGAACGAGGGCATCGCCTATATTGCCTGCCCGTTGATCTACCGCGAGATGTCCACGCGGCAGGTGCTGGTGATGGAGGCGATCGACGGCCTGATGATCGACGACTGCGAGGCGCTCAAAGCGGAGGAATACGATCTTTCGGAGATCTGCCTGAAGCTGTGCACCAACTATATGAAGCAAATCCTCGACGACGGATTTTTTCACGCCGATCCGCACCCGGGCAACCTGCGCGTGCGCGACGGGCAGATCGTATGGCTGGATTGGGGGATGGTCGGCAGGCTGTCGGCCAGGGATCAGGCGGCGTTTGAAAAAGCGCTGGAATCCGTAGCGGCGCGCGACGCCCAGGGCGTGACCGAAGCGGTGATTACCATTACCAACCACACCGCGCCGGTGGACCGCAAGGCGCTGCATGCCGATGTGAAGGATATGCTGGACGAATATCTGGACATGGATATCGGCGAGATGAATATCGGCGAGATCGTACAGCAATACCTGCGTATTGCCCAAAATCACGGCCTGACGATGCCGCCCGGGATAACGCTTCTGGGCCGCGGCATCAGCACGCTGGAGGGCGTGGTGGCGGATATCAGCCCCGAAACCAACCTGATGCAGATCGCCGCGCAGCGGTTTGCCGCCAGAAAGCTTAAGGATATCGACTGGAAAAAGGTTGTGGATAAAAACGCGCGCGCCGTGTACGAGTCCCTGCAAAAATCCCTGTCGACGCCCGCGCTGCTCAACGATACGCTCCGTGCCGCGCTGAGCGGCGACCTGGCCGTGCATGTGGAAACCGAGCCATCCGCCCCGGCCAAACGGGAGGACAGACGCCGTGCCGACAACCTGAACCGTACGCTGATTTTCTGCGCCCTGTTTGTCGGTTCCGGCTTGCTGGCGCTGACCGGTATCACGCCCGCCGTCTGCGGCCTGCCGTGGCCTGCTGCCAGCGGCTTTGGCGCGGCGGTGCTGTACGCGCTGTACTGCATGGTGCAGCGCAGACGGAATACGGAATAGGACGGCTTTTCGTTTCAAAAGCCATATTGAAAAACAGAACACGGAAATAATAAAAGTTAAAGTGTTTCCAATAAGATACTTTAACTTTTATTGAATATATAAATATTAGCTGAAATATATTAATATTATGATAAAATACTCGGGATAGGAGGTATACGCAATGGATATCATAGATGCCGCAATTCTAGATGCGCTGAAGGAAAACGCGCGGGCGTCGGCCTCGCAGATCAGCAAGCAGGTAAACCTTTCCGTGCCGGCGGTGGCGGAGCGGATCCGCAAGCTGGAGAGCGCGGGGATCATCCGCGGGTATACCGTCCGGCTGGACCGTGAAAAGACAGGTAAACCGCTGCTGGCGTTTATGCTGGTCAATATCGACGGCACGGAGAACATCCGGGGCTTTCGGGATGCGATGCTCCGCCAGAGCGATGTGCTGGAGTGCCATCACGTGGCGGGGGTGCAGGACTATCTGCTGAAGGTGGCGGCGGAAAACATGGGGGCGCTGGAAGCGTTTATCTCCCAAACACTGAAAACCATTCCCGGGGTGGCAGCGACCAACACCATGATATCATTGCTGCCGCTGAAAGAGGAACTATGACAGAACTTTTGAAGGGATTTCGCTTCGGCATGCTTTTACAGCTGGCGGTGGGGCCGATGTGCTTTCTGGTGTTCCAAACGTCAACAGCCTACGGCTTTGGCAGCGGTGAGCAGATTGTGCTGGCCGTGGCGCTGGTGGACGCGCTGTTCATCGTGCTGTCCGGCGTGGGCGCCGCCGCGCTGCTGCGCAGGGAAAAGGTAAAGGCAGCCGTGCGGTGGCTCGGCTGCCTGGTGCTGGTGGTGTTTGGCTTGAATATCGGGCTTGACGCGCTGGATATCCGGCTGCTGCCAAGCATTACGCTGTTTTCCGCCGTGTCCGGCGGCAGCTTGTTCTGGCAGGGGTTTGTGCTCACGGCGTCCAATCCGCTGACCATCGTGTTCTGGAGCAGCATGTTTACCGCGCAGATGGCGCAAAACCATTGGAGCAAACGCCAGCTGGCGCGGTTTGCTGCGGGCTGTGTGCTGTCCACGCTTACGTTTCTGTCCGCGATCGCGGCGCTGGGCAGCGTACTGTCCGGTTTTCTGCCGCAGATCGTGATCCAAATCCTGAATATCGCCGTGGGCGCGCTGCTGGTCTTCTACGGCTTCAAGCTGCTGCTGCAAAAGCAGGAAACGCAGCAGGCTTAAGCGTCCGCCTTGTGCGTCGCCTTGTACTTTTCACTCTTGGGGTTCTGCGCCCAGATGGCGTCGGCGATCGGCGCCCAGCACTCCGCGGCGTGGACGCATTTCTGGGTGAGCACGTGCACATCCTCGGGGCACTGAAAGTCCGTGGAGTGCGCCTCGGCGGCGTCCACGATCTCGGCCAGCTTGTGGGGGTTATCCAGCAGCGGGCAGGGGCGCAGCAGGTTTTCGTTCCACGGGTGGCCGATCTGGTACGCCTTGAACAGCGGGCTCTGCAGCGCCTCGATCAGCGTGTTGTGGCGGATGTTGCAGTTGGAATAATGGATGAACGCGCACGGCTCGTAATCGCCGTTGGCGTTGATGTGCAGGTAGCTGGTGCCGCCGGCGATGCAGCCGTGGGAGAACTCGCCGTCGTTCCAGAAGTCGAGGGTGAAGATCGGCTTGGTTTTGCGGAACGCGCGCACCTGGTCGAGCATAAACTTGCGCTGCTCGGCCGATACCATCAGCTCGGGCACGGCGTCCTTGCCGACGGGAATGTAGGTAAAGAACCAGCAGTATTTCGCGCCCCAGTCAAGCATCTGGTCAAAGTATTTCTCCGATCCGATGGCATCCACATTCTGGCTGGTGTAGCAGCAGGAGACGCCGAAGAACTGCTTGTTCTTTTTCAGCAGCGCCATGGCGCGCTCCACCTTGGCATAGGTGCCCTTGCCGCGGCGGGCGTCGGTCTCCTTTTCAAAGCCTTCCACGCTGATGGTGGGGGCGAAGTTCTTTACGCGTTTCATGTCTTCCACAAAGGCTTCGTCAATCAGCGTACCGTTGGTAAACGCCAGGAACTGGCAGTCGGGGTGCGCCTCGCAAAGCCGGATGATGTCCTTTTTGCGCATCAGCGGCTCGCCGCCGGAATAGATATAAAAGAACGTCCCCAGCGCCGTGCCTTGCTTGATAATGGAATCAAGCTCCTCGTAGGTCATGTTGAGCTTGTTGCCGTACTCGGCGGCCCAGCAGCCGATGCAGTGCAGGTTGCACGCGGAGGTGGGATCCATCAGGATGGCCCAGGGGATGCGGCATCCGAACTTGTTTTTGCACGCTTCCTGCCGGTTTTTGCCCTTAAAGCTTGCATTCACGGCAAAATTATGCACGATGGCCTTCAATTCTTTATGATCAATGTCATTGCACAGGTTGATGACATATTGATTCCAGTTGTTGTCCGGATCGCTTGCGATGGGGCGCACACCGCGGATGATGTGGGCATAATCGCCTTGCTTATCAAATTTTTCAAACCAGTTGACCAGCCGCGGAAAATTTTTCACGGGGGAGCGTAATACGCTGGATACAGCGAGATCGAGCGCGAGGGTTTGGATGGCTTCTTTCAGCTTGCTCATACGGTTCTCCTTTCTCAACTGCAAATACGAGCTGGACATGCGGGCGTCGTCAGCACGAGGAGTTGCATTTGCTTTTGTTTCACGGTACGTGCCTTGCACACAGAAAACACCGCCCTTCATGGAATCAGGCGCGGGTATTCCGTATGTTCGGCTGTCATACTCTATATCGACGATCGTGCAGTGTATAGGTTGTTATTTAGGTTGGTTGTGCAGGATAATTGGGAAACTGTCGGTCGGTCATCAGTGTGTCTTTGATAGGTATATTTTACATTTATAACAGGAATCCTCTTCATTTCTGAACGAGAATTCATTTTTCATAAGCGTTTTTCAGCCGGCCGTATCGCACTGCGGCGCCGACTGCCGTGCGGCTTACAGCGCCAGCGTAAGCTCGGCCACGCTGCAGGGCGGTAGTGTGCAGCCGATGCCGTCCGCGGTGACGGCAATGCCGGTCAGCGGCTGGATGGCAACGTCGGTCTGGTGGTCAAAATCGTTGTACGCGTCCATCGCGCCGGTCAGCAGGCGGCCCTCGGCCTTGCGCACGCCGCCCAGCGCCAGGGAAAGATCAACGGCCTGGTCCAGCGACGGGTTGGACAGGGTTACGGTTAAAAGCTTGTCCTTTTTGGATGCCGTCAGGCTGATGTCGGGCACCTGCGCGTAGCCGATACCCACCGTGGAGGACTGCACCTCGTGCGCCACCAGCGTGGCGTCCTGATGCGCCTTGTACAGGTCAAACACGTGATAGGTGGGGGTGAGCACCATTTTGCCGCCCTCGGTCAGGATAACGGACTGCAGCACGTTGACGATCTGGGCGATGTTGGTCATCACCACGCGGTCGCAGTGCTTGTTGAACACGTCCAGCGTCATCGAGGCCAGCAGCGCGTCACGCATGGTGTTTTGCTGGTAGAGGAAGCCGGGATTGGTGTCGGGCTCCACGTTGTACCAGGCACCCCACTCGTCCACGATCAGGCCGACGCGGTGCTCGGGATCGTACTTGTCCATGATTTGCAGGTGCCTGGTCACCAGCTCGTCCATCTTCAGCGCGCCTTGCAGGGTTTTGTAGTACAGGGTCTTGTCAAACTTGGTGGCGCTGCCCTTGTCCTTCCAATCGCCAGTGGGCAGGGTGTAGCAGTGCAGCGTCAGCGCATCCATATAGCGGGCGGAAATTTTCATTACCGTATCGGTCCAGTTGTAATCGCCGGCATTTGCGCCGCAGGCAATGCGGTACAGCTTGTGGTCGCCGTAGTTGCGGCAGTAGGTTTGGTAGCGGCGGTATTCGTGGGCGTAATAATCGGGCTCCATATTGCCGCCGCAGCCCCAGTTTTCATTGCCGACGCCCCAGTATTTGACGCCGTAGCTGTCCTTGCGGCCGTTGGCCCAGCGCTTTTTTACCACGGTGGAATCGCCGTCGCTGTTTAGGTATTCCACCCACTCGGCCATCTCGCGCACCGTGCCGGAGCCGACGTTGGCGTTGATGTAGGGCTCGCAGCCGATCTGCCGGCACAGCTCCAGAAACTCGTGCGTGCCGAAGGAGTTATCCTCCACCACGCCGCCCCAGTGCGTGTTGACCATGCGCTTGCGGCCTTCCCTGGGACCGATGCCGTCCTCCCAGTGGTATTCGTCGGCAAAACAGCCGCCCGGCCAGCGCAGCACAGGGACGCGGATGTTTTTCAGCGCTTCGACCACATCGGTGCGCATGCCGTTTTGGTTGGGAATGGAAGAATTTTCACCGACAAACATTCCCTGATAAATGCAGCGTCCCAGATGCTCTGAAAAATGGCCGTAAATGTTTTTGTTGATGGTTCCCATTTCCTGTGCGGGATTGAGCTTGATCGTAATCATAGGCTTAGTTCCTCTCAAAAAATATTACCATTTTGGATTGCTGTGCGGGCAGTGCAGTGCGCGCTTGGCTGCGCGGATCTCCACGTAGCAGCCGCACTGTGCGCAGGTGCCCCGGTTGAGCTGATCGCATTCCCTGCAAAGCTTGAGCCGCCTTTCGTACTCCGCGCCGCTTGCCCGTTCCTCTTCGGGCAGCAGCGCGATACGCTGCCGGATCAAATTATACAGGGATTGTCCGCCTTGTGTTTCCTCCAACAAGCAGCGCCTGCAAAAGGGTGTGGATTGCATGGCAAACCCTGCCTTTCCCTGTAGTATAACAGATTATTATAAATCCGGCGCTACCCAGCCCCGATATTGCACGATGCTTTGCGGGCGCTGCGGCTTTTTGCCCTGATGCTCGGGGGTGCGGTACCGGCGCGGCGTGATGCCGACCATTTGCTGAAAACAGCGGTTGAAGCTGGACACCGAGACAAAGCCGACGGTCTCGGCGATGCTCAGGATGGCGTCGTCGGTGGTTTGCAGCATGGTACAGGCGCGTGAAATGCGGGTTTGGTTGATAAAGTTATGCGGGTTGGAGCCCATGATGGAAAAAAACAGCCGCCGGAAATGCGTGGTGGACAGATGGCACATTTCCGCCAGATCATCCACGGAAATTTTCCGCATATAGTATTCGTTGATGTAGTTCAGCGCCGGCGTAAGCACCAGAGTGTCCTTGCGCTTTTTGACGGGTGTGCTGTCGGCGCTTGCCTTGAGCGCGCGCGTGATTTCAAAAAACAGCGCGATCAGAAGCCCCTTGGTGGCCTCCTGATAGTGCGCCTGCCGGGTCTTCAGCTCGTCGATAATGCTGTCCGCCAGAAAATGAATTTTCGGATATTCGTCGCCCTTGAACAGGTGAATGAAATTCTGCGGATGGAAGCTGGCCAGCTCAAAATCCTCATCGGTGTGCAGCACCTCGGATAGAAGCTCACGCAGATCCACAAACAAATAGCTCCACAGGCTGGTCATCCCGCGGGAGGAATAGGTGGTGTGGGGCACATGCCGCGGCAGCACGGTTACATCGCCGGCATGGAAGGTAAACGGCTCGTCGCGTACCAGCAGCGTGCCGGAATTGGTATGGCATACGCCGATTTCCAGACAGTTGTGAAAGTGCAGGCGCTTGCTTTTGACATCCGAAATATGCCATTGCTCGCCGTCCAGCAGCAGCGCCGGAAAATCGATATTCAGCTCGTATACGCGATATTCAATTACCTGGCGGGCACGTCTGGCCATGGCTCTCCCTCCCTGCCGTTACTCTACCAGATATAGTGGGCAATTTCAACCATCTATCGCACACAAAACCGCATAGAAAGGGAAAAGATCCCAGAAAAACCGAATGAATTTCACAAAATAGTAGGATTTGGTAAAAATAAAAAGTAGAAAACGCATAATTATTGGTTGATATTCGATGGATTCCGCTTGTACAGATCGGTATATTAAAGGCATAAAAAGGACAAACTTACCCCTTGTCTACCGAAAACGAGTTGGAGGATCACCCACTTGAAGGTTACGCAACCGGCTATCAACCAGCCCCGCAACGGACTGATCCCACGCAGCCTGAGAAACGCGCTCAAGCGCGATTGGCAGCTTTACGTGCTGCTGATCCTTCCGGTTGCGTTTGTGATCATTTTCAAGTATGCGGCCTACCCGGGACTTCGGATCGCCTTTATGAACTACAAGCCTGCCAGAGGATATTCCGGCAGCGAATATGTCGGCTTGAAAATCTTTGAAAAGATTTTCAAAGACGCGGATTTTCTGCGCGCTTTGAAAAATTCCCTGATATTCAATTTTCTGGATCTTGCCATCGGCTTTCCCGTGCCGATCATTCTGGCGCTGATGCTCAACGAGCTGCGCTATCCCCGCTTTAAAAAGGTATCGCAGACGATTTTGTATCTGCCGCACTTTTTGAGCTGGGTTATCATCGCCAGCGTGTCGTATACGCTGTTTCGGCCGTCCACAGGGCTGGTAAACATCACGCTGATGGACGCCGGCCTGATCAGCGAGGGCATCCCGTTCCTGACGGAAAAGTTCCACTGGGCCGTTACCTACCTGCTGATGGCGGTATGGCAGAACATGGGCTGGGGCACGATACTGTATCTGGCGGCGATCACCGGCATCAGCGGCGAGCTGTACGAAGCGGCTACCGTGGACGGCGCCAACCGCATGCGCAAGATGTGGCATATCACCCTGCCCGGCATCCGCCCGACCATGGTTACCCTGCTGATCCTGAACCTGGGCCGCATTATGGGCTCCAACTACGAGCGCCTTGCCTCGTTTGGCAATGTGCTGGTGAAGGACTACCAGTACCAGCTGGCCATCTATATCTACGAAAAAGGCCTCGCGGGCGGCAACTTCTCCAAAGCCACGGCCGTGGGCCTGTTCCAATCGCTGCTCGGGTTCATCCTCGTGCTGGCCGCTGACCGGTTTGCCAAAAAGCTTGGCGAATCGGGGCTGATTTAGGGGGGTGGCGTGATGGAAGCGACGAACACCAAAAAGCTGACGGGCACGACCGGCATGAAGATGCATGTGACCATCGGGGACATTATCATCATTGTGATCATTATTATTCTTTGCCTGACCTGCATCCTGCCGTTTGTGCATATCGCGGCCAAATCCATTTCCGGCAACTCGGCGGTGCTTGCCAAGCAGGTTACGCTGGTCCCCAAGGATATTACCCTGGAAGCATACACCTCCATCTTTCAGGATGGACAGCTGACCCACTCCATGCTTTATACCGTTCTGGTTACGGTATTGTTTACGGCCATCGGCATGGTCGTCACCACCTGCGCCGCCTATCCGCTGTCGCGCAGGCATCTGGTGGGCCGTAATTTCTTTTCGCTGATGATCCTGTTCACGCTGTATTTCAGCGCCGGCCTGATCCCCGAGTACCTGCTGATGAAACAGCTCAATCTGCTGGATACGATGTGGGTGCTGATCCTGCCGCTGTCGTTTTCCCCGTTTAATATGCTGATCATGAAAACCTTTATCCAGTCCACCATTCCCGACAGCCTGGAGGAGGCCGCGTTTCTGGACGGGGCAACCCACTTCCAGATCCTGTTTAAGATTGTCCTTCCGCTCAGCAAGGCGATCATCGCGACGCTGTCGCTGTTTTACGCGGTCGGCCGCTGGAACGCGTATGCGGATGCGAAGTATTACATTAACACAAAGGCGCTGCAGCCCATCCAGTATATATTAAGCAACATGGTTCTTAACTCCGGAGCCGACGCCATCAGCCTGTCCGAGGGCGCGGCGGTCGAATCCACGCCGGAGGTGCTGCAGGCCGCCATGGTCATGTTCGCCACGCTTCCCATCATCTGTGTCTATCCGTTCGTGCAGAAATATTTCGTTAAGGGTGTAATGATCGGCGCAGTCAAAGGCTGATCATTAACATAAAAAATTAAAAGGAGAGGAACCCTCATGAAGAAAATCTTGACAACCCTCTTGGCTCTGGTTTTGGTATTGGGCATGGTGCTGCCCGCAGCATCGCTGGCCGAGACCGAAGTAGAGACCCCTGTCGGCGGTACGATTGATGCCGAACCGTTTGCAGAAACCGTAAGCATCACCATTCCCGTTTACGACCGTTCCAAGGAAGGTTATCCCGCTGTGGATGACAACTATTGGACGCAGTGGGTACAGACGGCATTCGGCGATGTGTACAACATCGACGTACAGTATGTCGCCATTCCCCGCGGCGACGTGATGACAAAGTACTCGCTGCTCATCGCGGCCGGCGATACCCCCACCATCCTGATGGAGTATGACTATCCGAAAGTTGCCCAGTGGGCCAATGACGGCGCCATGCAGGCGATCGACCTTGACGCGTTTGCCGAAGTCGCCCCCACCTATTATCAGGCGATGGTTGACAACAACCAGCTGGGATATTCCCAGATCAACGGCGAAAACTACTTCGTGCTGACCGAGCGTCCGTACTACAACACCACCTACACCTATGTGGACGTGTACCGCAAGGATTGGCTGGATGCGCTGGGCATTGCCACCCCCACCAACTATGCGGAGTACATCGCCGCGCTGCAGGCCGTGAAGGAAGCGGGCTATGCGGACTATCCGCTGGGCCTGATGATCCCCAAATCCGCCTATGTTACCAACTTTGCGTTCCGCGATTATCCCGTGGACGAGGCCGAATGGGCCGAGCACTCCAGCCTGGGCACCGCGAGCCTGAGCTGGTATCCGACCTACAAGCTCTTGAAGCGGCAGAACTATGAATACAGCCTCGGCCTCTATTCGCCCGAGTATGAGCTGGACCTTGCCGAGATGTCCGGCAGCGGCGGCGCCTCGCAGTGGCAGACCAACTTCATCAACGGCGAGTGCTTCCGTTACGGCGGCTATATGTCCGCCAATGTTGCATGGCTGACCGCGTTCTATGAGAACAATCCCGACGCCGAGCTGGCCATCGTGCCCGCCGATTGGGTTGTTGAAGAAGGCGTTGTGGACTTCCCGCAGTTCCGTTCTGACAATCCCTTTGGCATGATCGTCGGCTTCTCGTCTCTGGCGACCGAAGATCAGCTTAAGGCTGCCTGGATGTACCTGGAGTGGATGGCGCAGCCCGAGACCCTGGCCGTGATGGAAAACGGCATCGAAGGCATCACCTTTGAGTATGACGAAGACGGCCTGCCCGTTGTTTACGGCGACTACACCGGCGAATACATGCTCAACCACAACATGAACATCGACATGACCTGCTGCGTGCACGCCTCCAAGAAGGTTGGCACCATCGAGCAGACCATCGCCGCCATCGCGCCGCAGGGCCTGCCGCAGGACTTCACGCAGGCATTGATCGACAATTACTATTCCCTCAAGGAAATTGCCGATGCAGGCCATTCCTATTCCGATCCGGTGTTCGCCGTCGCCATCGAGAGCGAGAGCGAATACTCCGCGTCACTGCTGAGCCTGTACCAGGAGTACAGCGTGCAGCTGACCAAGTGTGATCCCGCCGAGTTTGATACCCTCTATGCCGAACTGAGCCAGAAGTATCTGGACGCCGGCTATCAGGAGATCATCGACGAGCGTCTGGCCGCATACGAAGCAGGCAGCACCACCAAGCTGCCCACGATTGAATAACACGGCAAGATAAGACCATGGGACGTCCCCTTGCCCTCTACAGGAAAAGGGGGCGTCCTTTTCACTTCGCTTGTGCTCGGTTATGAAGTAAAAACAGCCTACCGTATCTATAGCAAAGACGGATAAGGAGAACACCATGAAACTCAACGTAACCCGTAAGCAGCTGCCGGCCGCCATGGATGCCGTTGTGCGTAAAACCATGGAGATGGATCTGCCGTGGGATTGGCCCTGCGGCGTGGCGTATTACGGCGTTGCCCGCGCATTTGAAACAACCGGCAAGCAGGAATACCTAAGCCTGCTTAAGGCCAGGGTGGATGAGCTGATCGCGCTGGGGCTGCCCGCATGGACGGTCAATACCTGCGCGATGGGGCATTGCCTGCTCTCGCTGTACAGCGCGACGGGGGAGGATCTGTATCTGCAGACCGCCGCGTCCAAAATTGATTATCTCAGCAATCACGCACTGCGCTTCGGCGATCGGGTGCTGCAACATACCGTTTCCGTCAACAACGATTTTCCCGAGCAGGCCTGGGCGGACACCCTGTTTATGGCCGCCTATTTTATGCTGCGCTATGGGGTGCTTACCAAGGACAAAACCCTGATCGACGATGCCCTGAACCAGTACTACTGGCATATCGTCTATCTGCAGGATAAGGCGACGGGGCTTTGGTACCACGGCTACAACAATATCAACAAGGACCATATGTCCGGCTTTTACTGGGCACGCGCTAATGCCTGGGCAGCCTATACCATGGCGCAGGTCAAGTGGACGCTGCCCGAGCCGTATCTGTACCCGCCGTTTATGGATATTGAGTGCTCCGTGCGCGACCAGCTGACGGGGCTTAAAAAGCTGCAGACCGAAGACGGTCTGTGGCGTACGGTGCTGGATGATACCGAAAGCTACGAAGAGCTTTCCGCTTCCTGCGGCATTGCCGCCGCCATGGTGAAAAACGGCAATCCGCTGCATACGTCATATGTGGAAAAAGCCTACGACGCGATCCTTGGCAGCATTTCACCGGACGGACGCGTGCTGCATGTGTCCGGCGGCACGGCCGTGATGAACGATCTGGACGGATACCGGAAGATTTCCCGTACGTGGACGCAGGGCTGGGGGCAAGGGCTGGCGCTGGCGTTCCTGGCGGCCATAAACCAAACAGAGGAGTAAAGGCATGAACGATTGGAACAGCGGAAGCTTCACCCTGCCGGGAGAAGCGGGATATGAGGCGCTTTCGCTTGCGTTAGCCGGGCGCTGGGGCGCCGATGCCATCCGCGATTGCGACGGTACCACGCTTTCGCAGAGCATTCTCAACGCGGGCTTTTCCATCTATTCCACCATCTGTATCATTCGCCAGCATAACCAATGGATTCAGGCGCATCCAAATTGCCGCCAGCAGTGCATCCTGTCCACCTCGCCGCGCGTGTGCGACGGGGAGCGGTGCGAAATTTTGCTGATGGAGGACTTTTTTGCCGAACAGTTTCGCATCAACGCTTCGCCCGAGGCGCTTAAGCGCTGGCAGGTGTACGACCGCACCACCGGCACATTGCTTGGGCCGGACTGCTGGGAATACTGTGCCGATACGGGAAGCGTATCCATCCGCGGCACGGCGTGGCACAGCTATACGGTCAGCTTTTTTGTGTGGCGTATCTGGGAAGAGATTTCCATGTACAACCACACCACCAACCATTGGGATCAGGAGCATCTCATGCAGGTGGATCCCGTGTATCCCGAGGCGCAGGCGTATCTCAAACAGTGGCTGACGGACTGGTGCGAGCGCAACCCCAACACCGACATCGTACGGTTTACCTCGCTGTTTTATAACTTTGCGTGGATCTGGGGCAGCAGCGAGCGCAACCAATATCTGTTTACCGATTGGTCGAGCTATGATTTTACCGTCAGCCCGCGCATGCTTTCCGCGTTTGAAGCGGAATACGGCTACGCCATGACGGCGGAGGACTTTATCAAAAACAGCCGCCGCAGTCCGGGACACGATGTGCCCAGCCAAAAAAAGCGCGACTGGATGGCCTTTGTGCAGCGGTTTGTGGCCGGCTTTACACGGGAACTGACGGATATCGTGCACCGCTATGGCAAACAGGCTTATGTGTTTTACGACGACAGCTGGATCGGCATGGAACCGTATAACGGCGAATTTGCAAACATGCGCTTTGACGGGCTGATCAAGTGCGTATTCTCCGGCTTTGAGGTGCGGCTGTGCGCCGATGTGCCCGTGCAGACGCATGAAATCCGCCTGCATCCATACCTGTTTCCCGTGGGGCTTGGCGGCGCGCCCACCTTTATGGAAGGCGGCGATCCCGCGCGCGATGCCAAGACCTATTGGCGGCAGGTGCGCCGCGCGCTGCTGCGCAAGCCGGTGGACCGCATCGGGCTGGGCGGCTATCTGCACCTTACCGAGGGCTTTCCCGAGTTTTTGGAAGCGATTGATGATATTACCGGTGAGTTCCGGCGCATCAAAACGATGCACGAAGGCGGCGGAGCCTATGTGCTGCCGTGCCGGGTTGCGGTGTTGACCGCATGGGGCAAGCTGCGCTCATGGACGCTCTCCGGCCATTTCCACGAGGTGGCCGATCATGATTTAATTCATATTATCGAGTGCCTGGCGGGGCTGCCGCTGGATGTTACCTTTATCAGTTTTGACGATGTAAAACGCGGCGCGCTGCAAGACGCCGACGCGCTGATCTGCGCGGGGCGCCGGGGCACGGCATGGAGCGGCGGCGAACTGTGGCAGGATGTACGGATCGTAGAAGCTGTGACCGCGTTTGTGCATGCGGGCGGTACGTTTTTGGGTGTCAATGAGCCGTCCGCTGTGGAAGGCTATACCAATAAGCTGCGCATGGCGCAGGTGCTGGGCATAAACCTGGGGGAAAACAGCTGCCATGGCAAGTGGCAAACCGCGGTAAAAATGCCCGCGGAGCTGGCGAAAATCGGCGCCGACGTACCCTGCCATCCGACGGCGTACCTGTCGGACGCCGCAACGGAAGTATGGCTTGGCGAGGACGATAAGCTTGCGCTTGCGCGGCATGCATTTGGCAAAGGACAGGGCATCTACGCCGGCGGCTGGCGCTACAGCCCCCGCAGCGCACGGCTGCTGCTTGCGCTGCTCACCGGCAAAACGGAGCATGAGACCGTAACCGATAACCCGATGGTGGACTGCGCATGGTATCCCAAGCCGGGCAGGATTGCGCTGGCAAACCTTACCTCCCAGCCCCAGCGCGGCACGGTGACCATCGGCGCCAATCGCATTTCCTTCTACTTAAAAGCCGATGAAATGCAAACGATAGAAGTATAAGCCACAATCGGATATCTTATACGGGCAAGCGCAGTCGCTTGCCCGCTTTACGCTGCGCGGCGGAAGGGAAAACGGCGATCCGTATGTTTATCTGGTGTGCCGAAGGTTTGTATGGTACGATGACAGGGCAATCAAACCGTTTTCATAACAGATGCATAACAAGGGGGATACCATGTCTGCCAAGTTTCAAACCTACCATCCGGCACCGCTGTTTGGCGCGGATTACCGCAGGCTGCGCGACTTTTTAATCACGCTGGATTCCGGCAATTACCACTTCGGGCGCTGGGACTGGATGATTACCCACAGCTATCTGGACGCGAGCGGTTTACCAAAGATCGGCCTGTGGGAAGACGACGGCACGGTGGTAGCCGCCGCGACCTACGACTGCGAATTGGGCCGGGCATATCTGCTGGCGCTGCCGGGGTATGAAGCCCTGCGGGGCGAGATGCTTATGTACGCGCAGGATAACCTGGACAAAGACGGCCAATTTGCGGTGCTGATACGGGACGGGGACTTGGCATTACAAACCCTTGCCATGCAGCAGGGATACAGGCCCACCCAGGAGCAGGAGCGCGACGCCGTGTATCTGCTGGATTTGCCGATTGTGCCACCGACGCTGCCGGACGGCTTTTCGATCACAAGCCTGCGGGAGACGTATGATCCGTTCCGCTATGGGCAGGCGCTGTGGCGGGGCTTCAACCATGAGACGGACGGTGAAGGGCCGTATGTGCACAACGACAAACTGGCCCTAGAGCTGGAGCGCCCCCATGTGAACCTGGATTTGAAAATC
>DAOPIR010000007.1:0-37461 GCA_035399245.1 Candidatus Limiplasma sp.
TGGAGGACACAAGGTCGAACTGCTCTTTCAGGCCGCACTCGAACATGACTTCGAAATTGCTGTCCTGAATGTCCAGATCGTCGCTGGTGGAGGAATACCACCAGTTGAGGGTCTCCTCGTCGTCGCGGATGGAGACGTCGCTGTCGTACCAGTTGGTGAAATCGTAGAATACGTTATAGACCAGCTCGGGATCCTCCACACCGACGGGGATGATGTAGAACTCGCCGTTGGTCAGCTTCATCTTGTTTGTATCCTGGTCTCCGCTGGGGCCTACCGGCCACGGCACGAACACCATGTCAAACTCGAGGGAAGACGCGGCGTTGCCATCCCAGTTGTAGTCGTCGTTCTGCGACAGGATCCACGCCGCGCCGGGTGAGAACGCGCACTTGCCGTCGCGATAGATCCAGCGCATGATGTTGCTGGGATCGGACGTGTCGTACGGATAGGCGCAGTTGTAGGTGAGGTACATGTCCTGCATGAACTGCAGCACCTCGGCCACCTCGGGACTGGAGAGGTTTTCGGTGTCGGTGGCGGCCACATAGGTGCCGTTGGACATCAGCATGTTCTCAAACCACTCGCCCTGATAGCCCGCAAAGCCGTACACATCGGTCACGCCGTCGCCGTTGGTGTCCTTGGTCAGCGCGATGCAGTACTCCAGGAACTTGTCCCAGGTCCACTCGCCGCGGGCGTACAGGTCGCGCGGGTCTTCCAGGTTGGCATCCTGGATCATCTGTAGGTTGAACATCAGCGGATAGGTGCTTTCCACCTGGGTCTGGGCCGCCACGGGCTTGAGCATGTATGCGCCGCCGTCGCCCAGGTCCAGATAGTTCATGACCACTTTATCGGTAAACAGGTCGCTGTCCTCGGGCAGGATGGTTTTCATGTCCAGCGCATAGCCGTTCATCACGGCGGGGATGCCGATGGCGGTATCCACAAGGTAGATATCGCAGTCCGGCGTACCGGCAAGGATGGAGGTGTTGATGCTCTCCTGCACGCCGGTATAGGTGAGGTTCATATACTCGAGGGTGACGTTGTATTTTTCTTCCACCTTGGCCACAACGTCAAACATCAGCTGATCGGCGACCGTGCCGGAATAGGACGGGTTGTCCTCCACGGAATCCTCCGTGGAATCGTAGTACTTATCCCACCACAGGCCAATGGTGATGTTGCGGGTCTCGTCGGCTGCAAAGGCGACCGCGCTCAGGCTGGTGACCACAAGGGTCAGCGCCAGCAAAAAGCCGATAATCCTGTTCATGTTTTTCATTGATTTTTTCCTCCTATTCCTTATTCAGCCGCCGTGCCCAGCGTAACGGAGTAAACTTCCCAGTCCTGATCGCTCTCGCACTGGATGCGGGCCAGCGTGGAGGCAAAGTCCGCGCCCAGGGCTTCCACGATTTGATCGTACGTGATTTGCACTTTGTCGCCCTTGGCGTTTTTCTTGGCCGCGCCCTGCGCAATGCGGATCCAGTCGCCGTTGGGGTTGCCGGAGGATACGCCCACCAGCCACATGTCGCCCTCGCCGGCGTAATTGACGGTGATCACCGTGCCGGGCACGATGGACGCCGCGTCAAAGGTACCGTTTTCAAGCGGGGTGTAGATGTCCGCGCCCTGCGTCCACGCACCGGCTGCGCCGGCCGCGCCCAGATCAATCTGGTCGACGGCTTCCGCGTAGGGTTCCACGGCCGTGCCGAAGGTGACGGAATACACTTCCCAGTCCATATCGCTTTCGCACTGGATACGGGCCAGCGTGGAGGCGAAGTCCTCGCCCAGCGCGGCCACGATCTGATCGTAGGTCACCTGCGCGTTGCCGTCGTACTGCAGGGCCTCGCCCTGTGCAATGCGGATCCAGTCGCCGTTGGGGTTGCCGGAGGATACGCCCACCAGCCACATGCTGCCTTCGCCGTTGAAGTTGATGTTGAACACCGTGCCGGGCACGATGGCAGCGGCGTCAAAGGTGCCGCCTTCGTTGGTGGTATAGATGTCCGCGCCCTGGCTCCACGCGCCGCCCGATGCGGCCACGCCGCAGTCCACAGCGTCCTTAAGGCCGTACAGCGCGTCGGCCTTGGTGCCGATCGTTACCTTTGTAACTTCCCAATCCTGGTCCGACTCGCACTGCAGCTTGGCCAGCGTCGTGCCGAAGTCCGCACCCAGCGCCTCAATGATCTGCGCGCCGGTGACCTGCGCCATGGTGTGGCTGTCGTTGATGGCGGCGGTTTCCTGCGCAATGCGGATCCAGTCGCCGTTGGGGTTGCCGCCGGATACGCCCACCAGCCACATGTTGCCTTCGCCGGAGTAGTAGATGGTGATGATGGAATCCTCGGTGATGACCGCGGGATCCAGCGTGCCGCCGTTGGCAAGGGTATTGCCGTCCGCGCCCTGGCTCCATGCGCCGCCGGCGCCAGCCATGCCCAGATCCACTTCATGGTCCACAATCGTCAGATTGGACCAGTCGGTCTCGGTGTCGCGCGGCACAAACAGCGCGGCGGTATCCACCGGCAGCACGTTGCCCTCGGCATCGTAGAAGTACACGTTGTCGATGTACATCGATACGGGGGTATCGCCGGTTTTGGTGGCGTAATTGTCGGTTTCTTTGGATACGACGATGTAATTACCCGCGTCGGCGAGGAATGCTTCGTCCTCATCCATTTCCATCTTGGCGGTGTTGGGGTTTTTGGACGCCAGATAGACCGCCCACTCGTCATACGTCTTTTCCAGATCCGTGCCGAAGTACTTGTAGATGCGGCCGGAGCAGGCGTAGAACTTGCCGTCCGCGCCGTTGTCAATGCCAATGTCCATGGACACGGCCGCGACCTTGGCTACATCTTCGCCCAACAGGGCGGAGATCTCGAAGATGACGTAGGGCACCTTGCCCTGCACCTCGACCTTCAGGGCCTTGGAGCCGTTGTAGTCCACAACGGACAGCACAGACGCATCGGCGTTGCCCGCGGACATATCCATGCCCGCAAAGCCGTACAAGCCGTCCTCAAAGTCGATGCTGGGCGCAGCCGCCTCGGTGGCGGATGCGACGCCGCATACCATGCCGAGTGTGAGCGCTACGCAAAGCAGTAGTACCGTTAACTTTTTGTTCATGATAGGTTTCCCTCCTTATAATTGTGCCCATTCCGGGCTTAGGTAAACGATGATTAAAGCATTTGTGCGATAGTGGGGTAGATTTTCATCAGATTAGGTTTGCGGAACCTGAGGTAGTAGCAGCGCTACGTCGAAGGTTCTGCAGACCCAAGCTGGTGGAAATATGGCCTGCTAGCGTATAAAGGATTTAATCAGCGTTTACTTAGGTTCAGTCGTTATCCCACGATGCCGCTGCGCTCTACGCTTTCAACGAAGCGCTTTTGCAAGAGCAGGTACAGGATCACCATGGGCAGGATCATCAGCACGATGCCGGCGCTGACGTAGAGCTGCTGGATGGACGGGTCGAGCACTTTGTCCAGTGTGGCAATGTTGGTCTGCAGGGTGGCGACGCGCTTGGAAAGCAATACGTCGTTGGAAATCAGGAACAGGCGGCCAAAGAACGTATCGTTGTACTGCCACACCAGTGAAAACACCGAAACAGTGATCACCGCCGGCATGGCGTTAACCAGCATAATGCGCAAAAATGTGTACCAGGTGCCCGCGCCGTCTACAAAGGCGGCTTCCTCAATCTCCCGGGGCAGACCGCGGAAGAACTGGTTGAAGATGTAGATATACAGCCCCGAGCGTAGGCCGCAGCCCAGCGCCGTCATGATGTACACGGGCCAGGTGGTACCCATCAGGTTTTGCGGGCTGCCCGTCAAAAGGCTTACGATGCCCAGCGGGTCAAAATTGCGGAACGTGATGTAAAGCGGCAGCATGATGGTGTATGCCGGAATAACGATCATGATCACCACGCAGGCGAATAAAATCTTTTTCAGCGGAAACTGGAAGCGCGCAAAGCCGTAGCCGGTCATGGAGCACACCAGCAGCTGCAGAAGCGTCAGCGTACAGGAGAAAAACAGCGTGCGCGCCAGCGTGGGCAGGTACTTCAGGTGCACAATCGCGCGGTCGTACCTTTCCAGCGTCGGGTGCATGGGGATGGTGAACACCATGGGGCTGTATGCATCGGAATTGGAGAAAAAGGAGCTGCTTACCAGCCCGATCACGGGTGCTAAAATAACATAGCTGATGCCCACGATCAGGGTAAACCGCAGCAGGCTTAACAGCTTTTCCTTCGCGGTTTTTTTCACGCCGCTTTTTACGTCGTCATACACGGGGCTTTGCTTGATGGCCAGCCATCTGCCGCGCAGCTTTTCCATGGATTTTTCCTCCCCTCAGTTATAGTAGAACGTGTGCTTTTGGATTGCGCGCACCACGAGCACCAGCAGCAGGCTGACCAGCACCGTGGACACCAGGCTGAACACGGAGCTTAAGCCGTAGTTATAATCGGTAAACGCGGTCTCGTACGCCAGGTCCACCACGTCGCTCTTGGCAAAGGCGTCGATCACGGTGTACACCACGTTGGTTATGATATGGGGCATGACCATCGGGAAGGTAATCTTCCAGAAGGTTTCGTAGCCGGTGGCGCCCTCGATGCGCGATACCTCGTACAGCGCGGGCGGGATGGACTGCAGCGCCGCGATAAAGATGATGATCTGCACGCCCGAGGCCGTGATGATATCGGATATGCGGGATACCGCGCTGACGATGTACTCCAGCACCACGCGCGGCATGGCTAGGTTTTCAAACAGGGAAATATAGTAGCTGATGTTTACCGACGAGGAAGCCGAGGCGGCGATCTCCGAGCTGACGGTGGAAATGCCGCCCGTCATCATCTGCAGCTGCATGGCCAGCGCCTCGGATACGGCGTCGGCATTGAGGATGATCGGCAGGAAGAAGATCGCGCGCACCACGGCGCGGCCCTTGAACTTGCGGTTTAACAGCATAGCCACAAACAGGCTGAAAAAGATGATCAGCGGCACATCGATCACCATGTCAAGCATGGAGGTCGCCAGCACCTGCTTAAAGGAAGCGTGCGCGCGGAACGCATAGCGGAAGTTTTCCAGCCCGACATAAAGCAGGTTGTACCCGCCGCCGGACGCGATTTCGATCTCCGACAGGGAAAACTCGCCCGTCATAAACAGGGTGCGCACATAAAAGTACAGGAAGCCCACCAGCCACGGCAGGATGAACAGGATGCCGGTGATCATGCGTTTGCGGCTCATGGACAGACGGAATTTCTTCATGGCGTAACCCCCTCCAAGCGATAGTCCTGCGGGCCGATGCTCAGCCCGTCGAGGGTTGCCGTCTGCGTGCCGTAATTCACATAAAGGGTCACGCCGTTGGAATAGGTGACCTTCGCCACGTCGCCCACGCGCGCATGGCCGGTCATCTGCGCGCCGGACACGGGGCTGAGCGCCTCGTTAAGCTCCTGATAGAAGGCCGCGGCACTCTGTTTCCATCCGGAAAAGGTAGTAGCGTAATAGCGGCTCAGGCCGGTATACTTCATCTCGGCGGCGTCCTCCCAAGTAAACGCGTAGCGGCAGCTTGCGCCGTACTCGATCATCTGCAGCAGCTCCTGCCGCCAGTCGGCGCTGTCGGACAGGTTAACCGGCTCCCCGGCATAGTCGATACAGCCGTGCACCACCATGGAATACAGCGGAATGCTTTCATCCACGATAAAATACTCGTTAGTGGACAGCGGCGCGCTGATCACCGCGTCGGCACAGGCCAGCGCGTAATCGTTGCCGCCGCTGACCAGCAGCTGCCTGCCCGTGTCATCCAGCGCCTGCAGCTGATCGGTTACAAGCGTCAGCGCTTCCTCACGGCTGATGACCTCGGTGCGCCGTTTGTCGGAGTGCAGCTCGTCGCCCAGATCGCGCAGGGAGATGCCATCCAGGTCTAGGTTCCGCGTGGCGTTGATAAAGCCGTCCACATAGCGGGACAGGAACTTGGGCGACAGCAGGTAGTACATGGTTTCCCGATACCCCAGCGAGGCCGCGCGCCGCAGCAGCGCCGGGTTGACCTGCCCCAGAATGGCGCTATAGCCCGCGCCGTAGTAGCGCGCACTTTCATACGCGCGGGAGAAATGCCTGGAGATCAGCGTCACGTTTTGGAAGGCGACGTCGGCATACAGCGTGCCGCCCAGCTCCGCCACCTTGGCGTTGAGCGCTTCCAGCCCGCTTTTGCCGCCCAGCTTGCCCAGAATGTGCACGCTGTCGGCCGCGTCGTGGTAATAGCCGCCGTTCATCCAGCCCTGAAAATTTACGATCTGGTTTTCCACGCCCAGATCATACAGCGTTTCCGCCATCTCCTGCGCCTGGGCAAACGTGGTCATCTTCTGCACGCTTTGATACTGCACGCCGAGGAAATGCGCCGTTTCCTTCACCCCGCCGATCACATCGTAGAACAGCGGAATATCGCCGCTTTCCTCCGCCTTGGGGGTGAGTGTGCCCTGTGCGATCAGGCGCTCGCGGTAATAGTTGGCCAGGCCGGCGTAGCCCGCATATTCGTCGGTCAGCAGCGTATAGCGCACGGTAATATCCTCGTCATAGAGGTTCTTTTCCAAAATCGGCAGATCGGCCTCCGTGCCGGACACCCCGAACATCGACAGGATATCGTAGCTGCGCAGCACAAACGACGGATAGACGACGTTGTAGCTGTTGTACTTGCCCGCGATATCCGCCGTGAGGTAGCACAGCGTCGCGCCGCGTTCGACGGTCGCCAGCACGGAGCTGGTTTTGCGGCAGATGCCATACAGCGGCAGCCGCGCGGGCACGGTGTTCTCGATCTGGGTATAGGTGGCGTCGATCGGGTCGATGCCGTAGATGTACTGGGTGTAGGCCGCAGCATTGGTTTTGCCGTTGTTGAAGTCGATCAGCGCGCCCGCGCCGTCGGGCACGACGATATAGCCGTCCTCGTCCGTGCCCGCCGCGCCGAAGGTGCGCAGCAGCTGCACACGGTAGATGTACCCGCCGCCCTGCTCCTCCATCAGGCTGACCGGCAGGGAGACCTCCAGCCCCTCGTCGCACAGGCGGTACTCCAGCACGATGACAAACAGCATGGTTTCCTCTTCCTGCGTATCTATCAGCGCCATCTGCGTATAATAATCGTCCTGCGTAAAGCCCGCCGCCTGCAGCACCTTGTCAATCTTGCGCAGCGTGCGCTGGTTGGAGCGCGCGGAGTAAATCAGCCCGTAGATGCCGTCGGCGTCCAGCCCCAGGGTGTAGGCGCGGCTGATGGTGCCGGCGTCGGCTTCATCCAGCGCGGCGATGATCTCGTCGTACTTTTCCGGCGACAGCGCCGTGGGCACGTAGAAGGTGATCTCCGGCTTTTCGCCCACCTCGTAGCGGTAGCGGATCCCGCCTGAGATCGTCTCCGCCGTCACCTGCCCGCGCGCCACGGACATGGAATAGCTGTCGTACACGCCGGCGGTGCGGCTGGCGTTGTAGTAATCCAGCAAAAACTGCGACTTAAGGTAATTCATGTTGGTGTTGTTGGCAATGGGATCGTTCGCCAGGTCCGGCGGATTGGAGTAAAGCGTCTCGCCGTTTCGCTTATCGTAAATCGCGACCTCGGCAGAGGCGGTGTCGGTATAGAGCTTGAAATTTTCATTTTCCGCGGCGAGCACCATGCCCTCCACGCAGGGATTATCATCGGTGAGCGCCGCAAACGCCGCGCCCTCCTCGGTGGTATAGGCACGGTCGGTAAGCTCCGCGCGGTAGCCCTTGTAAAACTGGAAGTGCAGCATGACATAGGCAAAATAGATCAGCACGCCAAGCGCAACCGCGCCCAGCGCGATCAAAAACACGCGGCGGATGGCACGCTTGCGCCACAGGAGAAACTCTCCCGCGATGATCGGTTTTGCCTTGCTTGCTTTCATGCGTTGCTACTCCTATGTTCTGAATACGAGCTCGAGGTAGATGCTGTGGAAAAAGGTGATGATCTGCCCGATGAAGTTGGCCATCAGCAGCACCAGAAAGATGATGACAAACACCGCCAGCAGCGTTAAAAACAGCGTAAGCAGCGTTTTGCCCAGCGAATAGCTGTGCACCTGCATGATGCCGGTCAGCATCATGATCGCGCCGTAGCCGATGCCCAGGATGAGGATAATGGTGTAAAACCCTTCCTCGTTTTCGGCCACAAACTGGCTGATAATTGTGGCGAGGTTAAAGGTGATGATCAGCGGCACCATGGCATAGCCGATGGCGATCGCAATATCCTTAAAGCGGCCTTCGCCGTCCATCAGGCAGGTAACCGACCAGTTGCCCGCGCACAGCATAAGGTACAAAAGCAGCACGCCGCCCAGCTCCTGCAGGCTGTCCACCGAGCGGGGATTGACGCTGGAGACCACAAAGCTGGCATACATGCGGTTGAGGGAATACGACAGCGAAAACAAAATCACCAGCAGCACCGCGATCGCCACGCTGCCCGTATCCTGATGCCGAATCCAGTAGTAGCCGTCGGCGGGATGGTTGACGGTGTAAAACAGCGTTTTCCATTTTTCCTTGTTAAACAGGGATTTCACTTGGCATCCCCCGCTTTCAACCGTCGCTTTTTCAGTATCCGGTGCGCGGCCACGCCGCCGATGATCAGCACGATCACCACGGTCAGGATCACGCTGAGGTTATCGCGCAGGATGGCGTTGCGGTAGCGCTTATAGGCCACGGAATAGTAGCTTTTATTCATGCCGCGCTTTAAGTACAGCATCGCCTGCTCGTTATCGCCCGCGGCCAGGTACGCCTTGCCGATGCCGACGTTGGCGAGCTCGTTGTTTTCGTCCAGGCGAAGTACCTCCTGCCATTTCTCCACGGCCTGTGTCTCGTCGCCGTCGTAGCGCAGCGCCACGGCCTGGTTGATCAGCGCGCCGTACTCCGTTTCCCCGAACACGAGGATGGCCGCACGGTAGCTGTCCAGCACCAGCAGGGTATCGCCGACGGCCTCGATGGCAACCGGCGTGGTAAACGTGCCCCGCTGCGTGCCCAGCCCGCCGAAGATGTACAACAGGTTGCCCTCGTGGTCATAGGTGAAAATGCGGCCGCGCTTACTATCCAGCAGCGAGTAGATGCCCGCGCCGCGGTACACCACGTCCGTGATTTTCGACGCGCCCGCGTACTGCGTGCTGCCGTCGGTCCACAGATCGCCGCCGAGGTTTTCCCGAAAGCCGGTCTTGATCACGTCCTGCCCGCGCGGGTTGAGGCGCTTCACGGCCTGCACGCCGTCGGTATCGATATTGGAGGCGTACACAAAGCCGTCGTCGTCGATATCGATGCCGGTGAACTCCGTGGGGATGTACAGCTTCTGCTTGGAACGCTCCTCCTTGGTGGCAATGCGCCGCCAGAACTTTTCCCACAGGCTGATCTTGACCTCGATCGTGCCGAAAAAGCCTGTAAACTGGCCGTCGGTATCAAACACCATAATGCCCTCGAACATCTTCTGCGCGATGCAGTAAATGCGGTCGGCATAGTCCACGCACACCTTGAGCGGCGTAAACTCGAAGTCGTCCTCCAGCACCTCGCTTTGCGGGTTTTCCACGATCTTATCAAGCGTTCCGTCGGCATTGAGCGCCACGATGCGGTGGTTGAGCGAATCGGCAATGTACAGCTGTCCCGTTTCCGACACCGCCACGCCCGTGGGCGCGTTGAACGTGTCCCAGCCGCCGGCGCGCTCAAAGCCGGTGATAATGTTTTGCACCGTGTCCATGCTCTCCGTCAGCACAACAATGCGGTTATTGCCGGTATCGGCCAGATACAGGTCGCCCCCGGGCGAGCGGCAGATGTCCTGCGGGGTCACAAACGCACCGATCGGCTCGCCATGATAGGTCAGGTCGCCGCCGCTGACGGTAGCCGTTGGCACATATGCCGCCGGGGTAAAACGCACGTCACCCCAGTAATCGTAAGTGTAGGTATCGTAAGGCAGATCAAGCGCGGCCAGCGCGGAGGGCGCGGCAAGGCACAGCAAAAGCGCGATGGCGATAACGCGTTTTACGTGTTTCATGGGCACCCTCCTTTCGGTTTGATTTCTGCGTATCATTCCTTCATCCCTGAAGTGGTCATGGTTTCCATAATGCTGGACTGGCAGACGAGGAAGAAGATAATCGGCACCGCCGCGATGATGAACGTGACCGCCGCGGCCACGCCCGCGCGGGCTACGCCGCCGGCCGAGATCTGCAGCAGCGAGTATTGCAGGGGCTTGAGCTCCTCATTGCGCAAAAACAGGCTGCCCGTGTTGCCCCACATCTGCTGGAACTGGAAAATAGCCAGCGTAAGCCATGCGGGCTTGACATTGGGCATGATGATCGACCAGAAAATGCGCCACTCGCTTGCACCTGCAATGCGCGCCGACTCGATCAGCGAGGTGGGCAGCTGCTCCATGAACTGCTTCATCAGGTACAGGCCCATGCCGAACGCCCACGCGGGCAGCACCAGCGCGGCGTATGTGTTGTTAATGCCCAGCCACGAGATGATCACGTACTGCGGGATCTGCGTGACCGTCCACGAAAACATCATCGACAGCACGACCATCGCAAACAGGATGTTCTTGCCGGGAAACTCGTGCTTGGCCAGCGGGTAGGCCGCCAGCGACGCGATGATCACATGCCCGATCATGCCGCCCAGCGTGATGATCACGGTGTTGAGGATGTAGCGGGAAAACGGCACCCAGGTGTCGTTCATCAGCACAAACAGGTCGGAAAAATTGCTTAGCGTGGGGTTGCGCACAAAGATGCGCGGCGGGAACTGGAAGATTTCGTCAATCGGCTTTAAGGCGTTGTTGATCACCATCACCAGCGGCAGCACCATAAAGATGCCGCAGATGATCATCAGCAAAAACAGCAGCGCATTGCCCGCCATAGAGCGGTTGAGCTTCTTTTCGCGGAAATGGATGCGGCGGCGGAGCTTGACGGGTTTGACGTTTTCTGCCAACTAATTCCCCACCCTTCGCAGCAGCCGGTGCACCAGCTTGTTGGTCCCCACCATCAGCAAGAACAGGATGGTGGCAATGGCCGAGGCATAGCCCATGTCCAGACGGGTAGACCCGTAGTCCAGCAGGTGGGTAACGATGGTCGCGCCCGCATAGTTAACCGACGGATTGCCCGCCAGGTTGATGGAAATATCGGCGACCGCGAAGCTCATCGTGATCTGCATCACCGCGCCGAACATCAGCTGCGGTTTCATGGCCGGCAGGGTCACAAACCACAGCTCCTGCCAGCGGTTTTTCACGCCGTCGATCGCCGCGGCCTCGTACATGCTGCGGTCCACCGTTTGCAGGCCCGCCAGAAACGCCAGGAAGCCCGTGCCCAGCGACAGCCACAGCTGCACCACAATCAGCACCGGCATAATCAGGTTTTCCGTTTTCATCCACAGGATGGGCTCGTTGATGATATCCAGCTTCAGCAGCAGGCCGTTGAGATAGCCGTAGCGGTCGCCCGTAAGGATGAGGTTCCACACCACGTACGCGTTGCCTGTGATCGACGGCGCGTAAAAGATCAGCGTCAGAAACGCGCGCATTTTCGGCTTGAACTCGTTGATGATCCACGCAAACAGCAGGCACAGAAAATAGCTGATCGGCCCCGTGATCACCGCAAACAGCAGCGTGTTTTTCAGCGCAATCACGAAGATATCGTCCTCTAAAAGCAGCTTGACATAGTTCTCCCAGCCGACAAACACCGGCGGCTCCAGCATGTTGAAATACGTAAAGCTTAACCCTACGCTCATCAGCACCGGCAGCACCGTGAAAAAGAAAAACAGGATAAAATACGGCGCCATCAGCGCGTATGACGTACGCGCCTTCCAGATGCGGCGGCCCAGCGTATCCTGCTTTACGATGTTTTTCCTGCCTGCGGTCATGCGTGCTCCTTTCCGTAGGGACGTGTGGGGTTTTGCACCCCACACCCCGCAGTATAAAGGGCAGTGCCCTTTACAAACCTCTCATGAACCGCGCAATGCGCGGTTAAATGGGGATTGTTAAGGGACACTGTCCCTTAACTGGGGGGGTTGGGGGCGCATAGCCCCCATCGTCCTCACTCCTCGTCAGCGATCGGCAAGCCGAACTCCTGGCGCTTGTAGGTGATCTCGGCGTTAATGTAGTAGACCTTTTCCATAAGCTCCTCGCGGGGGGTAGCGGCGGCGTTATCCTTGACCTTTTTGGAGGAATCGGTGGTCACGGAGAAAAACGCGTTGTTGATATTGCGCCACGAGTAATAACCGCCGGGCACCTGCGGGATGCCCTCCACATAGGACAGCTGCCGGGTAAGCGCGCGGTAATCGCGGATCGGCCACGGCAGGCTTTGCAGCGCCTCGAGGTTAGCGGTCGCCACGCGCGCGGACGCACCCATCAGGCTTTCCATCTCGCGGCCGTAGAGCACCTGCGTCTCGGTGGACGTCCACCACTTAAGGAACGTCCAGCACTCGTCGGGATACGCGGTGTCCGCCATGATGATATCGGCCAGCCCCACGCAGCTGGCGGCATAGCTGACAGACCCGTCCGCCTGTACGGTGCCGGGCACGGTGGTAAAATCCCACAGGCCGAGGATATCAGGCGCGGAAACCTGCAGATTGTTGTACAGCGTGTAATCGGCAATGATCAGCGGGCACTCGCCCGTGCGGAAGCGCTCTTCGACGCTGGTTTCCTTGTCCAGCTTGTAATCGGTATAGAACTCGCAGTACTGCTTGAAGGTGCTCACCGCGATATCACTGTCCAACAGCGACTTATCGCCGTTTTCGGTGTAATACGCGCCGCCGTTTTGGAACAGCAGCATCGCAAAGATCTGCTCGGACGGCAGCATGCCGAACTCCATCTGGTTTTTGGCCAGCACCGACATGGCGACCTTCACCTCGTCCCACGTGGTCGGCACCTCAAGCCCGATCTCGGCCAGGATATCCTTGCGGTAGAAAAGCATCGGGAAGGTATAGGTGTCCGGCAGGGCGTAGGTTGCCCCGTTAAAGGAAAACGGCACCATGGCGCTTTGGGCAAACCTCTGCGCGATCTCCGCAAAATCGTCAAACTGCGTCAGGTCCATCACGGCGTTGCGGATGCCGAAGTTGACGGGCGTGTCGTTGCCGACATTCAGCACAGCGCCGGCAATGCCGTTGGTATTGGCCACCTGAATGGCGACGTCCGGCCCCTGCCCCGCCAGCGTGGCGCGCAGCAGCATGTTCATGTCCACCAGCTGCACGTTGACGCCGATGCCGTATTCGTTGGTAAATTTTTCGTCGATCAGCGACTTGATCACGTTGGCCTGGTCGCGGCCCGTGCCGACCCACAGCGTAATGGTGGGGATCTCCTCGCTTTCCTCCACCACATTGCCGATCTGGTTGTAATCGACCACGAACGAATAGTACAGCCGCGAAACCTCGTGCAAAGCCTTGGCGCCCCAGCTGTTGTTGGCGATATCCGGCACGGTGTCGGCGGAATGGATGTAGATGCGGTCGATCTGCAGGGGCTGGGGCAGCACATCGGTAATCCAGTTGCCCAGCGCGCGCACGTTGATCTTGAAGGACGACAGTACCTCGGTAAAGCGCTCCTGATCGTAGATCAGCTCGTCGAGCTGATCGAGCATCGTGCGCAGCACGGTCAGCTTGTCGGAGTTCTCGCCCGCGGTAACCAGCAGCGTGTCAAACGCGACGGTCAGCTCGTCGCGCACCTCCGTCAGGTCGCCCTCCAGCGCGGGCAGCGAGGCCTCCAGCTGATAATCGCGGTATTTGTCGGGCGATACGCCGGTGATATAGATCACCTTGCGGTAAACAGCGTTCAATTTCTGCACGCAGTCCTGCACGCGGCCGACGATCGCCGCCATATCGCCCAGCACCACTTCCATGCGCAGGGTATGGGTGCCCGCCGTCAGGTAAATGCGGTAGGGCTCGCCGTTTTCGTCGGATAAGGTCTCCGCGCGCCAGTTGGACGTATAGGCAAACGCGTAGGCGGAAAATTCATCATACGGCACCTCGCCGTCAATGGTAATCCGGCGCGACACATCCACGCCGCGCACAAAATTCTGGCGGTCGAACAGCGTAATGCAGTAATAGCCGTCCGCCTCCGCCGTAAACTCCCACTCGATCCACTGCCCCGCCAGCCGCCACGAGTTGCCGCCGATGGTGTTGTTAAGCAGTGCCTTCGCGCTGGCGGGATACACCGCCGGCGAGCCCTGCTCCTGCTGGGGATAGAGCATTTGCGAGGAGGTTTTGACCGCGTTTTCGGCCTCGATGCGGATGCTCTGCCCCGTGGTATCCGCCGCGCCGGCTTCGTCCCACGCGGACTTGACCTGTGCATACATGGCCATGTCCTCGCGTCCGCCCAGGGTGATGGCCTTGAGCAGCATCGGCTCGCGCAGCGAAAGCAGCGTGAGCGTGTGCTCCCCCGCCGTCAGGTATACCGACAGCGGCTCGGAAATATAACCGTCCTTGTCGTACAGCTTGGCCGTCATCCATTCGGGAATTTCAAAGGGCGAGGGCTTGACGTCGTTGCCCTGATTATCCTGCGTCCAGCCGATCACCTGCACGCCGTTTGCGTCGGTTTCAAGCGGCAGCTCGGTATTGGCCCACACGCGGCAGAACTCCACCAGCGCCATTTCCTTGTAGGGCAGCTTGCCGTCGATGAAGAACGCGCGCTGGATTTCGGCATTCTTGCCCTCCACGGGAAAATAGGTCAGCGAGAGATCGTACCAGCCGCTTTGCGGCACATCGACGGTGTAGGAGATCAGCGCTTCCTCGCCGGTGAGCACGGCGGTGCCGGTCATGCCCTCGTAATTGGTCATCAAAATGGGATAGACCGCGGTGCCGCTTTCCTCGTAGCGGATGTAATCCTGCGCGTCGATCACCACGGTATCCTGCGCCGCCGCCGCCGGCATGGCCGCGGTGTAATCGGTATAGGAAAGCACGCTGTCGTCGATGGAATAGGTGCTCACCAGATCGTAATAGCAGTCCATCGTATCCTCGACGGGCGCGGCGGCAACGGCTGTCTGTTCCGCAGCCGCTTCTTCCGCCGGCTCTTGCGCGGGTGTTTCTTCCGCTGTTTCAGGCAGCGGATAATTACAAAGATCCGGCAGATCACTGCGGGTGATCACCGTGTCGCTTTCGTACACCTTTTGCACC
The DNA here is from genome assembly GCA_035399245.1 of Candidatus Limiplasma sp. Lineage (GTDB taxonomy): Bacteria > Bacillota > Clostridia > Christensenellales > Aristaeellaceae > CAXXOK01. Next base: position 15,060 of record DAOPIR010000007.1, read on the forward strand.
ATGGAGGCCTCGGTGTACTGCTCGGACAGGGCGTTGAAGCCCTCGTTTTCCAGCACAAACTCGCCGCCCCATGTGCAGAACATCCCCCACATGGCGCCGTCGCGCACGGCCAGCTCGGGATCAAACAGGCAGCCGTTTTCCGACAGGATTATAATCTTGTTTGCCGTGGTATACTTTGTCGCTTGTATAAACTTTGCGGTCTGCGGCGTGTACACATGCTCGCCGGGATAGATGTCCTCGCCGATAATATCCACCTTGTCGTCGCCCGGGTACCAGGCGGCGTCCTGCCCGTTCCACACCCAGATCAGGTTGTTGAGCCCGTGGTAGTTCGTCAGCCGGTCATACAGCAGGTCGTAGAGCTTAAGGTACGCGTCGCTGCCCGACGCGCCCCACCAGAACCATCCGCCGCTGGCCTCGTGCAGCGGCCGCCAGAGCACGGGCACGCCCGCGTCCTGCAGGATCTTCAGCTGCTCGGCAATCGCGTCGATATCGCGCAGCAGCAGCGTATAGCCCGCTTCATCCTCGCCGTTCATGATCGCGGCGAGGTCGATGTTCGTCTGGTCGGCATAAAAGCCCTTGTACCAGATGCCGGTAAGGTATTCCTCCGGCGCGTTCCAGTGCCACGTCAGGGTAACGATGCCGCCGGCGTTCCAGTATTCGATGGCGTAGTCCGTCGCGCCGGACTCCGCGCCGTTTGCCGCGCGGGAGGGCGAATAATCAATCAAATCCAGCCCCAGCACCGCCGGATACTTGCCGCCGGTGGCGCGCCAGATCGCGGCGTTTTCCATGCCGTACATGCCGCCGTCGCAGTATTGGCCGGAGAGGATTTGATCGCCGTAGATATCGCACAGGTAGTGCATCAGGCGCAGCGCGTTATCCGACGCGTTTGGGTTGACAAGCGTGGGCGTGATATCAAACAGCTCCTCTCCCAGCGGCTGCGAAGGCGCGAGGGTAATCCGGTCGATCTTCACGCCGCCCCAATATTTGCGCACCGACACCGTATGCTCGCCCTGTGTGATGTACAGCCGTTCGAGCACGGTTTCCAAAAAGGCGTCGCTTTCCACGCTGACCGTGCCGATCTGCTCGCCGTCCAGCAAAATGTAGTTTTCCTTATAGTCGCCGTTCCGGCTGGCCTGCCATACGGAAAGGTCGTAGAAACCGGTTTCGCTCACCGTTACGGTGATATCCACACCGTCGCCGTCGCCGTAGGGAATCTGCACATAGCGCATGCTGCCGGTGGATGCGACGGCCGCATTGCCTGTCAGCGCGCCGTCCTCCGCCTCAAAGGAAAGGACGTCCGCCTGTGCCGCGCAAACCGCTGCGAGCAGCACAAACAGCAGCACAAAAAAGCATGCCGTCCGTTGTACCCGGGTTCGCGCCTCTTTCAAAGCCTATCGCCTTCATTCGATGGTTTGCCGTACGTTTGCAGCGTACCGTATATTAACCAGTTAGCTTAAATATTGGTTTATTGTAAATTTATCATACAGGATTACCCCTAAAACAGCAAGACTTTTTTGTGTATTTTTTGGATTATTTGCTGAATTGTAGCAATTATGGCTTCCGGCTACCATCGGTTTAGTTAACAGTTAATCTGGACCGCGCCCATCCGCCGTTCATTGACAACGGGCCCGTGCAAACGATATACTGCAACTGTGTATTTGAATGATCAAACGGAGCTGAAAGCATGACAGTGACAACCTCATCCTCCACGGGCGGCGGCGCGCGCGGCGTAACGGTTTTTTATCGCGTAGTAGCAGTGCTGCTGGCCGCGTTTTTTGCCGGTATTGCGCTCATCAGCCTGGCCGTATGGGTGAAAAACGGGCACATCGCGTCGCTTGTAAGCGTGATCCCCTTGCTCTGGCTTGCATATGCGGCGCTGGGCTTTGTCCTTGTCCGGCGGCTGGTAAAAAGTAAGTGGACGGCAGCCGCCGTGTTTGTATTCGCGTTGCTGCCGCGGCTTGCGCTAAGCTTGGTGCACACCTATACGCCCACCAGCGATTTTTTAAGCTACTGGCAGATGGGACAGGCGTTTTTGCGGGGCGATTCCTCCGTGATCGCCGCCGTAGTGGACAACTCCCATGTGTACGAGTTCGCCGGCGTGGGGATTTTGGAAGGCGTTATGCAGTTTCTCAGCGGACGGACGCCGCTCGGCTACCAGATTTTGCAGATTGTTCTCACCGCCGGCATCGCGGTGCTGGTGCTGCGGCTCGGCAGCCGGCTGGGCTGGCCCGTCGGCCTCACCGCCGCCGTGCTGTACGCGCTGTATCCCTCCGGCATCGTGATGGCGCAGGTGTTCACCAACCAGCATCTGGCGGTGTTCCTGGCGCTGTTATCCATCCTGCTCTATCTGCACGGGCTGCGGGCGGAAGGCCTGGGGCGGCGCATCGGCTGGGGCGCGCTGGCGGGGTTTACGCTGCTGGTCAGCCACTACGCGCATCCGTCGTCCATCGTTACGCGGATCGCTTTCCTTACATACGCCGTGCTGCTGTGCTTCGACGATAAAAAGCACATCCTGCGTATCCTGTGCGTGCCCGCCGCGTGCCTGATCCTGTTTTCGGCGGGCAACGCGCTGATCGAACGTGCCACGCTGGCGCTGGGTTACCGGCTGCCCGAAACGCGGCAGTCCTGCGTGGCCGAGGGCATCCTGACCGGCCTGACCTACGAAACCGACGGGCTGCTGGACAGCGCCCTGCGCGATGAATACCGCGCGCTGACGGCGGACGAGCAGCGCGCCGCCATCCTGCACAAGCTCACCGAGCCGGCGCAGGTGCTGAAGCTCTTAGCCCGTAAGGCGGCCAAAATGTGGGGCGCGATGGATTCCTCCTTTATCTGGTATACCCACGAGACCAACGAAACCGAGGCGACGCTCGCGGTATCTACGGCGCTGGGCGCGCTGGATATGGTATTCGTCGCCTGCGTGTATCTGCTGGCGGCCATTGGACTGGTACGCAGGCGCAATACGCTTCGTCCGTTTGCGCTGTATCAGCTGATCGTGGCCGGATGGATCGGCGTGTATCTGGTGTATGAAATCCAGATGCGGTACCGTTATTACGCAATGCCGTTTCTGATGATTTTTGCCGCGCTGGGCATCGCCGCGCTAAAGCGCAGAAAGAAGGAGAACGCATGACGACCTGGCTTGACATCGGCAACGGCTGGCGCAACCTGTTTTTACTCAGCTGCATGCTGCAGGCGGTTTCGCTCGGCGTGCTGTTTGCCATCCATCGCTTTTGGATGAAGGACAACCGCGTGGCGGCATTCCTTGCCGGCGTGGCCGTGACGCCGTTTGCTGAGTACCTGTGGATGCTGCTGCTGGCGCTTACATGGCCGCAGGCGCCCAAGCTGGTCTATATCGGTATACCGCCGCTGCTGGCGGGCGTGTATCTGCTGTACCTGCTGGTCAAAACGCGCGGGCGCTGGTTTACGCTGCTTAAGGGCGGCTGGGCCGCGCTGCGGAAAATCCGCATCGACCGCGCCGCGATCGTCTCCATCTGCTTTGCACTGGCGATGGGCGTGCTGCTGCTGCCGATATGCATCCGCACGGCGACCTCCACCATCGCCGCGCAGGCCGATTCCGGCGAATACATGGGCCTTGCCCTGCGCTATACCGAAACGCGCGATACCGCCGCTCTGTTTACCAAGGACGACACGCAGGCCGATTACCGCGGCAACTCGCACTTCCCGTCGCTGGAGCTGTACATGAGCTACGGGCTGATGCACACCTCCGATACTTACGGCTATCCCTACGACAAGCCGATGTTTACGGCGGTCGGCATCCTGATATTCTATCTGCTGGCGGCGTTTATCGCGCTGTGCCTGCGGGTGACGCGCGGCAAGGTGCGCTGGCTAATGCTGGCGCTGCTGCTGTTTAACCTGATTCCAAACTTTGTGTATTCCATCGGCGGCGCAACACGCGATACCTGGCGCGTGCTGGCGGTGCTGCTGATGGCACTGGCGTTTTTCGACCTGCGGCCCGCCAAGGGCAAGCGCTATCTGCTGACGCTGCTGTTTGCGTTTATCGCCGCTTTCGCCACGATGAGCGCGCATGTAGTGTGCTTCGTGGTCGCGCCGTTCATCGTGGCGGCGTGGGTGGCCGCGGTGTTTATCGAGGCCGCCGTACGCCGCGATCATCCGTGGCGCACGCTGATCAAAAGCCTCGGGGCGGCCGTGGCCGCCGCGGCGGGCGTGCTGCTGGGCTTTTCGGGCAACATCTGGTGCTATCTCAAGTGGGGCGAGTTTTCCCCGTGGCGGCTGATCAACACCTTCACATCCGCCCCGTGGTTTGGCACCTATCTCCAGCTGGATTACCGGCTGGAGGAGACCACCACCCATCTCGATTTCTGGGCGGCGCGCCGAGACATCGTGATGGCGCACGCCTCGCCTGTGGGCATCTGGGGCGTGCGGCTGGCGCTGGCGGCGCTGCTGTTTGCCATCGGCTGGCTGATCTGGCGGCGCGTGCGCAAGCCCGCCGGTCTTACGCAATCCGCGCCCGACAGCACCGTGCCGGCCATTGCGTTTTTAACGCTGTTTACGCTCGCGCCGATGACGGGACTGCTGGACACAAGCCTGTACAGCTTTTCCGGCACGTTCATCAAGCTGACGCGCTATACCCTGCAATGGTATTTCTTCGCCGCCGCGATGATCGCCGCCTTTGGCGCATACGTTGAGGACAAGTGGCCCGCCGTGGTGGACTGGGCGCAAAAGCGCCTGCACAAAGCCGCCTGTCCCGCGTGGATCAAAAAAATCCCCGCGTATATCTGTGTGATTTTATGCGTGGCATGGTTTGCCGAGGGTGTGAAGGTGACGGGCTACTCCGCCAGCTTTTTCCGCTACGGCCGCCCGTGGCTGACCCAAACGGACTATGCGCAGGACAGCTATATCATCAACCATTACGAGACGCTTTTGGAAGTGGCGGACCTGCTAAAGGACGACCAGACCTTCCTCCTCACGCGCGAAAGCTACCAGTACCCGCTGCATTCCACCGGATTGGTGCTCACGACCAATCCCGTCGTGTCCCTGCTGAACGTATCGCTTGAGGACCTTCCCGCCGCGCTGGCGGAGCTGCACATCGCCGCCGTGGCTACCGAGCCGGGCTTCTGGGACGACCGGTTCTTCTCCGAAACCGTGCTCAACGAATACTTAAGCGCTCTGCCGGAGGATCAAATCCTCGATGACGGCAATATGCGCATTTATATCGTGGACGCCGACGTAGCCGCGGCATTCCACGCGGCATATGATACGGAATAGGCGCAGTATGCCCTATCCCAGTGTTTTATTTGGTTTTCTCTTGCTGACTTCTCTTTAGCAAACAACATGAAATAAGTGCAGGGGTTTCACCCCTGCACCCTGCCTGACACGCTATTTTTTGTATGCCCTATCCCAGTATTTTATTTGGTTTTCTCTTGCTTACTTCTCTTTTTCCCAAAAGAGAAGTAAGAAGGCGCATACCCCCTTGCCCCGACATCGGCTTGAAAGATGCCGCCGGCGAGGGGTTCTTTGGTCGTATCGGTGTGTTCGCGGGCGGTGGTAATGTAGAGGGTATCGAGGTTCTCCCCGCCAAAGCAGCAGCTGGTGACCTTGGAAGCAGGCACGGGCACCACGCCGGTGCATTCCCCGGTATGCGGATCGTAGCGCCGCACGGTTCCGCCGCCCCAGTGCGCCACCCAGAGCATGCCCTCGCGGTCGATGGTCATGCCGTCGGGAAACCCGTAGGCTTCGGGTACCCGCACGCACGCCTTGCCCTGGCCCAGCACACCGCGTTCCAGATCAAAATCAAACGCCATAATCGCGCGTGTCGGCGTATCGATATAGTAAAGCAGCGTATCGTCCGCGTTCCACGCCAGCCCGTTGGAGGTCGTTACGCCTGTGAGCGCCGTGCGCACACTGCCGTCGGTATCCAGACACCAGAAATAGCCCTTGCCCTGCATCTCGTCGCGCATGATCTGCGTGCCCGCCCAGAAGCGGCCATAGCGGTCGCACTTGCCGTCGTTGAAGCGCAGTTTGGGCACCAGGCCCTCGGGCTCGGCAATGCGCTTGGTCAGCCCCTGATTATCCGCCAGGTAAAAGCCGGTTGCCAGCGCCGCGCCAAAGCCGCCGTCCCGGGCGGGCACGATCGCGCCCACCGCCTGTGCGGTGCCGAAATACGTGTGCTCCATGGTAGGGATGTGCAGGGTATGGATTTCGCCCTTGACGATGTCCACCCAGTGCAGCGCCTGCGCCTGCGCCCGCCACAGCGCGCTTTCCCCCAGCAGCGCCTGCGCATCCAGCAAAAGCTCCGCCGCGGCATATTGTTTGCTATGCATTTCTCCGCTTCCTTATCCGTGCTATTTCATATTGCCATAAGCAAAACCCGCAGATCAGTCGTTATCCGCGCTTTGCACGTACTCGATCTCCATGCCGGGATCGCAGCCCTCAAACGCCTGCGGCGCGATGCTCCCCCGTTCGCCGATGCGCACGGTGCGCAGGCTTTCGTTGCCGTAAAAGGCGTAATCCTCAATGGTATCCACGCCCTTAGCCACGACCTTTTTCAGGTTGGAACAGCCGTAAAACATGCTGGTGGGGATGGTGGTGATGCTGCGGGGCAGGCGCGCTTTTTCCAGTGCCGTGCAGTTTTGCAGCAGATGGCTGCCGATGGTATGCAGCCGGTTGCTGCCCTTGGGAAACGTCACCTTTTTGAGCTGTGAGCAGAAGCGGAACACGCTGGTGCCCAGCGTTTCCACCTGCGCGGGAACCGTGAAGGTTTTCAGCGCGCCGCACATGGCAAACGCGTACTCGCCGATTTCGCGCAAGGCGGAATTTTCGTCCAGATGCACGGTATGCAGCTTTTCACAGCCGTAAAACGCGTACGGCCCGATCTCCGTACAGCTGTTTGGCAGCCACACCTCTTCCAGCTTCCGGCAGCCGTAGAAGAAGCTGCCCGGCAGCTGTACCACGCCCTCGGGCAGCGCCACGCGCACCACCGTATCGTCATTGCGCAAGCCGTACTCGCCCAGCTTTTGAAACGCCGCAACGCTTTGGATATGCAGCACGCCGTCCGCCGATACCCCGGGCAGCACCGGCTCGTCCGCGTCGGTGTCCGGTTCGGCTTTTGCTTCGCCGTCCGCATCACCGGCATCGGTATCGTCCTTATCGGCAGCCTGTTTAACGGGGTGCGGAATCGCGCCGGCGGCCTGCAGCGGGCTTTGGCAGGCCGCGCCCAGCGTGCCGCCGTCCAGCAGCTTTTGCATCTCCTGCAAAAACACCTCCCGTGCGTTAAAGCCGCGGTGCTCCAGCACGCAGGTTACCGCCGCGCACATCATGGCCGCCGTAACGGTGGACATCTGCGTGCTGATCTGGTGCACATTATTGGCGTAATCCCAAAAGACGGATTTCAAAACGCCGGCAACCTCCGCGGAGATATCGGCAGCCTCGTCCGGCAGCGGCGCACCGTCGGCGTCCGCTTTCTTGCCCAGTTTACGCTCGCGCTCGTCCAGCTCCGCGTGCAGCTTTAACAGCTGTTTTTCTTCGCGCTCCAAGGCAAGCTCCTTATGCTCCAATGTATTGGCTATCTCGATCAGCGTATCGATCTGCGCCTGATTTTTCCCTTTGCTCATGCTGCCGGCCGCTCCTTTATACGGTTGCGCATGCCCGCTGCTTTGCCCCGCCGAGGCAGGGAACGGCGTACCATGCGGCAAGTTCGGGTGCTGCGTTTTCATTGCCCGCGGAATAACAATGTGTATGAAACAGGTCATTTGCTTCGCTTCATTATATCGTCTGCTCCTAAGCCAAGTCAAGCAACGGAGGCTTTTGGCGACTGCCGGCGTATGAGCAATCTGTAAATGAAAATTGAATAATTGAAAACAGCGCTTGACGATTTTGCCGTCCGCCTATATAGTCAAGGTGCGTTGTTTGTATGCTATGGTGAAAGGGTATACCCTATGAAAAAGATAAACCGTATCAAGCTGGTGCTTGACGCTTTGATGCTGATTGCGCTTGTGCTGATGTACAACAAAAATGTTTTAGGCCTCTCCTTCCACGAGATCGGCGGCCTTGCGGTATGCGGGCTGTTTATCATCCACATCCTGCTCAACGGCAAATGGGTGCTGGTGATCACCGGCAAGCTGTTTTCCCCCAAGATCGCGTGGCGCAACAAGCTGAACTGGCTGATTGACTTTCTGCTGCTGCTGAGCTTTATCTATATTCTGGTCAGCGGCATTTCCATCAGCAAAGTGCTCTTTGACGGGCAGCGCGGGGCCTCGGTCATGAAAACGGGGCACTACGCGGTATCGGCGCTGGCGCTGGTGCTGATCGGCATCCATGTGGGGCTGCACTATACGAGCATCCTCAAGCGCACGCCCGCGCAGAAACTGCCGCGTACGCTGCGCCGGATCACCGCCGTGGCGATGAGCGTGATTATCCTCGGCTTCGGCGTTTATGAAATGACCGCAACCAGCTTCCTGCACTGGATGGGCAATCTGGGCACGGTGATCGGCACCACGGCGGCGGATGCGCCCGAAGACGGCGCGGCCCAGCAGGGCGACGAAGCCGTAGCGGCTGTTGCGGAAAGCACAGAGCCGGAAAACGCCGGACAGACGGACACAGCCCCGCCGCTTGCGGCTGACGGTGCCGAGCCGCAACGCGGCAACGGCAACGGGCGCGGCAACGGCGGCGAAGGGCAGGGCAACGGAAATGGCAATATCGCGCAGGCCGATCCTTCCCTGCTGGGGAGCGTGCTGCTGGGATTTTTAAGCATTACGCTGTCCTTTGCGGCGGTCACCGCATGGATCGACGGCGCGCTGCTTGCCCGCAGGCGCAATCAAAAGCTGAAGTGCTCTGTCCCCGTATAGAATCCTTATTGTTTTACATGAGGCTGCCATAGCTGTGGCAGCCTTTTTTTCTATTCCTGATACGGTCTTGCGTACAGGTCTTTTTGCCGCTTGCCGTGCTTGCGGATCTGTATGCGCCAAATGATATTCACCATGCGGTTATACAGCCCGACGGGAAACGATACGCGCAGGCACACGTTGGGCGCCGGTTCGCAGGCGCCGCTTGCCGTCTCCGCTTTGATGCGCGCCAGGGCGTTGTCATACTCCGCCAGCATTTTGTGCGCGGACGGCAAACCGCTTGTGATCATCCCTCCGCTGCCGATCATGATACCATAACCAAACCGCGCGCCGACGGCCGCCGCAAACCGGCCGACCACGCCCACGGCTTCCTCGTTGATCTCCGGCTCGGGAAAGCCGCAGTTGACCACGGCATACACCGCCGCGCCGGATTTGGCTTTGGGGTGCGCCTGCGCATACGCCTGATATCCCTGCAAAAAGCGCATCAGCATCCCCGGCAGGCAAAAGACGTACAGCGGAAAAACGATCACCATCGCGTCGGCAGCGGCCATGAGCGCGAAGGCTTCATCCTGCCGATGCTCGGTAAGGGCTTGCCCCACATTGAGCACGCTTGTCTGTGTGCGCTCGTCCCCCAGCGTTTGTGCGGCGCGCGCGGCCAGCAGGTCCGACGCGGCTTTGCCGGCCGGCTTTGGGCTGGCGGCCAAAATTACAATCTGTTTGGTTTCATTCATAGAAAATGGCTCACTTTCTGCAGATGGACGGCCCCTAATTCCTGTTCCGTCCGCTCGTCGTCGCCTTCGTAAATCAGCACGGTTCCGTTGGCGCGGTGCTTGACCGTGATCTGCGAAAACAGGCGCTTATCCTCCGCCGTCAGCCCGTCGCCATAGCCCAGCATGATATACTGCGCGTTGGCCGCATAGCGCGGCGGATGCGTGGTGCCGCCGTTTGGATGTGCAACCAGGAACGGCAGCGCATTGGGAATCCAGCGATCAAGCGCCGACTTGATATTGGCGGAATACTGGCCGAACACGATGGGCGTCAGGTAGACCATCACATCGTTTTGCACGTTTGCGCGGTTGATATCGGCCATAGCGTCGCGGATCACGCACTCGCCCGGCGTTTTCACCCAGCAGCCGAAGCACCCACGGCACCAGGCCAGCTCCGCCGGCCGCAGCCGTTTTTCGGCAATCGCAAAGCCTTTTTCCGTGAGCACGCGCTTCACCAGCGCGTCCAGCCGCAGCAGGGTGTCGGTTTCATATTCCCCATCGGATACAATATATGCGTTCATGCGCATCCCTCCATATGTTGACGATGTAAACATATAATACTGCGGTATGTTTACTTTGTCAACATACTATGCTATGCTTTAATCCGATTCTAATCTGCAATCCGAGGTGGCGTGTTATGCCCGAGCAATCCTATCACCACAAAAACCTGAAAGCCCAGCTGATCGCACAGGGCCTGAAGCTATTGGACACGGAGGGCTACGCCGGTTTTTCGCTGCGCAAGGCAGCAAAATTGTGCGGCGTAAGCCAGACCGCGCCCTACCGGCACTTTCAAAGCAAGGACGATTTAATCCGCGCCATTGCCGAGCAGGCGCTGGACGAATTTGCCGCCAGCTTACGCGCGGCCGTGGCGCAATACCCCGGCCAGCCACAGGCACAGCTGGAGGAAATGGGCGTGGCCTACATCCGGTTTTTTGTCGAAAACCCCGAGTATTTACGCCTTTTCTTTCTCAGCGACGTCCGCCTGCGCGTACGCCTGTTTGCCAACGACCAGGAAAAGCGGCACAACGAAACCTACGGCATCCTGCAAAGCGTGATCGACCGCTGCGCCGGCGAGGCCGCTGCCGCCGACAGCCGCGACCGGATGCTGCTGTACAGCTGGGGGCTCGTGCACGGCATCGCCGCCCTGATGGTCTCCGGCGAGGTGAAAAACGACGAACGCACCCTGGCGCTGGCTGAGCAGATCGTCCGCGGCCATACTTCTCTTTTGGGAGAAAAGAGAAGTATGCAAGAGAAAACCTGATTGTGTTGATTGGGTTTTGCCGGTTCGGGGCTTAGTTTGTTTCCTTCTCTTTTCGGTGAAAAGAGAAGGTTCAAGAGAAAACCTGATTGTGTTGATTGGGTTTTACCGGTTCGGAGCTTAGTTTGTTCCCTTCTCTTTTCGGTGAAAAGAGAAGGTTCAAGAGAAAACCGATTTATTTTGATTGGGTTTTGCCGGTTCGGGACTTAGTTTGTTTCCTTCTCTTTTCGGTGAAAAGAGAAGGTTCAAGAGAAAACCTAATTGTGCCGATTGGGTTATACCGGTTCGGGACTTAGTTTGTTTCCTTCTCTTTTCGGTGAAAAGAGAAGGTTTAAGAGAAAACCTGATTGTGTTGATTGGGTTTTGCCGGTTCGGGGCTTAGTTTGTTTCCTTCTCTTTTCGGTGAAAAGAGAAGGTTCAAGAGAAAACCTGATTGTGTTGATTGGGCTAAGCCGGTTCGGGGGTGGATTTGTTCCCTCCTTATTTCGATGAAAAAGAAGGCGGAAAGATTGCTCCGCAATCCTAAAAAAATCAATCGGCTGCTTTTGCAGCCGCACCTCCATTCCTCATTCCCCATTCCTAATTCCTCATTCCTAGTTCTCCATTCTTAATTCCCACCAAAAACCGTGTTTACTAACTCTCCATATCCCTCCACCAACTCATAAAGGAATCGCCTATGCATTACGCGGATTACAAAACGGTGCTTTCGTCCGGCAATACCATGAACCTATACCGCGGCTGCTCGCACGGGTGCATTTATTGCGATTCGCGCAGTGTTTGCTATCAGATTCATCACCCGTTTGAGGACATCGAGGTCAAGCGCGGCGCCGCGGCGATCCTGGACGATCAGCTGCGGCGGCGGCGCAAGCGGGCGATGATCCGCACCGGCAGCATGTGCGATCCCTACATCCCGCTGGAAGAGGAGCTGCGGCTGACGCGGCAATGCCTGGAGGTGATTCTCCGCCACGGGTTCGGGCTCACCATCCTCACCAAGTCCGATCGGATCCTGCGCGACATGGACCTGCTCCAGGCCATCCACCGCAGGCAGAAGTGCGTGGTCTGCATGACCCTGACCACGTTTGACGAAGCGCTGTGCCGCAAGCTTGAGCCCAACGTATGCACCACCGCCGCGCGCGTACAGGTGCTCAGCGAGTGCCGTCGGCGCGGTATCCCCACCGTGGTCTGGATGTCGCCCATCCTGCCGTTTATCAATGACACCGAAGCAAACATCCGCGGGCTGCTTTCGTACTGCATTGACGCGGGTGTACACGGCATCGTCAATTTCGACATGGGGCTCACATTGCGCGAGGGCGACCGCGAATACTTTTACGCCCAGCTGGACCGCCTGTTCCCCGGCCTTAAGCAGCGCTACATCGAGGCCTTCGGCCTGCGCTACGAATGCGTAAGCCCCCACAACGACCGCCTGATGGCGATCTTTACCGAAGCCTGCCAAACCCACGGTATTCTCTGCGATCCGGACGCCGTGTTCCGCTACATGCATACCCTGCCGGAGGCGCCCCCGCAGCTGTCGCTGTTTGATTTAATGGAGTAGCCGCGTCCTTGTATCCTGATCCATGGAAAGCGCAGCCATACAGGATACCGTTTTTTATTGCCATGAAAGGGATTGCTCAGCTTCATCCTGTATGGTGACAGCAAGCTTTTCCCGGCACGCCGTCAAACCACGTTTCATTCAATGCCATCAAAAAGGGCTGACGCATTTTGCATGCGTCAGCCCCTATAATGGATCAAGGGCATAGCCCTTGTCAGGGTTATAGGGGCGGAAACCTACTTCGTCTGAATCGGCAGCCAGATGCCCCAGCGCTTGTCCTCCCAGTCCATCTCCCGGCAGGGATAAACCTCGAGGTTGAGGGTATCGGCCATCTCGTACTGGGTGTTGGCGGGCAGCCATTCGGAAAATATCTGGCGGTTCAGCTTCTGGATATCCTTGCTTTCCGTGCCCTCGGTGTGGAACATTGCCCAGGTGTGGGCGGGAATTTCGCGCTTGGTCATGCCCGCGGGCACGGGGGCGTCCGGCGCGCAGAAGTTGCCGATCAGGTACGCAAAGTCGGTCTTGCCTTTCTCGTCAAAGCAGCAGCCCAGCAGCGGCGCAACCTGCTTTTGCAGCCCTTTGGCAAAAAATTCGTCCCAGAACTTCGGGATTTCGGCAAACGCGGTATCCATCACAAACCGGCGCTCAAAGCCGATCACGGTCATTTTGTCCTTTTTCTCAATCTGGCAATCCATCATGTTTCCTCCTTTTAGCGATACGTTGATTTGGAGCGGTCCCATGAACATGAGCTTCGCCTGGGGCCGCTTGGCTGCCGACGGCGTGATGCCGTGGAAGCGCCGGAACGCCTTTGGAAGCTCTCGGGGGTTTCGTAGCCGTACTTCAGCGCCGCGTCGATCACCTTTGCGCCCGCCTGCAGCTCCTGCCCCGCCTGCGACAGCCTGCGGTTGCGGAAATACTCCGACAGCGGTACCTCTGTCAGCCCGTAGAAGATGCGCTGCAGGTAGAACGGCGAATACGCGGCATGCCGCGCGGCGGTTTCCACGGTGAGCGTGCTGTCTGTCAGGTGCTCTTCAATATACCTCAGCAGCCGGTTCATCCCGTCGATCCAGTCCATGGGTATCCTCCTTGCCTGTAAAGCGTACCATGGTTTGCCCGATGAAACCTGTGATTGTGTGCGATGATCTGTCTTATTTGACCTCATTATACAGCAACGGTATGAAGACAACAAGAACCTGTTGACACACCCCGTTTCCCTGTGGTATACTGCCATCCGTAAGCAGAGGCTGCCCGCTTCTCACCACGCGAATTTGGTTTTGCGTCGGTCACGGCACATGAGCCCGTGGCGGTTTGTGATATGTGGCGGGTAGCGTGCCCGGCACTTTTTTTGTTGCTGCAGCGGTCGACGGCAGCGCATCAAGCAGTGCTGAACCCCGATAGAACGCTAGCGTTTTATCGAAATTATTTGGAGGTGCATGGATATCAACAACGAACCGATGATCAACGAGGAAATCAGAGATCGTGAGGTACGGCTCATCGACAGCGACGGCAGCCAGCTGGGTATTATGTCCACACGGGACGCAATACTCAAAGCGGAGGAAAAGGGTTTGGATCTGGTTAAGATCGTGCCCAATGCCCGGCCGCCGGTGTGCAAGCTGATGAATTACGATAAACACCGCTACGAGCAGGCCAAGCGCGAGCGTGAGCTGCGCAAAAACCAGCGCATTGTGGAGCTTAAAGAGGTGCAGCTTTCCGCCACCATCGAGGAAAACGACATTCAAACCCGCTATAAGAATGCCGTCAAGTTCCTTGAAGCGGGCGACAAGGTGAAGGTCTCCATCCGCTTCCGGGGCCGCCAGATCGCGCATGCAAACATCGGTATGCAGATCATGCTGGACTTCGCCAAGCGCATTGAGGAATACGGCACCATCGAGCGCCGCCCCAAGCTGGAAGGCCGCTTTATGATTATGATCATCGCACCCAAGGCGGAGAAAAAGAGCTTTGCCGAGCGTGAAGCCGATCGCAAAGCCCGCGAAGCCGAGGATGAAAAGGAAGAGCAGGCCCGCAAAAATGCCGAGAAGCAAGCCGCTCCCAAGAAGAAGGTCAAACGCGAAAGCGAGAATATGATCTAGTGTTGGGAAAGCGGCAGACAAAGCCCGCACGGACTGGCGGCCTAATTTTCGCCATTCCGCACGTTCTTTATCCATCGTTTCCCCAAGGGTTTTGCAAAGTCGTTTTCGCATTTTATGAAGCTACGAAAGCACCTGCGGAATCCATCGGAAAATCCGCCCTTTAACGGCGGGGTTTCCATCGTGCCCGCCAGATGGGCACAGCATTGATTGAGAGGAGGACGACCATCATGCCCAAACAGAAAACACACCGCGGCGCCGCTAAGCGCTTCTCCTTCACCAAAAACGGCCAAGTGAAGCATAAGCAGATGAACGCCAACCATCAGGTGCACCTGAAAAAGAATAAGCGCACCCGTCACCTGCGTGCCGACGGCGTTATTGATAACGCAGCCGAGGCAGCCACCATCCGCAAACTGGTACCCTACAAATAATCGCTTCACGAAGCATGCAAGGAGGAAACTACGATGGCTCGTATCAAAAGAGCGCTTAATTCGCATAAAAAGCGCCGTAAGGTGCTGAAACTCGCCAAAGGTTATTTTGGCGCAAAATCCCGCCAATACCGTGCAGCCAGCGAGCAGGTTGCCCGCAGCCTGCGCTATGCCTATATCGGCCGCAAGCAGCGCAAGCGCGACTTCCGTCGCCTGTGGATCACCCGCATCAACGCCGCCGCGCGCCAGAACGACACCACCTATTCCAAGCTGATGGACGGCCTGAAGAAAAAGGACATCGCCATCAACCGCAAAATGCTTGCCGATATCGCCGTCAACGACCCCGATGCGTTCGCCACGATCGTAAAACGGGCACAGTAAATTGCCGGCCGGCAAATAAAAGACCGTCGATAGGGCGGTCTTTTTCTATCCTGTTTTTCGCTGCAATGCCGGCCAATCCAAACTATGGCTATAGAACAAATCAGAATCACATCACCCGTCAATCCCGGCCTTTTTCGCCTGGCGGATCAGGTCCTTCGTTTGCAGGGTGTACAGCCTGCCGTCCTTGCGGAAGTGGGTGCCGCACTGGCGGAACCGGAAGGGGATACGGCGGTCCAGGCACTGGCGGCGGACGTTCAGCACCCAGTCGTAATCCAGCTCGCGGGCGTCGCGATCGCTTTCGCCGCCGACCACCGTCAGCTCGATATCCGGCACCAGGTAAGGCGTGATATCCACATCCTCCAGCAGCGGCTGGAGGATGATATTTTTATGCCGGATAGGCAGATCCCGTAAAATCGAAAGGCGCTCGTCGGCGCGGCGCTGGTTTTCCACGGTGCAGCCGACGGTCACGTTATCGTAGCCGGTGCCCCAATCGGCGGGAGCACAGGCCATAAAGCGCTCAATCCGCTTGGTGAGGAACAGGAAATGCAGGTCGCGGCGCTCGGCGATCATCCGCCAGCAGTCGGGCCGCCACGGGTCGGCGTCCTCGATGAGGAAATCGGTGGCAAAGCACAGGTTCACCAGCTGGCCCGGCTTCATCCTGTACGCGCCGGACTTGAGCCGGTCGACGGGCGCGGAAAATCGCTCCGTTTTCACAATTTGGCCGGTATCCACGCCGCGTTTTGCGTCGCCCTTGTGGATATAGCAGTGCTCGCAGCCCTCGCTGTACCGGCGGCAGCCGCGCCACGGATCCCATCGTGCCATCGTATCCCCTCGCTTTACTTCGGTTCCCGGGGACGCTCCGCCGGCGTTTCGTACTCCACCAGCTCCTCATACAGCTTTACATACTTGGCAAACTGTGTATCCCTGTCAAAGGCGCAGGCACGGTTGCGGCAGGCATCGGGAGACTTCGGCTCCTTGAGCAGCTTGCGGCACGCATCCGCAACGGCCTCCAGATCGCCGGTGGGCACGGCGATGCCGGTGTCCTCGGTGATGATCTCGGGCAGGGCGGTCTGATCATAGCAGACGACCTGCGTGCCGCAGGCCAGTGCCTCCACCAGCGTCAGGCCCTGGCTTTCCTCGTAGCTGAGGCTGATGTAGATATCGGCGGCGGTGTAGAGCGCGCGCAGCCCCTGCTCGCCGCGCACCATCGGCAGGGGGATCATCTCCGGCGGCAGATAGTACATCTGGTCCTCGGTCAGGCCGGCAACGGCGATCACCATCTCGTCGCCGAGGATGGCCTGCAGATCCATCAGATCGTTGATGCCCTTGGCGGCGCGCCACGCGCTGGCCACGCTGAGCACAACCGGCTTGTTGCCGTGGCGGCGCAGGCCGTGCCAGTCGATGGCCGACTGCACGGCGTCCTCCGTTGCGGGATAAAAGGCGTCCAGGTCGATCCCGCTGGGGATGACGCAGATGGGATACTTCGCCAGATAGGATCGCCCCGCCTCGCCCGCCATCCATTGCGACGGCGTGACAAGCGTCAGGTTGTCGATGGCGCGGATAGCGTCGCGTTTGTCCAGCCAGTTTTGCTTGGAGCGATCCAGCAGGTAGCTGGCGGGATATTGCTTTTTGTTGGGGCAATCGTGGCAGCCCGAGCGAAACCGCTCGCAGCCGGCCATGGCGTAATGTGCGCAGTGCCCCGTAAACGGCCAGCAATCGTGCAGCGTCCACACCACGGGCACGCCTGCCTCGGCAAGGTAACCCATCAGCATGGGCAGGTTGAGGTAATAGCCGTGCAGGTTGTGCAGGTGCACGAGATCCGGCTTGTATGCCATCAGCTGCCGCACCAGCTTTTTGGTGGCATGGCGCGATAAAAAGCCCGCGCAGTCAAACAGCCGCGCAAGCCCCGCGTGCACCAGCGTATCCCACCGATTGCCGATGCGGTAGCTCGGCACGGTACCGGGCGCACCCCCGCGCGCATGGCACAAAAGCGCCGCATGCCCGCTGCGCTGCAGGCTTTCGCAGATGCCCAGCGCAATGCGGCCGGTGCTCAGCTCCGAGGTAACATTGATGTGTGCGACGCGCATGCCCGCACCCCTTTCTGCCGGTTATGGCTGTGAAGTTTCCAGCCGCTCCTGCGCCTTTACATGGCCCTGCTCCGCAGCCTGCGTGTACCATGCGATCGCCTGCTCATAGTCCTGTTCCACGCCCAGCCCGTTTTCATACAGCAGGCCGAGGTTATACTGCGCCGCGGCATGGCCCTGCTCCGCCGCCTGCTTGTACCACACGGCGGCCTGCGCATTGTCCGCATCCACGCCCCAGCCGTTGCTGTACATCACGCCGAGGGTATAAGCCGCGTCGGCGTTGCCCTGAGCGGCGGCCTGCGCAAACCACGTATACGCCTGCGCGGCATCCAGAGCAACGCCCTCGCCGTAAAGGTACAGCATGCCCAGATCGTACTGCGCCGGCGCGTCGCCCTGCTCCGCGGCCAGCGCCAGGTACGCCGCCGCCTGCGTATAGTCCTGCTCCACGCCGTCGCCGCTTAAGTACAGCATTCCCAGGTTGAACTGCGCGTCCACACTGCCGGCATCGGCCGCCTGCCGGTACCACTGCGCCGCCTGCGCGGCATCCTGCTCCAGCCCCGTTCCGGTGTAAAACATCACGCCGAGGTTGTACATCGCGGTGGCGTGGCCCAGCTGCGCCGCCTGCACGAAGTACTCGGCCGCCGTTCCGTAGTCCTGCTCGACATCGGTGCCGAAATAATAACACAGGCCCATGTTATACAGGCTCTCGGCATCCGCCTGCGTATCGGCGGCGGTCTCCTGTGCCAGCGCGGCGCCCTGCAGCGTCAAAAGCGCAAGCAGTATCGCGATCACCCGTCTAATATCCGCTCACCTTCTTCCTCTGGAATGCCATCACAGCCTATTATACCAGAAAATGAAAACCCGCAGGCATTTACACCCGCAGGTTTTCGGAAATGCTGTCCGGATGGCCGATCAATATACGCTCACGGAGAAATCCACCCACATCACGGGGCGCACGGTGCCGCTGGTGCGGTTGACATCGCGGCTGCCGTAGCCCGACAGCACGCCGTTGGCGCTTACGCCGCACACGTCCACGCGGCGCACGCCGGGAGTGCGCAGCCACCAGTAGGTGTAACCGCTGTCCGGATTTACAAACGCGCCGTTTGCAATGGCGTAGGCGGTGGGATAGGCCGAGCGGCTGTCCTGCTCGGGGAAATACTTGTACAGCTCGTCAAAGCTGAGCAGATAAATCTGGTCCACGGTATCCTTGCCGCCGAAGGTGCCGTAGTCCGGATTGTTGTCGTTGACCACTTCGGTCTGCAAAATCTTGGCCTGCTCCTGCGCGGTGAACGCCGTATCCATAAACGTGGTGTTAAGCCACGTGCGCAGCTCGCACTTTTCCCACGTCATGGCGACCTTCGCCGTATGGAAGGCATGCGCGTCCAGGCAGTACTTGCTGATAAGAAACGCGTTTGTGCCGTCGACATCCAGTACAATCCACTCAATAGGCTCCTGTCCGTTGTCCGGATCGTTATCCTGTTCATAGGTGCCGTAGGTAACGATGCTGCCTACGGTATACTCGTTGGTTCCCTGTGCCGCCGCGCCAAATGCAAGCGACAGGCACAGTGCGGCGCACAGCACCATGGCTATCATTTTTTTCATCATATGCTATCCCCCACTATCGGATTTTTTTGACCGTTGTCTCCGCAAAAATTATATTTCGCCGGATACGCCCTGTCAACCGGACAACGTGTAAATCTTATCCCGTTTGGCCGGATTGGCTTGACATGCAAATTGCTGTCAACGTATAATTTACGGAGCAATTTCAGCATTTTCCGGATGATTTTCACTCCAGAAAATGCTTCATGGGGGTTTCGTGGTGCAGTCGAAGAACTACCGCATATGGATCCGGATCGCCGTGATCGGCATACTTCTTGCCTTGATGGCGTTTTGTGTGCCTTCCGGCAGCGTGGTGGCCGAGGAATACGCGTCCCTGCCGATGGAGGACGTCGGCGGGCCGGAGCCCGACAGCGACTGCTATACCGATACCACCTATACCGATCCGTCGCTGAGCGTGGAGATTTTTTACGATACCAACGGGGAGACCGCGTACATCTACGCGCATGTCAGGATTATCGATCCCACGCAGATCCGCTCGGCCTCGGCGGCGAACTTCAACTACATGTACACCATGCCGGCCGTGTCCATCGCCCAGCGGGTAAACGCGGTGCTGGCGATCAACGGCGATTATTACAACCACCAGCAGCGCGTGGGCTACATTGTGCGCCAGGGCAAGCGCTACCGCAACTCGCCCACGGGGCAGGACCTGCTGCTGATCGACAGCGAAGGCAATTTCCGCGTCCTGTACGGGCCGGACAGCCGCGAGATTATGGAGGCCTATCTGGCCGGCCTGCCCGACGGCATCGAAATCTGGCAGACTTTCTCGTTCGGGCCGGTGCTCATCGACGGCGGCGAGGTGGTGTACACGGAAAACGACGAGTATTTTGAAATATCAACCGACAAAAAAACCCAGCGCGTGGGCATCGGCCAGCTGGGCCCGCTGGAATACTACATCGTTTCCACCGAAGGGCCGGAGGACGATCCCGACAGCGGCTTTACCGTGGCCGACTTTGCCCTGCTGATGGACGAGATCGGCAGCAAGCTCAGCGATACCGGCGCGACGGTCGCCTATAATCTGGACGGCGGATCGTCCAATACGCTGGTGTTCAACAACCAAAAGATCAACTCTACCGATCGCGATAAGGTGCGCTCGGTGGGCGATATCATTTATTTTTCCACGCTGGTAGACAGCGGCAACTAAAAACCAGAGGTGATCGCATGCCGTTTGAACCGGTCGTCCTGTGCAGCGTTTTCGGGCATCCCGTATACGCCTTCGGGCTGAGCCTTGCCCTGGCGGCGCTTGTGTGTGCCTGTTTGCTGCATGTGCGCGCCGGCCGGCAGCGGCTGCGGCCGGAGACCACCTCCGTGTTCGTGCTGTGGGCGCTGGTGCTGGGCGTGGCGCTGGCAAGGCTGCTTTATTGCCTGCTGCGCTGGGAGCAGATCGCCTACGACTGGGACGGTTTGTTTCGCGGGTACGGCGTCATCTTCGCGGTTTCAGAAGGCGGCTTTACCGTGTACGGCGCGTTTGCGGGCGTGGCGCTGGCTGCGCTGATCACCGCGCGCCGCACCGGGCAGCGCTTTTTGCAAATTCTGGACTGGGCCGCGCCGGCGGGCGCGCTGGTGATCGCGCTGGGCCGCGGCGCGGAGATCCTCGGCGGCGGCGGATTTGGCAATGTAGTGCCGGAGGGCGGGCCGACGTTTTTCCCGTTTGCGGTGTATAACGAGTGGCTGGGCGCGTGGAGCTACGCCGTGTTTATGGCCGAAGCCGCCGCGGCGGCGCTGATCTTTATCGTTTTGCTGCGCTTGGAGCGCAAGCCGCACCGCGCGGGCGACATTACGCTGCTCTTCCTGCTGTACTACGCCGCCGCGCAGCTGGTGCTGGAGCGCCTGCGGCGGGACGATTTTCTCGCGTGGGGCTTTGTGCTGGTGGCGCAGGTAATCTGCGCGGCGCTGATCGTGTTTGTGGCGGCGGCCGAGGTGACCCGCTCCATCAGGGCAGGCATGAAAAAAGGCCCCGCGCTGTTTGACGCCGGATTAACGCTCGCGGTCATCGTGTGGTCGGGGCTTACGGAATACCTGTTTGATAAAAACCTGTTCGGCACGATCGTGATCGGCAATACCACGCTGCACCTGCTGCGCGCCGGACTGCTGCTGCTTGCCGCCATCGTGCTCACCGTAAGGCTGCGCCGTGCCTCAGGCGGCATCCGTGCCGTGACGGCGGCAGACTAGCCGCGTTTATTGACAAGCAAAAAACCGTGAAAGCAGGATTGCAGCTTTCACGGTTTTTGTTTGGCTTAACGGCCTTATTCTCCGATGTTCAGCCAGATCACGGGGCGGATGGCGCCGCTGGTGCGGTTGACATCGCGGCTGCCGTAGCCGCTGATGCGGCCGTCGGAGCGCACGCCGCAGGCATTGGTGTTGTCTACGCCCGGGGAGCGCAGCCACCACCAGGTGTAGCCGGTGTCCTCATCCACATACGCGCCGTTGGCAATGGCGTAGGCCGTGGGCAGCGCCTGCCGGTCCTCCTCGGTTGGGAAGTACTGCAGCGCCTCGTCATAGCTGAACAAAAACACCTGATCTTCGGTATCCTTGCCGCCGTAGGAGTCGTAATAGGTGCTGTCGTCGTTGATCACCTCTGTGGTGGCAATCAGGTCGCGCTCCTCCACGATAAACGCTTCCCGCAAAAAGTTGTAGTTCAGCCACCGGTGCAGCGAGCACCGGCCCCAGGTGATCTTTTTAAGATAGGTGTTGTACGGCTGGGCGTCCAGGCAGTACCGGCTGATCAGCAGCACCCGGCCGCCGTCCACCTCCAGCACGATCCACTCGATCGGCTCTTCGCCGTTATCCAGATCGTTGTCCTGCTCATAAGCGCCAAAGGTTACGATATTGCCCACGGTAAAGTCGTTGGCCGCCATCTCCTCATCCACCGTCGTCTGTGCGGTAATTTGCTCCGCCCCGACCGGCAGCGCAAGCGAGCCTGCCAATAACAAGCCGCAAATCACGGCCAGTGTTTTCTTCATCCTCTATCCTCTCCCCATCCGTTTTCCGGTAATATGCTGTATCAGGTTCCGCTTTTCATTGTAAATTTCGCCGGAAACCCTGTCAACCGCCCAGATGTAAAACAATGCCCCGGGCGCTGTTCAAGGATGTAAAAACCGCCCGCAACCACACAACCGGCGTACAGGGGCGCAGGAGCGAAAAAGCACCCACGCCGGCGAATCGATTTTTCGTCAGGCTGGGTTTGCGAAACCTGAAGCAGCAGCGCTGCGCCGAAGGTTCCGCAAGCACAAGATGGCGGAAAAGCGGTCGCCCGCGTGGGCGTATTTTTGTTCCTGTAATCCTAGGTAAACGCTGATTAAAGCGTCTGTGCGATGGTGCGCTAGATTGTTGTCAGATTACGGCTGGCAAACCTGAAGTAGTAGCAGCGCTACGTCAAAGGTTTGACGGGCGAAAGCTGGCAATAATATAG
>DAOPIR010000008.1:0-36403 GCA_035399245.1 Candidatus Limiplasma sp.
GAAACGGACTTCACCGACACCATGGAGGGCCTGTATGTCAAGGTGGAGGCCGGCGGTGAAGTGATCGACCGGATGAAATATGTGCGCGCCTCGTTTTTGCAAAACGTCCAGCCATCGGAGACACGCTGGCTGGATCGCCCCATCGTGCCCAATCTGCTGCTATACCCGTTGGAGGCGCTGTTTGCCCCGACATTGCCGGAGGCCGACTGATATGCGCGACGCACCGCAAAGCGGCGGCCGGCTACCCTGTCCCGACACGCAGGATTTATCTGCTTTCTGGAAACAGGTCGAGGCGGGCCCGCTGCAGCCATGGATCCGGCAGATGGCGCAAACGCCGCAGGAACCCAAATGGCATGGCGAGGGCGACGTATGGACGCATACGCGCATGGTATGCCAGGCGCTGGTGGACATGCCCGCCTATCAGGCGCTGCCCAAATACGACCGCGATATCCTGTTTACGGCGGCGCTGCTGCACGATGTCGCCAAGCCCGCCTGCACCGGGGTTGTGGACGGGGAAATCACCTCGCCCCAGCACACGGTTGTGGGCGAACGGCTTGCGCGCACCATTTTGTGGACGACCTTTGCCCTGTGCGGAACCGCCGAAAAGCAGCAGTTTCGCGAGGCAGTCTGCGCCCTTGTACGCAATCATTCCGTACCCCAGCACCTGGTGGACCAGCGCGATCCTGTTCTTCGTATGCGGAAAATCGCGTCGATCGGTATCCTGGTGCCCCCGTTCACGCTCTTTGGGCTGTCGCTGCTGGCGGAAGCGGATATCCGCGGCCGAATTGCAAAGGACCAGGATGCAAAGCTGGAAACCCTCGCCTTTTTTACGGACGCCGCGGCGGAGCTTTACTGCTTACACCAGCCGCCCATGTTTTCGTCGCCGTACTGCCGGTATGCGGTTTTGCGCGGCCGCAGCGTTCAGCCGGAGCAGGCGCTGTTTGACGATACCTGGGGCCCCGTCGTGATGCTCAGCGGCTTGCCCGGCACGGGAAAGGATACGTATATCCGTGAGCATCTGCCGGACCTGCCTATGGTTTCGCTGGATACCATCCGCCGGCGGCGGGGCATATCGCCCACACAGCCGCAGGGGCCCGTGGCCATAGAAGCAAAGGAGCTGGCCCGGCAATACCTGCGCAAGCGGCAGCCCTTTGTGTGGAACGCCACCTGCCTCACGCCGGTTATCCGCGCCCGGCAGACCGACCTCTTTGCCCAATACGGCGCGTCCACGCAGATCCTCTATCTGGAAACCGGCTGGCACGAGCTGTTAAGCCGAAACGCAAGCCGCGCCGAAAAGGTGCCGCAAAAGGCAATCGAACATATGCTTGATAAGCTTGCCCCGCCGATGCTGCACGAAGCACGGGATGTTGCCTGGCTTTGCAATGGAGAATAAGCCTGCGCGGCAGCCAAACCGCCGGCAGGCCCTCTCTGATTCAATTCCTATCACGATCCGCCTGCGCTGATAATCAGGCGGTTTGTTTGATTCCCCGTCGATGAATGCCGTACGCGCACAGCAGCACCACAATGGAAACCGCATAAAAAGCCACCATCACGGCCATGCCGGTGCGATAGCTGCCCGTAGCGTCCGAGCTGACGCCCGCCAGCGTAAACAGAGGCGCCGACAGCAGCGCTCCGATGGAGAAAAGCTTCGGGTAGTTTTTAGCATACGATATCTGCCCGTACAGCTCTCTGGACAGCGTCGGCATCAGCACAAACTGCGCGCTTTGCGACGTGCCGATAAAAAACGAGCAAATCAGCATCGGGATCAGGCCAAGGCTCTTATTGGCAATCAAAACCAGCGCCAGCCCAATGGCCACAAACGAGAGCACCGTGATCTTCCGGCAGTCAAAATGATCGCACAGCATTCCAAACGCCAGTTTACCGCCTACGTTGCCCAGCATGGCAAACGAGGTAAACAGCGCGGCAATCTCAAGGTTGTAGCCAACCTCATGCGCATAGTTGGGCAGATGCAAAACGCAGTTTGCCAGCGTGAGATTGCAAACCATCACCAGGAGCAAAAACCCAAACAGCATCCGGCCGGCCGGCTTTGTATACCGGATATCCTTCACGGCAGGTGCGGGGTCTTGGCCGTCGCTGCCGATCGGGTTTGTATAGGGCTGCGCTCCGACTTCCTCGGGCTTGAGATAGACCCCTTTGCCGCCCAACACAACCAGCGCCAAACCAATCAAGCTGATAACGATCATGGCTGTTTGCCAGCCGAACCTGAGGATCATCCACGAGGCAATCGGCGAAAATACCGCACCGGCCAAGCCGGACATCGTCCCGACCAGCCCCAGCGCCAGCGCATATTTATGGTGAAACCAGTTGCTGATCACCATTGCCTGGTTGATGGAAAAAAACGTATAGCACACGCCTGTTAATATCCCCAGTACGTACCACCAGATAATCGAATTAAACAGCGTGGACAGAATCATACCGGCAAAAACCATACCGCCAAACAGCATGTTGACGTAGCGGTTGTATTTGCCGAAACGGCCAAAAATAACGGGGGACAAAAACGGCATCAGCAGTGACCCGCTGAGGATGCGAAGCGTTGCATACGCCGAAAAAGCGCCGGTGGAAAATCCTTTGTCGGCGCAGATAGCAACCATAAACACCCCAATGCAGTTCAGGGCGATACCGATAATCGCCCCTTGAATCATCATGCACCGGATAATAATGCCAAATCCCCTATGCGAAAAAAATGAGCGCAAGCAGTTCCCTCCCCGGGCAGCGTCGGTACTTCTTATTCGTATGGAAAGGCAGGGGCGATGTATCATAGATACGTCGCCCCGCAGACCGTTGACAAACTATGTTTGGCAGCGGGATGACAGCTTGTTCCAAAAATTCTGGTTTCGCGAAACCAAGCGTGGCGCGGGTTGAGCGTACACTGACGTACGTGATGCCCGCGCCTTCGCGCAGGCGACAAAGAAAACAGGATTTTTGGGGCAAGCTGAGGGCGATGTATCATAGATACGTCGCCCAGGGTTGTTTTCCTGCTATTGCAAAATCTCCAAAAGCTCGCCGAAATGGGTAATGCGATAATCAGCGGCGGTATACTTTGCAGCGTCTCCCATGCCCGCGGTTGCCATCCCCGCCGCTTTGCCCGCGTCAATGCCGGCAAACGCGTCTTCTACCACCAGGCATTTGTCATACCCGATTCCTAAGTATTCCGCGGCTTTTTCAAACACTTCAGGGTGCGGCTTGGAATGCGTGATATTGTTGCCGTCGCTGATCGCGTCAAACCAATCGAGCAAGCCGACCCGTTCCAGAATAAAGCGCGCGTTTTTGCTGGAGGAGCCGATCGCCTGCTTGTACCCCCTGTGCCTGATAGCCGCCAGGGTTTCCAGCACCTCTTTTGATACGTCCTGATGCGTCAGCTGTTGCAGGCTTTCTCGGTAATACGCGTTCTTTTGGCTCGCCATTTCCGTTTTCTGTTCCGGTGACAGGGCCGGGCCGGTGTAGCGTTCCAGAATAATCTCCAGGCTCTCCATGCGCGACACGCCGCGCAGCCGGTTGTTGATCGTTTCGTCAAACGGTATATGCAGTGAGTCCGCCAGCTTTTTCCATGCCTGATAATGATACATATCCGTATGGACGATCACGCCGTCCAAGTCAAAAATAACCGCTTCCAGTTTCATCTCCCCATCCTCCCGTCTAGAGTTTCGTATCCCACTTATTGCAAAACGGATCGTGCGGCGCTTTGCCTACAAAGGCATCCCGTCCCATCAGCTTATTCAGGATAGCGTTCAGGGTTTCATCCGTGGAGCTGTAACCGTTAATGAACGTTTTGATGCGGGGCACGTCCAGCAGATGATAGGGATTTTCCACGGAAATAAAGATCGTCGGTATGCTTTGGATAAAATGCGGGCAGTTTGCGCCCATGGGCTGCTGCCACTCGATCCGCACGGTGGTCTGGTTGCTCTTGGTCGCCATGTTGGCCATGTAAACAATCGCATCGTAATGGTCGGGAATATAGGACATCCTTTGCACCGCGCCTTCATGGCCCTGCGACGGCGTATACGTATCCACGGCAAAGCCTTCTTCTTCCAGCATTGCCTTAAAATGGTCGCACACGCCGCTTTTCACGGAGTACGCAACGCCCTGCTCCGCCTCAATGGGCATATACAGCAGCTTGGGATACTTCTCCACGGTAAGCGGCAGCACGCCCTTTTCCTCTTTGACCAGCGTCACGGCGCGGTCGGCACATTCCTTTGCCCATTGCAGGTGCTCCTGGCAGCCGACAACCTTCTGCGCCTGTGCAAGCGTTGGCAGCGCTTTCCCGGGCAGGTTGAGCGCGGCTTTCAAGCCCAAGATCCGCAGCACCGCTTCGTCCAGCCGTTCCTGGGTGATGATCCCGCTTTTCACGCCGTCCGCCATGTACCCGTAGTCCTCCTCCAGGTTGCGCGCAAACAGAAAGATATCCGCGCCGGAGGCAATCGCCGTGGGCACAGCCTTCGCCCGCTCCATGGGGATGGTAAAGCCTGCCATTGTGCAGGCGTCGGTGGTGATCAAGCCGTTAAAACCGAGTTTCCCGCGCAGCAATCCCTGCATCAGCTCCGGCGAAAGCGTAGCGGGCATCATCTCATCATCCCGCAGCGCCGGATTGATTGCCTTTTCGTACGCCGGCTGCATAATATGCCCGACCATCACCGTCATCGCGCCGGCATCGATCGCCGTTTTGTATGCCGCGCCGTACGTCCGGTCCCAATCTTCGCAGGAAAAATCATTGATGCTGGTAACCAGGTGCTGGTCGCGCTCGTCGCGGCCGTCGCCCGGAAAATGCTTGATGGAGGCGGCAACGCCCAACGCCTGTACCTCCTGCACATACGCCTTGCCAAACGCCTTTACGCGCGCCGGATCCGAGCCGAAGGTCCGCGTATTGGTGATCGGGTTGCGGAAATTGTAGTCAATATCGATGATCGGGGCAAAGGCCCAGTTCACGCCCACCGCCGCGCCTTCGCGCCCGCAGATGATTCCCAGGCGTTTGGCGAAGGTTACGTCGTCGGTCGCGGCGATCTCCGTAGGCGAGCCCAGCATGGTTCCCTGCCGCAAAACACCGTTGCCGCCTTTTTCCAGGTTTGCGGCAATCAGCATGGGGATTTTAAAGTTGTCCTTGAGGATTTTTGTCGCCTTAACCGCGGTTTCCATATCACAGGGCCGGTACATTACGCCGCCGGGATCGCAGACGCTTTTTATCGTATCGATTTCTTCCTGCGATCCATCCGTCAGGCACAGGCAAAACAGCTGGCCGATTTTCTCTTTCTGCGTCATTCCCGCGAAGGTTTCCTTCACCCACTGCATCTGCGTATCATTCAGTGAAAATGGTTTTTGTTTGAGAAGAGCAAAGTCCATATCGTTACCTCCTAAATATAGTTTGTGCTTCGTTCTGTCCTCGGTTTGTACTGCCGCTATGCCCCGCTCCGTTTCTGACGGACGGGGCATTGTGCAACGCCATATTCCAAAGCATCCCGGCCCCTGCGGCAGCACGCCAGGGGCGCAATCCTGATCCGTTCGCTTCGCAGGCAGTACCGGCGTATGGCTGCCGACAGAATATATTGCCTGCCGGCAATGCGGCCGGATAGGCAAAAGGTTTGCAAAGCATATCAAATTTCCGTCGGAAGCCTGTCGGTCATTGGGCAGCCGCAGTCGTTCCGCATCGTCTGTCCTATACCCTCCGGCCTGTTAAAAACAGATTGGAGCCGGAAGGGGATGGCCGCTATTACGTTCTACTTATCAACCCATCTTCAAATACAGAAGCCTATTATCCGATAGGTGGAATTCCAAATTATTCCAAGAAGCCGGTACAGCGTTTGCTATATTTTTTGCGGATATCCGCCAGTTTAGCAATGGGGAGTTTTATTCGCCGGAGCCGGCATATCAAGCGCAGCTCCGCGCATAAAAGCTTTTGATTGTGCAATTTCTATCAATACATCGCATACCTCCCCGCTTCCTCCACATTTGTATTTGGCGCGACTATTCTCTCATCCATCCGTTCTTTATGTTTTATTTTACTCTGACTGTTACATATAGATAGTGCAAATATTACGAATTATCTGTATAATGTATACGTTGTAGGAGTAAAGTACATCGTTATTGCCGGACACGTTGAAAGGCGGTATAGCAATGCAGCAATCACCTGATTCCAGGGAAATCGTCCATTATATCAGTGGTTTCCCTTTTAATATTTTTATCCATTCGCTTGACCGCTGCCACTTTCACACCCATGAAGAAATCGAGCTTTTGCTCGTGCTGGAAGGCTCGATCCGCGTTTTGCTTTTCGGGGAAACCTATACGCTGGGGCGCGGAGAAATTATCGTAATCAGCGCGGAAACACTGCATGCCACCGAGCAGACCGGAGACCCCAATCTGGTGCTCGCCTTACAGCTGAATCCGGCTTCGTCGGAGCTGTTTAAGCACTCGCTGGACGGGCTGGTGTTTAAGCCCAACGGCATCGAAACAAGCGCCGCAATCCAGATCCGGACGCTATTGTGCAATCTATATCTGGACATCATGTATAAGCAGGACGGATATCGAATGCTGGCGCTGAGCAGAGTGCTGGAAATCTGCTCGTATCTTCTGCGCAGCGTGCCCCACAAGCAGACCAACATGATAAAGTGCATGCGCCAGAAGGACCAGGAACGCATTACCCGCATACTCAGCTACATCAGCGAGCACAGCAGTGAAAAATTAACCCTGCAGCAAATCGCCAAGGAAGAATACTTAAGCACGACCTACCTTTCCACGCTCCTTCACAAGGGCATTGGAATGAAATTCTCCGATTATCTCAACAGCATCCGGCTGAAAACGCTGACAGAGATGATACAGACCCACGATTCCATGCCGCTGGAAGATATCGCAATGCAGTGCGGTTTTTCCTCGGTGCAATATGCCAATATCCTGATGAAGCGCGCTTTCAACCTGACGCTGGGCGAGTATCGCAAGCGCTTGAGCCAGCCTTCCCACGCCCAGCCGCAAACACAAGCCAACCCCAACAGCAATCCGTATTCCACCGTTTATCACTTTATAAACCTTGACCACATCAAGCAATTTCTGTCCGCCGGCAACGACGCTCCGCCCGTTACGGCGGATGAAGCCAATCTCACGCAGCGCAGCGTTACCTTATCCGCGGCAACGGGCGCCGTCGCGGCCTACCACGGCTCGGCCGTCCAGGTAGCCTCTATCGGGCGCGCCTATGAAGTTTTGCTGAAAACCAATCAACGCCAGATCGAAGCCGCAAAATCCCTGCTGCATTTTACCGGGCTTCATTTCCACGGCATTTTCAACGATGAAATGATGGTCGTACAGACCGACCAATCCGGCCGGTATTCCTTCAGCTTCACAACGATCGATATCGTGCTGGATTACCTGCTGTCTATCCGCCTTACACCTTATCTAGAATTGACGTTCATGCCCTCTTTGTTTGCCTCCGGCGAGACGACGGTATTTTCCTACCGTGCCAATATCACGCCCCCTGTCGATATCAGCGCGTGGTGCGCGCTGGTAAATGCGTTTATCCGGCACTGCGCAGACCGCTACGGCGTTGCGGAGGTATCCTCCTGGGTATTTGAAATTTGGAACGAACCGGATCTTTATAACTATTCATGGGTTGGCAGCGAGTTTGACTTTCATCAATTATATATCCAAACCGTACGCACGCTGCGTGCGGTCCTTCCCTCGATACGCATCGCGGGTCCGTCGATTACGCTGCACGGCTTGAGCGGCAACCGCTGGCTGAGCAATTTTGAAGAGATCTCCCTGCGTGAAAACGTGCTCGCCGATATCCTGACGCTGCATGCCTATCCGGAAATTCCCAAAGCCATCGCACCGTCCAAATCCAGGCGGTCGATCATCGATCATGATGAAGAGATGCTTTCCGACAATTACGTAACCGAAATCCTGGACATGGCCCGCCAGCAGCGAACCGCCATGAGAGCAAAGCCGCTCCTCGTAACCGAATGGAACATTACGATGTATCCCTTCAACCCCATCAATGACAGCTCTTTTGCGGCGACATCCCTGATACGAAGCGCCCTGCTCGCCGACGCGCCGGACGTTACGCTGATCCATTGGACCCTGTTGGATAACATGAGCGAGCAGCCGCTGCCGATGCATGAATTTCACGGCGGTTTCGGGCTGATCACCGTCCACGGTCTGTATAAGCCCACGTTCTTTGCGATGTACGCGTTATCAAAGCTGTACGCGGAGATCCTGTACCAGGATTCCAACCTGTGCGTTACGCGGGAAGGCGCCGCCTACCGGATTTTAGCTTATCATCATCCCAAAACAAAGGCCGCTTACAGCCTTGCCTATGCGCATGATGAATCGTTTGACAGCAGCGCTCCCGTGGAAAAGGATTTAAGTATCCAGCTGGTTTTGGAAGGTTTGAACGGCCACTACAAAGCGGCCCGCCACAGCTTTAAGCCATCGTCCAGCGTGAGGGCGGCCATGAAAAATGCCGGCATTGCCTGTCCGCTTTACCAGGAGGATATTGCTTATCTGCACAAGGTGCCCGGCTCGGATTATTCTGTGACGTACCACACGATATCGCAGGAATTTTCGCAGATTAAGTTTCAGTTCTATCTGCCGCCCTCCAGTTTTGAGCTGCTGGATTTGAAGCCTCTCTCATAATCCTTTTCCATCCTCCGTCGCCAATTGCGCACGGGCAGTTACGGCCCGCATAACAATCCGAACGCTCGCGCCGCAAAGCGCCGCGCCAGCATGGTTTTACGGTCGTTTCCTGCCAGGCGGAATGCCGCCGCCTGCCAAAAGCGCGCCGTAAAAGCCAAATGAATCCATAGATTTACGTATACATTACACAGAATATTCGTAACATTTGCACTATCTATATGTTGCTGGTTGAGTAAAATATAACATACAGAAGCGATTAGGGATCATCCTGCGATTGGAAGGATGATGTACAGCGTTACCCCATCAAGGTTGTAAATTGTACACCTTGAATTACACACATACCCCCATACCCGGAGAACGTCATGAGGATATTGATTGCGTTACCAATAGGATACGGCTATTCACTTGACATTCTCTTAAGGTCAATGCGTTATTTTAATATTGTCCCGGAAAATTGAGGAAGCCGGCAGATGCGAGGCTTTTACGGAGGAGCGTGCGGCAATCGATATAACAAACCGATCACCCCATAGAACCTGAGCTGGAGAACATACAGGATACGGAATCATTTCAACCTGCAGGGATGGTGCCGGCACAAGCCGCGCCATTATCATCGCCAACGCGATACCCGTTCGCCCGACATCCGTTTTTGCAGGGAGGAAGCCCTGCCCGATGCGGCAAGAGTATGGCGGCGATAAAAGAAAGAAGAAACACATCGCATTTTTGCGTTGTTGGCATGTGAAGGCACTCGCATGATCAGAAAGGACAGGTTTGTATGCCAAACAGATACCTTACATCCGCACAAGCCTCCGGAGCCCAAAGGCTCTGGATCAACATGAAAAAATACTGGCAGATTTATTTGCTCATCCTTCCGGCGATCACTTGGTACATCCTTTTTGCCTACTACCCCATGGCCGGATTGCAGCTCGCATTTAAAACCTACAAGGTGCGGCAGGGCATTTGGGGCTCCCCGTGGGCCGGATTGCAGAACTTTACCGCCGTTTTTCGTGATGTTTCATTTATACGCTCTATATGGCGCACGCTGTTCATCAACCTGGGACGGCTGCTGTTCTGCTTCCCCGCGCCCATCATCCTTGCCTTGATGCTCAATGAGGTGCGTGTCGGGAAAACCAAAAAGTTTATGCAAGTCGTTTACACCTTTCCGCAGTTCCTTTCCTGGGTCATCGTCGCGTCCATCATGACCAACCTGTTGTCCACCGACGGCCTTGTAAACTCCGCACTCTATGCGATGGGATCGGACAGAATAAACATTCTGGGCAGCGAAAACCTGTTTGTTCCGATTCTATATTTAACAGACATCTAGAAAAGCGCCGGCTATGCCTCCATCATTTACCTGGCAGCCATATCCGGCATCGATCAGGACCAGTATGAGGCCGCCCGTATCGACGGAGCGTCCCGCTGGAAAACGCTCACCCACGTAACCTTTCCCAACCTGCTGCCGACCATTTCGATCCTGTTTATCTTAACAACCGGCAACCTGATGACAGCCGGCTTTGATCAGATCTTCAACCTGTCAAACGCAGCGACGAAAAACGTTGCGGAAATCCTGGATATGTACATTTACCGCGTAACCTTCCAGAGCTCCGCTGATTTCGGATTTTCTACCGCTGTATCCCTCTTCCGTTCCGTGGTCAATCTGACCTTGCTGGTGGTTGCCAACAAGGGTTCCAAGATGATGGGCGGATCCGGCCTGCTTGGCTGAGCACAGCGGAGAAAGGAGAATAACCATGGAAAAGAGCAAATTTGTCCGCAATCGCTTAACCCAACGGTTTGAGCTGATGGACTGGATCCTGATGATTATATTGACACTGTTTACGATCTGTATCATCATCCCGTTTCTCAACGTTATCGCGATTTCATTTACCTCCTATAAGGAGTACATGCAGTCCACCTGGGTCATATGGCCAAAGGAGCCGGTGCTTGACGCCTATGAAGAGATGCTAAAGGACAGCCGCATCTTCGTCGGGTACAAAACGACACTGTGCTATATCGCCATCGGCGTACCCATGAACCTGTTTTTGTGCACCACACTGGCTTATGCGATGTCCCGCAACGGCTGGCCGGGCAGAAGGGCCATCTTCATCATGGTTCTCATCACCATGATCTTTAACGGCGGTATCGTTCCCCTTTACCTCGTGATGAAGAGCCTGGGCCTGACCGGAAAGATCTGGTCGGTTATCCTGGCGCAGGGCATGAACACGTTTAACATGATCCTGATCTACAACTCTTCTGTTCGCTTCCCGATTCGCTGGTGGAATCAGCCAGCCTTGACGGCGCCAACGAGTGGACGATCCTCTTTAAGATCATGCTGCCCCTTGCCAAGCCGATCCTGGCCACGGTGGTGCTGTTTGTTACGGTGCAGCTGTACAACGAATACTTCATGTCCATCATCTTCCTGCGCTCCAACAACTGGCAGCCGCTGCAGCAGGTGCTGCGTTCCATCGTGATCGATTCCTCGGTGGTCGATACCGCTTCCTCCATGGCGGACGTAGGCGAGCGCAACTTTACCACCGCCATCAAAATGGCAGCCGTTATCGCAACGATGGTTCCCATTATGTGCGTGTATCCTTTCCTGCAGAAATACTTTACCAAGGGCATCATGATCGGTGCTATCAAAGCCTGATCCATAGCAAACGATCATTTTAACATCGCACGAAAATCATCCCAAGCACAAAGCAGCAAGTGGAATTTTCAACACGAAACGATGTATGGCACTGAACGCGGGAGGTGGTCAAACAGGGCACGGTTTCCATCGCCACTATGAACAAACAGCTTTGGAAGGGAGTTGGTATGCGCCAAAAACGGCGAGGTTTTATCCGACACTGTAATTGCAATATCCCATTTTTTAGTATCCAAAATATGCAAGGAGGAGACATTATGACTATCCGTAAGTTTCTAGCTGTCGCATTGGCAGTATGTATGCTCGCTTCACTACCGGTTGCTTTTGCATCTGAGACTTCCGACACCGCGACCGTCACGGCGGAGGATATCCTCGCGCGTGATTACAGCGATCCGGTTACCATTACGTTTGCCGGCATCCAGGTAAAGGACGGCCTGGATTACAACGATGGCAACGATTATTACAAGTGGTTTTCCGACACCTTTAACATCAATTATGAAATTACTTCCCTTACCTTTGACGTTTGGACCGAGCGCCTGAACACCTGGATCAACGCCGACGACATTCCCGACTGGTGTGTGTGGAACTTCTCCGCAGGCGACGCCATCAACTATGCCGATCAGGGCCTGGTGTACAAGCTGGACGACGATTGGCGTGAAAAATATCCCAATCTGGCAGCCGCGTCCGAATGGTCGCCCTGCAACGCCTATTATGAAGACCTTCTCGGCGGCATGTATTATTTCTTCCGGCCGATCATGGCAAACAACTTCCCGGCCGACACGATCACGTCGCACCTGTCCATTTACCTGCGCACCGACTGGGCAGAGCAAGCCGGCTATGACCTCTCGGCAAACCTTGCGTCCAACACGATCACGTTTTCCGAGTTCCTGGCCTATCTGCAGGCTGTCAAGGACGCCGGCATTGTCGAATATCCCTGGTATAACACCACGACATTTATGGGCAACGCCCTTGACTCCATTACCGATGCTTCGGGCGTAACGCAGTCCGCTTTCTATCTCAGCTCGGACGGCAAGTACCACTGGGGCCCCGCCGAAGAAGAAACCGGCATCAAGGAAGCCCTCGGCCGTATCAAGGAAGCGTATGACGCCGGCCTCATCTATCCGGAGTTTTACACGCTGGAAAGCGGCGATGACCACGCGCACTTTGATGCCTCCGGCGACGCAGCCGCGTTCTTTGGCGAAGGCATGGCGTATTATCAGGATAAAGAAGACAGCGAAATGCAGACCAATTTGGGCGTCAGCTTCTGGGATGCAGGCGTAACGCTGGTATTGACCGATGACAGCGGCGTAGCGCATGCAAACGCCTCCACCAACTTCTGGGCCTGCAATATCCTCTCGCCCAACATCGACGCCGAAACGGCGGACAGAATCCTGAGCCTTTGGGATTATTCCTGCACCGAGGAAGGTCAGCTCAGAATCCGTTTGGGCCTGCCGGGAATCGACTGGGATTACGATGCGGACGGCAATATTGTAAACCTGCTGGCGGATACCGAGTATAAGACGGCGGATGTGAAGTATACCTCCACCTATCCCATCTACGGCAATATGTTTATCCTTTCGGACGACTATTCCTTTATCAACCCCAGCTACTCCGAGCGTGCCCGCGAGCGCGTTGCCGAGCTTTATCAGACCCGCGCAGCAGTCTCCACGGCAAAGGATCGCGAGGTTGACTGGCTTGTGAACTCCTATTCCTCTCAGGCTTTGAACCTTGCCTCGATGACCTATGCGGATGAGTATGTAAACCTCATCGTCAAAGACGGCGATTTCAGCACCAACTATGACCAATGGGTCAGCGATAAGATGCAGATGATTCAGCCCGTTCTGGACGACCTGAACTCACTGCTTGACTAATTCAGCTTTCAGACTGCCGCAGCCGGTACCGCCGGCTGCGGCAGTCTCGCCTTTACGGGCAACCACCCTGCGGTTTATTTGTTTTCAATCTATTTTTCGGGAGTTATCCTCCTGTTTACGATCGAAGCCTATCGCTTCAGGCGCCGCGCCATGCGCGCCACAGGTAAAATACAATGAAAATCAATGATGTAATTGAAAAAATCCTTTCCCACCATCCCGCATTGACGGGAGACAAGCCGACCTGCGACGGCTATAAATGCGGTAATCCCGACGACGAGTGCACCGGCATCGTAACGACGGTAGCCGCCTCGGTTGAAGTTATTCAAAAAACGATCGCCCTGGGCGCCAATCTGATTGTCGTTCACGAGCCGACGTTTTATACCCATATGGATACCACCGATTGGCTGGAAAATAACGAAATCTACAAAGAAAAGCTTGCGCTGCTTAACCGGCACGGCATCGCTGTCTGGCGTGACCATGACCATATTCATGCCGATAAACCGGACGGCATTATGTATGGCATCATGATGGAGCTGGGCTGGCAGGATTATCTTGAGCGCGAAGAGGGCTTTCAGTTCCAGTTCCGTTTGCCGCCGATCACGGTGCGCAACCTCGCCCGCTTTCTGAAAGACAAGATCGGGCTGAATGCCGTGCGCGTCATCGGCAATATCGATGCCGAGATCACCACCGTCGCGTTCATCGGGCACATCCTTTTTGATGAAAAGAAAGCGACGCAGTACGCCAACGACAACCATATTGACGTTCTAATTCCCGGCGAAGCCATTGACTGGACCACCGTATCCTATATCCGCGACGCCGGCCAGCTCGGCAAGCACCAGGCGCTGCTGCACCTTGGGCATATGAGCATGGAAGAGCTCGGCATGAAATGGGCGGCCAACTGGATTCGCGATCTGATCGATGCTCAGCTGCCTGTTACGTTCATTCGTTCGGCAGACATGTACCAGTATGTGATCTGACGAAATGATACACGGTAGGAAACGTGCGTCTGCGTTGGTTTTCCCCCGATGATACAGTACAAGCACAAAGCTGTCTTTGGCTGTGCCACAGGCGCTTTAGGAGAAACACTTTATGAATAACAGCATTCAAATTACCCCTGTCAACGACTCGCTGTGGCGCTTTACGCAGCAGCAATTCGTCAATGGACACCAGCACAGCGTAGACGCCTACCTGATTTGCGGCACACAGCGCGCGCTTGTAATCGATACGCTGGACACTGTAACCGGCCTGTATGAGACGGTGCGTTCCCTCACCGGCCTCCCGCTGGATGTGGTGATTACGCACGGGCACGGCGACCATATCGGCGCGTCCACCAAGGCGTTTGCCGATGCGGGCTGCAAAATTTACATGGACATGCGGGATTATCCCCTGCTTGTGAGCGCCTTCCACTCCGACGTGCAGGAAAGCTGGCTCACACCGCTTTCACAGGGCGACACTTTTCCCCTGGGCGGGTATTGCTTTGAAACGATCGCTTTGCCGGGCCATTCCATCGGGAGCATCGCGCTGTTCGATCCCAAAAACAACCTCGTTTTCAGCGGCGACAGCATTGGCTCCGGATCCTTCTGGATGCAGGGCTCTTCGTCGCGTCCGCTCGCAGAGTTTGCGATGCACCTGGAGTTCTTCTATCAGCGCATCGAATCCATGCGCCTGGACGATATCATGGTCTATACCGGCCATTACTACCAGTCGCCCGTCCAGCTGACCGGACAGTATATCAAGGATATCCGAACCCTCGTCAAGCGTATCCTTTCGGGTGTTATCGTCGGCAAGGAAAAAAATTTTTCCGCGTTCGGGCACGATTTCAAGTGCCTGTCCGCGTCCTACGGCATGATGCGCGAATTTTTATATGATCCGGATAAGTTTTATTCCATGGGCCCCGACTCTGCTGAGGAGCTCCTAAAAAAGCGGTTTACAAAGCACACCGCGATTAACGGCGCAACGGCCGTACAATATATGCTTTTCAGCCCGCAGGCCGAGGAGAAACAGCGCTATCCGCTCGTTATCTTTCTGCACGGCGCCGGCGAGCGCAGCGAGGACCCGATGAACGCGTTGGCGCTTGCGGACATCACCGCCTTGGTTACGCCGCAGCAGCAGGCGAAGCATCCCTGTTTTCTGCTGGCGCCCGTTTGTCCGCCGGATCATACGTGGAACGAAATTCCCATTCTCGATACGATCGTAAAGGAAATCTACATGATTTCCATGAAACAGCAGCAGCCCGTGGATATGCAGCGCATCTACATAACCGGTTTATCGATGGGCGGCATGGGCACCTGGAAAGCCATCTCGCGCTATCCTGCCTTGTTTGCCGCCGCAATGCCCATCTGCGGGGCGGCGGATCCGATGGAAATCCGAAACGCAAAATTCACACCCGTATGGGCATTCCATGCGCAGGACGATCCGGTGGTGAACGTAGCCGAATATCAAACCGCCCTGGGCATGGACGACCTGTGCGGCACCAAAACGCTGGTGGCCTCGCTGCGGGGCGTGGGCAACCAAAACGTACACTATACCGAATATAAAAAGGGCGAGCTGCCCAAGACCTGGCATGTGCATCCGCATTGCGCGTGGGTGCCTGCCTATGCGGATACGCAGGCCCGCGACTGGATGTTTGCACAAAGCAAGGCCACCCGTTACGACGTTGAATGGCTGATGCCGGGCGTATGGCATATCGAAGACGGCACCGATTCCTCCTTCTATCTGGTAGAGGGCAAGGAAAAAGCGCTGGTCATCGATACCGGCATGGGCCAAGGCGATATCATCCGCCTCATCCGGTCATTGACCAGCTTGCCCGTGGAGCTGGCCGTTACGCACGTGCACGGCGACCACATGTACCATGCGGACCGTTTTGGCAAGTTTTACATGGGCAAGCGCGATATTCCCCTCCTGGACGGTTTCCTGCGCACCATGATGCCGCACAGCAAAACCACCGCCGACGATGTTATCCCCGTAGAACAGGGAAGTACAATCGACCTTGGCGGAGACATCCAAATCGAGGTCTTTGAGGTGGGCGGGCATTCCCCGGGATCCGTTGCGTATGTCGATCGGTACCACCGGTTAATCTTCATCGGCGATGCGCTGGGCGTATGGATGCAGGTACCGGGTTCGCTGCCCATACCGGAATACCTTACCTCCCTCCGGTCGTTTGCCGCATTCCTGCAAAAGCCGGAAAACCGTGACCTGGTTCATCTGCCGGGGCACCGGCGGCAGGAGGACGGCATCCGGTATACAAACCACTATATCTCAAACGGTATCCAACGCGTACAGGACATGATTGAGCTGTGCGAAAAGCTGATCAACGACGATATTGATGCCGCTCCGTTCACGCTCGGCATCAACTTCGGAAAGCCGGCGTATACCGCCAAATGGAAATCCGCCAGCATCGTATGGAATGACGATGCACTGCCCATAGACCGGCGCAACAGCTGAAAAACCACCGTTTGCCCGTATAATCACAGCAAACCGGAAACCGTTACATAACAACGGTTTCCGGTTTTTAATGCCCTGCAACGGTGCTGCATACAGCCATAGCGCTTATCTTATCTAACTGCAATGATTTCGTTTTTGTGTTGCAAAGACACATAGGTTGTTCTTCCGGGATGTATATCCTGCGTTTTACCAACAGCCGCTCATTCAAACATCATCTGTTCCATATAGCATTCGTTGAAATACGGATTGCCCCCAAGGTTGACATGGGTTGCCAGCGCGGCGATGCGTTCGGATTCCCGCAAAGCGTCCGGATTGAGCAGAATATCCGCAGCGCCGGCCAGGGCCGCGTTGCCCACACACCGCGCCCTTGGCACCAGCATAGATGGAATCAGGCCGATCGCGGCCGCGTTTCCCAGATCCAAATGGCTGCCGAAGCCACCCGCGATAGTCAGTGATTGAATCTCTTCCATCGCCGTTGCCGATTGGTGCAGCAAAGAGCGAATCCCCGCGGCAATCGCCGCTTTTGCCAGCTGTACGGCGCGGATATCCGCGGGCATCAGCGCAACGTTTTCCGCCAGCTTCACCTGATCGGGCTCCATCGCGCCCGTTTCATCCACATTCCCTGTTTGCAGCAGCGCCGCTACCGCATCGATCAGTCCGGAGCC
This sequence comes from Candidatus Limiplasma sp., assembly GCA_035399245.1. Lineage (GTDB taxonomy): Bacteria > Bacillota > Clostridia > Christensenellales > Aristaeellaceae > CAXXOK01. The sequence goes on from DAOPIR010000008.1 coordinate 17,250, forward strand.
GCAAACGCCGACGGCGGGCGCATTGCCAAGCGTATGGACGCGCAGCTGTCCGTTCTCTGTCCAAACCCGATCGATAGCTCCCTCAATGCTGGAACACCCGCAGGTGATCCCCGCGCCTTCAAACGCGGGTCCGGCGGCCGTTGAGGTTACATACAGCCGCCCCTTCTTCCACAGGGCGATTTCCCCGTTGGTTCCGATATCGCAAAGCAGCGCGGTTTCGGCCTTCCCGCATATGCCGGACACCAGCGCCGCGCAGGTAATATCCGCGCCGACAAAGGCGTTCATGCACCGGGGTAAATACATTTGCCGTCCCGCCTGATCTTTCCATAGGCCAAACAGGCAGTCCGCTTCAAAGGGCGCCCGCGAAAGGGAGCGGGGATCCCGACCCGTAAACAGATACAGCATCGTTGTGTTGCCGGTCACCACCAGGGTTTTAACCTGCCCGGGCATAATGCCCGCGCTTTGCGCCGCCCGGGTCAGCAGCCGGTCCGCGGCTTGATTGACCTGTTCCTTTAGCCTGGCAAGCCCGCCTTCTATGGCTACCTGAATACGCCCCATCACATCCGCGGCAACGGCGGTCTGCGGATTGATCATCCCGGCTTCGCCCAGGCATTGGCCATCGGAAAGCGCGTACAGCCGCAGGGCCAGCGTGGTCGTGCCCACGTCCAGCGCAGCCCCGTATCCCTCCGCCGCGTTTTCCCGCGGCACCGCCGGATTTGCGCCCTGCATCTCCACGGCGATCTCCTTTGCCTGCGGCAGTACAACCGTGCTGTCCCCCAGCAGCCGTATCTGGCACTCCAGGCGTTTGCCCGCGCGCAGTTCCGCTTCGTTTGGTGCGGACACGGCGCCCGAAACCTCCACGGCGCATTTTTGGCATACGCCGCGGCCGCCGCACGGATGCGCGACCGCAAAGCCGTGTTTCTCCAAAACATCGGACAGCATCGGCGTACCTGCAAACGCTATCGTTTGCGAAGCGCCGTTTTGTACAACACGCAAAACAGACATGCTAATCCTCCCAGAGCAAAAGGCCGAAAAATGTTACCGTGTCCTGCCCGTTGATGTATCGTAGCGGCGTATCCCGCACGGTCTGGTATACGTCAATCCCATAGCTTTCCATGGACGGCAGCGCCTTGTCCGGAAAGCGGCAGGGTTGATTCTCCCGTTTGGCGCAGGTTTCGCACAAATGGCACCCGCCGCAGGTAAGGTGCAGCGTTTTTTGCAGCCCCAGGCCTTTTGCGGCTTGCTGCAACCGCTGGCTTACCTGCGCATGCTCGGCGGATGCGGCCGTCATGCCTTCAATATCAAAGGAATCCTCCAGCGGGGTAATGGTTTGGTACAAAAGCCCCCGGGGAAACTGCCTGACCTTTTCCATGAGGGTTTCGATCTCCCCCACATCCGGCGGGCACATATAGCATCGCCCATAGTTGCCGCAGCCGTTGCTGCGGCAGATTTCACGAAAGGAAGCGGAAAGCACGATGCGGTCCGCCGGAATCACCGCCGCCTTCGCCGCGCCGCATTGCAGGGCGCTTTCGATCAAAGCCTGTTCCTTCATCTTCATCATCTCCATACACACCGTCAGGCCAGCCCGGACAGCGCATCAAAGAAGGCGTTGATATTTTCCCATTTGGCATGGGCGGGAATATCGCAGCCGGAGGACGGAATAAAATTAGGATAGCCGCCGCAGCGTTCCATCAGTGCGCGCGTCGCTTCGCGGATGGACACAGTTGTGCCGTTTGCAAACTGCCCGGCGGGATCGAGATTGCCCATGCAAAGCGCGTCCGCCGGGGCATGCGCCATAATCTGCGCCATGTCCACGGCGTTGCCGAAATGGTAGCCCGCCGCCTTCATGGCGAAGATCTCCGGCAGCATGGACGTTACGGCGTTGCCGCAGTTGTGGTATACAACCAGAAAATCCTCCCGCTGCACCGCTTCGATGATCCGCGACACATACGCGCAGGAAAACTCCCGCGCCATATCCGCGTTTAAAAGTCCGGCCAGTGGCTCCGCCATCATCACACCGTCCGCACCGGCATCCCGAAACGCCTTGCAATAGTCGATAATGTAATCCGTCACCTTGTCCAGCACCAGATGCACGGTATCCGGATCATCGTAGCAGGTATACATGATTTCCGTTACGTCCATCAGGCGTCCGGCCAGCGAATAGGGGCCGATAACCCCGGCCAGCACCGGTTTGCCGTGAATACGCGCCTTGGCCAGGCGCACCGCCTCCACGCACAGGGACGCCCTGCCGGCCGAAAACGGAGGAACCGTCATCGCCTTTGCGGCCTCTTCGTCCGCGATCAGCTGCCCCGTAATATTGGGCACATCGTCGTCGCTGAAATGGACGGTTGCCCCGAAGGCTTCCGCCTCGACGGATAAATCCATCAGGCTGATGGCGGCGGCCGTCGGCGTGTGTTCCGCTACGTACGCCATCGCCTGTGCCTGCAGCTCCGCGCTGTGCACCAGCTGGTTTACCGTAATGCCAAGGGGCTGCGCGGCGGGGAAGGATAGTACGGGGATGGCCTTTTTAGGCGAGGCGCCTGCAGCCTCCCACAGAAAATTCTTTTGCATCGACAGGATCTCCTTTTTCGGATTTGCGTGAAGTGCGTATCATCAGGAAACGGCGGGCATAAAGCGCGTAAACAGCCTGCGCAGCGGGTGGAACAGTACCGCACCGATCACGGCGTTTCCGGCACAATGGGCCAGATCAAACGGAATCCCGCTGATAAAATAGCTGAAAGCCGCTTTGGGGCCGCCGATAAAAAGATAGGCAACCGAGCACAGCAGGCCGAAGCACAGCCCGTATCCCGCCAGCAGCAGCACCCAGCCGGCGGTACCCTTCATGCGGTGCAGCAGCATGGCCGCGCCCCAAAGCACCGTCCATACATACAGGTAATGAATCCACCACAGGCCAAAGCCGTACAGCAAACCCTCCAAAAGCACAAAGGCGTACAGGATCAGCAGCGTCCGCCACCGGAAAAACAGCGTATACAGCACCACAAGCAGCGATACGAGCTCAATGTTGGGCAGCGGTGCCATCGCTACCTGCACCGCAAGAAGAATCGCCGTGCAAAGCGCCAGCATTACCAGCTGTTTTACGGTGATTACGCCGCGACGCTTCGGTTTTGCCGGACTCATTGCCATTTCAGTATCCTGTCGTGAGTGCGGCTTCAAAACAATCACCGTCCGCAATCGGCGTGGTGTCCACGCCCGTCATGAGGGTTTCCCCGTTTTGGGTAAAACACCACCACTCCTGATTGCTCTCGTCGGCCGTCGTTCCATCGACGGTCTTCACGTACATTCCATAGTCGCTCTCTTCGCCCGCAATCAGCCCCTGTGCCTCCAGCGCTTTGCGAAGATAGGCCTGATCGGTGCTGATGGCAAACGTTTGAGTCTGGCCATCGGCCTGTGTTACGGTAAAGGTAATCTGTTTGGCGCCTGTTTTACCCTCCGGCATCAAGATGACATATGCCCCGTACAGCAAACCGGCGATTACAACCAGCGCCGCGAAACCCAAAACCCATTTTCTATTTTTCATCGATTGCCTCTCCCGATTGTTTTTCCGGCGGTTTGCCGCGATTTCGCGGTGCTTATGCCGCGCAGAACGCCACGGCTTTTTCTGCGGCGCTGGCGGCATCCGGCGTGTAGGCGTCGGCGCCGATCTGCTCGCAGAACGCCTGCGTTACCGGGGCTCCGCCGACCATGATTTTCACCTTGTCGCGAATACCGGCCGCTTCCGCCGCCTTAACGACGTCGCCCATCACGCCCATCGTGGTGGTCAGCAGCGCGGAGCAGCAGATGATCTGGCAATTCTGTTCCCTGGCGGTCTGCACAAAGGTATCGGGCGATACGTCCGTACCCAGGTCAACCACCTCAAGGCCCTTGCCCTCCATCATCATCTTAACCAGATTTTTCCCGATATCGTGGAGGTCGCCCTTCACCGTGCCGATGCAAACCTTGCCGCTGGCTTTCACGCCTTCCGCTACCAGCAGGGGCTTCAGCAGCGCCGCGCCCTGGTTCATCGCGCGGGCCGCCACCAGTACCTCCGGCACAAAAACCTCGTTGTTTTTGAATTTTCTGCCTATGATATCCATGCCCGAAAGCAGCCCTTCGGATAAAATGGTCTGGGCGGGAATCCCTTCGTCGATCGCCTGCTGCACCAGCATTTTGACATCCTTTGCCTTTCCTTTTTGAAGCATCTCGGAAATAATCTGCATATCCATAATTCGCGCTCCCTTCACGCTATTGCCTTTATGTAATAACCGTAGTATACTCCATTTTGTACAAATCTCTTGTAAATATTTATGATTTTTGGTACTTATTCGAGGTTTATGATGGCATTTGCGATTGATTCGATGATCTCCCGGGAAAAGCTGACCGAGATGCTCAGTGTGCTTTCCTGCTGCCTTGAGCTGCCGATCCATCTGCTGGATGAAAAGGGAACGTCGCTGCTGGATGCCGGCAGCTCCACCAGCTATTGCAAGGTGCTGAAACAAAAGGTGTTCCGGTCCGGTGAATGCGAGCAGGAGCACCTCAAGGGCGGCATCCGCGCCGCGGAGCTGGGCGAAAGCTATATTTTCACCTGCCATGCGAATATGAACCATATCGCCTATCCCCTGCTGTACCGCGACGCGATTTTGGGGATCATCATCGTGGGGCCGTTTTTAATGGACGAGCCGGACAGCACGCTGATAACCGACCTGTCCCGGCAGTACAATCTGCCCGCCGACGTCTGCCTGTCCCTGTATGACGAATTGAAGGGCATGCGGGTCATCGCGCCTTCCCGGGTCAGCCAGATCAGCAAGCTGATCAGCTTTATTCTGGAGCCGCTCATGCCGTCCGAACGGCTGCTGCTGCTGGAGAAGCAAAAGAAACTATACCAGCAGTCGCGCATAAACGAAAGCATCCAGATGTACAAGGGCGAAGCCGCGCCCGACAAGAAGCAGTTCATCTACCAAAAAGAACAGGAGCTTCTCCATAAGGTGAAGCTGGCCGACCTTTCCGCGGCCAAGGCCATCCTCAACGAGCTGCTGGGTTACGTGCTTTTTACAGACGGCGGGAAGCTTGAATCCGTCAAAAGCCACGCCGTTGAGCTGACGACGCTGCTTTCCCGCATCGCGATTGATGACGGCGCCGATATCGGCCTGATCTACGAAGTAACCCAAAACTATCTGCTGCAGCTGAACACGCTGGATAGCTACGAATCGATCTGTTTCCAGCTTCAGGAGATCGTAGAAAGCTTTGTCGCCTCGATATCAGAGCGGAAAGCCGTCAGCCGGAACGCGGCCATCAAGGAAGCGGTCAACTATATCTCCACCCATTATACCCAGCCGCTTACCCTCCGGCAGATCGCGGAGGTTGTAGGGCTGAGCGCAAGCTATGTATCGGCCCTGTTTATCCAAAAGCTAGGCCTGGGCTTCCGCGAATACGTCAACCATGTCCGGATCGAGGAAGCCAAACGGCTGCTGACATCCACACAATATCCGCTTTCCCAGATCGGGATGGCGGTCGGATTTTCCGATCAGAGTTATTTTTCAAAGGTGTTTAAAAAAACCGTCGGCATCTCTCCCAATCAGTATCGCCAGGGCCCAAACCAGGACTGATTGGCTCGGCCGGCCGCTCATACTGCGGGGGGTTGTCAAATTGCAAAAGCTGTGCTTATAATAACAATCACTTGGGCGGCAGGATGCATGCCGCCGAAAAATACAGCTGCCGCACCATGCCGGGACGATTGATCAACGTTTGACACCGGCGCAAATACGCAGTTTTCACGCTTGCGCCCCGGCGGCAGCCAGGAGCAGCGGACAGATTCAAAGGCCGCATCGGATAAAGGAGGAGCCTTATGACCGGATACGAAAGAATCATCACCACACTCAACGGCGGCACCGCGGATCGCGTGCCGATGATGCTGCACAGCTTTATGCCGGCGGCACAGGAGGCCGGCTATACGATGGGCGAGTACCGCAGCAGCGCCCGCAAGATTGCCGATACCCACATTCGCTTTGCGGAAAAATACGGCATGGACGGCATGCTGGTGGACATTGACACCTGCATGGAATCCTCGGCGATCGGCGTTCCCACCGATTATCCCGATGATGAGCCCGCGCGCTCCATCGGCAATCTGTCCACCGATATTCCCGTGCTCATGGAGGCCCTCAACCCCGAAAAGCTCTTACAGTCCAAACGCATCGCGATCAATCTGGATGCCATCCGGCTGATCAAGCGGGAGGTCGGTAACGACCTGCTGCTGCGGGGCAACTGCGACCAGGCGGGCTTCAGCCTCGCGATGCTCTCCTACGGCATGAGCGATTTTATGGCGGACTTGATGGATGAGGATTTGCAGGATGATCTGCTGGCGCTGATTGATCGGGCGACGGATTTTCACATCGCGTTCCATAAGCTGATGAAGCAGGCCGGCGCGGATATCACCAGCTTCGGGGACAGCTCCTGCGGGCCCGATCTGATCAGCCGTGATATGTATTTAACCTATTCGTTCCGGTTTCACAAGAAACTCGCGGAAGCGCTGAAGGCCGCCGGAATCCAGACGATATGCCACATTTGCGGCAATCTTGACCGTATTCTGGCGGATGTGGCCACCGCGGGCTTTCCGGCCATCGAGGTGGACTATAAAACCAATATCCCCCGGGCGGCGGAAATCTTAAAAAAAGAGCACGTCACGATGTTCGGCCCGATCGATCCTTCCGGTCTCTTCTTCTTTGGCACCCCTGACCAGATGCGCGCGGAAACGCAAAAGGTGCTGGAAACCTTCCAGGGAAAAGGGCTGGTGATCGGCGCGGGCTGCGCGCTGCCCACGGGAACGCCCGAGGCAAACATCCGGGCGTTTGCCGAAACCGTGCGGACGTATAAGATCCGCTGATACCCTGCGCCCTCTCTATGCGGCCGGTTTCATCATCACAAGCGCGGACATTGCTGATATCGCGCTGTATCCGTCTGCGGATGGCACGGGCCCGGCAGCTTACAAAAATACATCGCTGTGCATAACACGCAAAACCGCAAAACCGGCTTGAAAGCGATCTTTCTGACCTGCTGCAAGCCGCGCCACTCCTGCACGCAGGCCGTCAGCTGTGCAGGATATTTTTTGCCGCAATTTCGCGTATCTAACGGAAATTCCCCTTTGCAGAGCCATTCGCCGTGCGGGAAAAAGCCCGGGTCTGGCCGTTGTGCCGCCCGGGATAATTTCGGAAATATATGGTTTTTCATATTCCATATTGCTTTTACGGCTTCCCGTCGGGGCTGGTATTATTCGATGGTAAACAGGACGGTCGTATCCGGATGGAGCTGCAAAATGGACGCTGGAAGCCTGGGGGTAATAGGGCCTTCCATTGCCTGGTGGATAATCTCTTCTTTTTCCTTCCCGTTTGCGACAAGGATGATTTTGCGGGAACACATGATGGAGCGCATGCCCATGGTCAGTGCGCTGCGGGGAACATCGGACGGCGACTTAAAAAAGCGGGAATTCGCCCGGATGGTATCTTCGGTCAGCTGAATATGCGTCGTATCCTTGGAAAACGTATCGGACGGCTCGTTAAACCCGATATGCCCGTTGTGGCCGATGCCCAGAAGCTGGATATCGATCCCGCCGAGGCTGTTAATCAGCGCGTCGTACCGCTTGCATTCCTCCCGGATATCCGGAGCCAGTCCGTTGGGCAGGTGCGTATTGGACGGCTTGATATTGATTTTGGAAAACAGGTTGGTCTGCATAAAATAATGGTAGCTCTGCGGATCCTCAAACGGAAGCCCGCAGTATTCATCCAGGTTGACCGTACGCACCCGGGAAAAGTCCAGATCCGATTTTGCGTACCAGTCCGCCAGCGTGTTATAAATGCCCAGCGGGGTCGATCCCGTAGCCAGCCCGACCACCGCATCCTCCTTGAGAATAATTTGGGCGGAGATCAGGTTGGCGGCTCTGCGGCACATTTGGTCATAGGTTGCGAATACTTCATACTTCATGTTGGATCACCTTTCCGTTGATGATTATGGTAACAAGTTTGAACTGCCTGTCCGGCGGCAGTTTATCCGCCCGTTTGCCGGCCGCCCAATCGATAAGCCCCGGGATCAAACAGCGGTCCCCGGCGCCTCGATATGCCCGACGGCTTGCACGCGGCCGTAAAAATCAATATCCGATTTTTAAGTGTTTTCTGTGGTGTAAACAGCAGTGCGTTTTAATCGGCATACTGCGTAAGCCTCGTTTTCCATTAAGCTGCAGCGCGGGCCGCCGTTACCCTTTCACGCCGCCGGAGGTAAGCCCCGCCACCAGATGCTTTTCGATGAGCATGAACAGTATCACCACCGGAATTGTCGCCAGCAGCGCCGAGGCAAACAGGTATTGCCACTCGATCATGTTAAACGAGCTGAACTGTGTGATGCCGACTGTGATCGGCTTTTTAATCGGTGTGGAAATAAGCACAGTGGAAATCGTGTACTCGTTCCAGGAATTGATGAACACGAAAATCAGCGTGGTAACAATGCCGGGTGCCGCCATAGGCAGCAGCACGTTCCACAGCGCGCCGCCGATACTGCAGCCGTCTATGCTGGCCGCCTGCTCCATCTCCGGCGAGATCGCCGAAAACGTGCCGTACATCAGCCAGATGGCAAACGCCTGGTTAAACGCCGCGTTGATCAGGATCAGTCCCCATATGGTATCGCTCAGGTGCAGAAAGTTCATCAGCTGCGAAATGCCCACCAGCAGCACGATGGGCGCGAACATCTGGCTGATAATCACAAAGCCCAGAAACGCGGATTTACCGCGGAAGCGCATACGCGCCATGGCATACGCCGCCGGTATGCCGCAGGCGAGCGACAGCATTGTTGCGCCCACGGACAGCAGCATGGAGTTGCTCAGGAAACGCAGCACGTTGCGGTGTATGATATCCGTGATATTAGACCACACCCAGTGGGTGGGGAAGATATAGGTGAAGTGCATATCCGTGGTCTCGGCATTGTCGCGGAAGGCGGTGATCAGCATGACGTAGTACGGATAGAGGATGATGACGCACATCACGACGACGGCCGCGTACAGCGCGCCGCGCGCCAGAGTGTGCTTGAGCGATTCCTTCGTCAGCAGAATCATCCCCACCAGCAGCGCAAACAGCGCGGGCAGCATGATCCACAGCGTCGGCAGCGCCTGCTGGGTAAGGCCTTCCAGCAGCTGCGCCGCATCGTTTGCCGTTTGCCCGTTATACAAAAAAGCATTTGCCGAAGCGATCAGCGCTGTAAGCCGCGGCGTCATCTCCTGGGAAAGCTGATTGATGATCTGCCGCTGGAACATGCTGACCGTGTAGAAGTTGAACACCGGCACCAGCAGCATGGCAAACAGCGCCAGCGCGCAGGCCGCCTGCCGCAGCAGGCTGATGCGTTTACTCAGGCGCGACGGATTTTGGGAAAGCGTTCCGGGCAGCGTAACCGCCAGCATGCCCACGGCCAGCAGCACCGCCGCGAGCATCCACACAAGCAGCTTGCCCGCGGGCAGGCCGGACTGTATAAAGCTCCATCCGGTGCGCGATACCGTTCCGATGACGTGGAAGGCGATCAGCGAGGTGGTTTCTCCCTTGGAATTCACGCGCTCGGTAATCGTTTCGGTTACCTGCACGTCGCCGTATACGCCGCCGGATTGATAGTCCTCCGCCGCGGCATCCACCTCCGCGCGGGCCGCTATGTATTTTTCATCTCCCACGAAGGTATTGCTGGATTTCTTAACGTACAAATCGGTGCTGAACCGGTATACGGGCAACGACAGCAGCACAATGAAAACCGCCAGCGCCGCGAGCACGACGCCCAGCGCGCGTATATTTCTTTTCCGTAAGCTATCTGCATTCATTCTCTTCATCTTCACTGCTCATCCTTCTGAATGGAAATCATCATGTACAAGCCGGCCACGACGCACAGGATGACAAAGCCGATCACCGACAGCGCGGTAGCCGGACCTTTTTCCTGGTCGTAGAAGGCAAGCATGTACAGGTAGGTAACCATCGTGTCGGTCTTATTGGCGGGAGCGCCCTTGGTAATGGTGTAGATGATCGGGAACGAATTGAATACATAAATAATATTGAGCACCGTGCTGACCATCAGCGCCGGCCGTACCAGCGGCAGGGTAACATGGGTCAGCTTTTTCCACATTCCGGCGCCGTCCACCGTAGCGGCCTCGTAATAGGCGTTGTCGATGGATTGCAGCCCCGCCAGCACGCAGAAGGCCACAAACGGAACCGTAACGAAAATACCGACGCCGCACTCCCACATAAACTCGACCTGGTAGGAGATGCGCCAGTTAACGGCATCCTGAATGATGCCGAGATTGAGCAGGATATTGTTCAGGTTACCGTATTCAAATTTAATAATATAATTCCAAATGGAAGCCTGAATGACCAGCGAAGTTGCCCAGGGAAACACCACGATCGAACGCGCAAGCTTTCGCCCGTGGAATTTTGAGTTCATCATCATAGCGACAACAAACCCAAGCAGGGTGGATATGCCGACGACCGATACCACCCATATCAGCGTGTTGAGCATCACGGTGCCAAACACATCATCGGTAATGGCGGCCTTGAAGTTGGCAAGCCCGACGAACGAGCCTACGACACCGGCCTTGGAAATATCGCTGAAGGAAAGCTTAAATACAATGATGATCGGGAAGACGATAAAGATCGTCATCAGCAGCATACTGGGAAGCAGCCACAGATACGGTTCCCATTTGCGGCGCACAAGAATCGAGTTCAATATCAGATCCCCTCCTCTTCCAATAAGGGAGGGCCCGGCAAAACCGGGCCCTCTGTACATCATGCGGTTATTGTGTCACTTTTTCCTGCAGGCTGTCCAGGAGGGTCTGTACGTCGCCGCCGAGCAGCGCGTTCTGTTCCACCTCGATAGCGCCCTGCTTCACGTCTACCCATTCGCTCTTGGCGGTCGGATAGAACTGGCAGCTGTCCAGCACATCCAGCCATGCGCCGAAGCTGGGATCCGCTTCCACCAGATAGGCGACCGCGGAGTTCACGGCGGGCAGGAAGCCTTCCATGCTCACCCAGCCGGTGTACATTTCGGGGCTGTAGAAGAAGTCGAGGAATGCGCCGATCGCGGCGTTGCGGGCATCCTGGTCTTCGTACGAATCATCTTTGAACGCCATGATGCGGTCCATGATACCGGTTGCGCCGCCGGTGGCGCCTTCGTTATGCGGAAGCGCGGCCGTGCCGTAGTTGACCGTGTAGCCCTTCTCATCCAGGTAGGTCGGCAGCTGGTTGGGGGCGATGACCATCGCCAGTTTGCCTGCGCCGAACATATCCTGCAGATCATAACGGGTCTGGGTGGCGGGGTTGGGGTTGGTATAACCCTGGTTATACAGGCCGATGGCAAAGTTGATGGCTTCGACGTTTGCCGCGGAATTCAGCGCCCAGTTGCCGTCCGCATCCACAAAGCCGCCGTCGTTGTTCCACACATAGTAGGAGAACGCAGCCTGGCCTTCGTCGGTGGTCATATCGATGCCCCAGGGGTACACGTCGCCGCCATAGTAATCAATGATCGCCTGGCAGGCGTCTTCCAGCTCAGCCCAGGTCGTGGGCACTTCGATGCCGACTTCGTCAAACATGTCCTGGTTGTAGTACAGGGCGCGGGCGGACGCCAGATCCGGCACGGCCCATACCACGTCGTCGATCACGGACTGCGCAATGAAGGACGGGAAGAAATCGTTGTACAGTTCTTCCGAGCAGTAGTCCGCTACAGGAAGCAGAAGGCCCTCTGTCGCAAAGTCGGAAAATGTATCACAGTTCAGAATGTCGGGGGCGTTTCCGTTGCTGATACGGGTGCCGACTACTGTGTACAAGTCGTTCCAGGAAACAACCTCCAGATTCAGCTTGATGCCGGGGTTGGCCGCTTCAAACAGCTCGACAAAGTTGGAGCCGTTGATACCGGTGCCCGTAAACCAATCGTTGGTATTGTTGCCGTACTGGGCGATGATGACATCCAGGGTAATATCATCCTCGGCAGAGGCAAAGCCGATGCAGGAGACGGTCAGTAGGACAGTTAAGACCAAGGCAAGGATCTTTTTCATGTTTTTGACCTCCCATTTATATTGAAACGTTAATACGTTTCATTCGGAATTAGGTTGGCACAGCCCGTACAAGCCTTTTGTGAATTGGATTTCACGTTATTATTGCTTCTGTGATACGAATAATACAAGTTCTCTTTAGTTATATACCATAAACTACAATTTGTCCAATCCATAATCCGAAATGCAGCGCCGAATCCCAAAAATAGTTTCGTCAAATGCGATTCCGACAGCCTTTGTCTTGCCCATATCCATGCACAGGCTGCGCAGATTTCCGTCCACAGGCTGTATTTCCAGCCCGTCAAGCCCCAGTTCCCCGCGCCATGCCACAGCAATCTGAAAAATATTTTGATCGCTCCCGCTGCCGAAATTATATACCCCGCCCGGCAATGCGAACGCCATGGGTAAATTCTCCAGTACCTGCCCGACATAGGTGACGCCACGGTAATCCGTCGCGGACAGGGGCAGCGGTTCCCGGCGCACCGCCGCGAGCAGCATCTGGAGCAGCAGGTCGCGGTGGGACGGCAGCCGGCAGGCGGGCAGATCGTACATCCAGGTCAGCCTTAGGGATACCGCGCCGGGTGCCGCCTCAGCCACCAGCGCCTCGGCCTCCAGCTTGTGACGGCCGTAGACGTTTACCGGCTTTAGCGGCATATCCTCCGCAAACGGGCCTTTGCCCGCGCATCCGCCATACACCTGATCGGACGAGCAAAACACAAACTTGCATCGAAGCTTGGCCGCGATACCCGCCAGCGTCTGCGGCAAACACACATTCGCCCGGTAGGATTCTTCCGGATGCTGCTGGGCGTACCCCGTGTCCGAGATCGCCGCCGCGTGAAACAGCACGTCCGCCTTCTCGGCGGCAACCGCTTCCGCAAGCCGCTCCATGCGCGCTGCGGTCAGCTCCCCGCGCAGCAGTGCCGACGGCAGCGTGCCGACTTCGTATCCCTGCCGCAGGTACCGCTGAACCCGTGATCCGAGGAACCCCGTCCCTCCGGTCAATAAAACCTTCATCATCCTGCCTCTTTCCATCGGATGCGGCAAATCAATATGCCATCCGCTCTCCGCCGCGCTCCCGCGAATCCTCCGCCAGGTACGCCAGCCGGTGCCCGACCCGGGAATCCTCCAGCGTCGCGGAGCAGACGGACGTCGGTTCTCCCCTGAGCATCGCCACAAAATCCATCACCAGCGCGTGGTCGCCCCCGCCATGCTCGCGGCCCGACGATTGCTCCGCCGCGCTGTCCGCGCCCGCCTCTGCGGCCGGCGTTTCCACCGTTGTTTGCTCAACGCCGCCTTCCGCTTCGGGCACGATCCGCGACAGGGTGAACCGCTCCTCCTCAAACCGGCCCGCGGCTTCCCCCTTCGTGCCGGTGATATGGATGCGCCGCGAAGACTTCGCCGCGCCGCCGTTCATGGTGAAATCCGCGGTTGCGCCATCCTCAAAGGCGATCATCACAGATTGGTGATCCACGATGCGCAGCCCGCAGCGGTACACGCAGCGGCTGTAGGGATTATCGGGTTTGGAAAGCAAGCGCAGCTTCTCCGCTTCCGTGGGGTTCTCAACACCCAGATCGTGCCAGATATTAGCGGCCCAACGCTGCGGATGCTCCAGGTACAGCCGTTTTGCCGAGTAAGAGCACGTCCGTTCTATCGGGCAGTTGAGCAGGCAATGGGTGCCCGCGCCCTCCGGCGCACGGTCCGACCGGAACTGGTACAGCGATCCGACGCTGGACACACTTTCGGGCAGGCTTTGCGCCATCAGCCAGGCTAAAAGATCCAGATCATGGCTGCATTTGGACAGCAGCATACCGGAGCCGCACAGCTCCGGCGAGGCGTATTTTCCCCGCACATAGGACACCGATTCATGGAAGTAGCTGATCTGCTCGGTCATGCGGATGTTGATAATCCGTCCGAGCGTGCCCGCCAGGATCAGCTCCTTAAGCCTGCGGTAAAAGGGCGCGTATCGCAGCACATGGCATACCATAACGCGGCGGCCCTCCTCCCGTGCGCAGGCAAGCAGGCGATCCGCCTCCGGCTGGCTGGTAGCGAAGGGCTTTTCCAAAAGCACGTCGTATCCGGCGCGCAGGAGCGGGATCGTCGTCTCCACATGCTGCGGATCCATCGTGCCGTTGATGGCGGCATCGGCAAAGCGCGGCACAGCCGCCAGTTCATCGGCAGACGCAAAGCAGCGCTCCGGGGGAATGTGAAACATTTCCTGCGCCATGCGCACATGGACGGGATTCACATCCGCAACGCCCACGATGCGAAGCTTATCCGGATGACGCAGCGCTTCCTGCGCGTAGATCGTCGCGCGCGCCCCCATGCCGACAACAACCGCTATGACCGGTTCCATATGCTGCAAACCTGTTCCTTTCCCCGCGGCCGAACGCCGGCGTGTACCCTATGTCCGGCTGTACGCCGCGATGATCGCGTTCATCCGGTCCCACTTGCGCTCCATATCTTTTACCAGCGCAATCTGGGTGCGCGTACGGTCCAGATTATGCTCCGGCCGCGCAATACTATAGTAGATGTCGCCCTGCAGATAATCCGTCAGGAAACGCACGGCGTTTTCCAGCGTCATCAGCTTGGCGCCCATGGGCAGCGTTTCCGTTTCCAGCCGCGTCAGCCGTGCGCCGCATACCTCCAAAAAACCGCGCGCATAGGTTTCGTACAGCGGCAGCGACAGGCTTACTTTGCCGAGGTCCTTTTCGTCCTCTACGGCGGTGTTGGCGCCAAAGCGGATGGAATCACCAAAATCGTTGGCCACCAGCCCGGGCATGACCGTATCCAGATCGATCACGCACAGCGCCGTATGGTCCTTCACATCGAGAATGACGTTGTTAAGCTTCGTATCGTTGTGCGTCACGCGCAGCGGCAGGTCGCCGGCCGCCAGCATGCGCACCATACCGGAAGCCTCTTCCTCATGCGCCAGCATAAAGGCAATCTCCGGTTCTGCCCCGCGCCGCCGCCCCGTCGCGTCCGCCCGCACGGCGGCGTGAAACGCCTGGTACCGCACGGGCGTATCGTGAAAATGCGCAATGGTCTCGTGCAGCGTTTCCGCAGGAAAATCCGCAAGCATGGTCTGAAACCGGCCAAACGCGATCGCGCTCTGATAAAAATCCTCCGGACTTGAAACGCTTTCCAGGCTGATGCCGCCGGTAACGAACTCATATATGCGCCAGTACTCGCCCTCGTCGTCCACGCAGTACGGGCGGCCGTCCAGCGCCGGCACCAGCGTAAGCACATGCCGCGGATCGGCGTCCTGTCGGGCCAGATATTGCGATACGGCATGGATGTTCTCCATCAGCGCGGGAACATCGGCAAACACATGCCGGTTGATGCGCTGGAGGATATAGCGGTGTCCGACATCGGTCGTAACAAGGTACGTCTGGTTAATATGGCCGTTGCCGTAGCGGACACAATCCACGGCCTTGCCGTCCAGGTGAAACGATTGCAATACCTTCAGCATACAGGTTGCCTCCACAGCGTTTCGGGATACAGTCCGCCCTGTTTCATGCCGGCAATCGCGGCGCGCACCCTGGCCATATCCTCGTGGTAGGTAACGCCGTACCATTTTTCACGCGTCGGCAGCACCGCAACGGTCACCTTGTGCTCCTGAATGAGCTGATTGGGAATCAGCGGCAGGAAATATTCGCACTTGAGTGGATTGTCCGGCAGCGCATGGATCAGAAAGGCGGCAAAGCGCGCCTCAATCTCACCCAGAATCGAAGGTTGAAATCCCCAGAAATTCATGCTGACCACCGTGCCGTTGGGCAGGAACGTAAAGCACTCTCCGTCCTCGGTAAACGCGGCGCCGCCCGGGCGCGGCTCGATGTGCGTACGCTCGGTGATTTCGGTCAAAAAGCCGCCGTCCACGCGGCAGATTCCACGCGCTACATGCCCGTACTCGGTCAGCGTGTTTTGTATGTCGTAGCCGACCATCACGTGCTCGTTGCTCCCGCGCGGTTTGGCGAGGTACTGCGCCAGCTGCCCGTACGCCGTTCGGCCGTAAAAATCATCGGCATTGATGACGGCGAAAGGCGCGTCGATCTGCTCCTTGGCGCATAGCACGGCATGCGCCGTGCCCCACGGCTTTTGGCGGCCCTGCGGCACACGGAAGCCCGCAGGCAAACGCTTCGGATCCTGATAGGCGTACCGGAGATCTACAAACGGCGCGATACGGTCGCCGATCGCCTCGCGAAAATCCGCTTCCGTCTCCGGCTTGATCACACAGATCACCTTGCCGAACCCCGCCCGCAGCGCATCGTAAATCGAATAATCGATAATCAGCTGTCCCTGTGCATCCACAGGATCAATCTGTTTCAGGCCGCCGTACCGGCTGCCAAGGCCCGCTGCCATAATGACCAAAATCGGCTTTTGATGCACGTGGGTACGCCTCCTCTTTCACTTTCTATTGTAGCAAAGAAAAACGGGAAGGCATTATCATTTCTGCCGTAATTATTACCATATCTGTCGTTTTTTTCTTGACATATATCCCAGAGTATGAGAAACTCACCCGGGGAGGATATGCCGATGTCGGACTATCAAATGCTCAAACTGAAAAACGAAATCACCATCCGCGGGCTATACAGCCTTCATTATTTTCAGTTTGCTTCGGGTTATTTATTCAACGGCGAGCAGCATGATTTTTGGGAAATCGCCTATCTCGACCATGGCGAGGCTGAAATCGGCGCGGGCACGGAGGTGTTTCAGCTGAACATGGGGCAGCTGATATTCCACAAGCCAAACGAATTTCACACGATCTGGGCCAACTACGCCAAGGGCACGAACATCTTCGTAATCTCCTTTGCCTGTTCAAGTCCGGCGATGCGCGAGTTTCGCAACAAGCAATACACGCTCCTCCCCTCGCAGCGCCGCCTGATTTCCTATATGATTGCCGAAGGGCAGCGCGTGTTCGGCCCCGTGCTGGATATATCCGACCAAAAGCAGCTGTTCCTTCTTGATACCGCGCCGCGCGGCGGCGTACAGATGATCGTGCTCTACCTCACCCAGCTGCTGCTGGAGCTATTGCGCACCCAGCAAGCCTCGCCCGCGTGTCCCGTGCCCGCCCACATCACCGAGGAAGAGGATTTTACCGTCTACTTCGAGCACACACGGGAGCTGATGGCCGCCCATCCGGACGGCACGCTGCGCTTTGCGCAGGTCTGCCGCGAGGTCGGGCTTTCCGCGACGGTATTCAAGGAGCGTTTCCAGCGTTACACAGGCGTAACGGTGATGGGCTTTTACCGCCGTCTCCGTATTGACGAAGCGCGGCGGCGGCTGCGCAACGGTGACAAGAACATTGCACAGGTCGCCGACGAGCTCGGTTATTCCAGCGCGGCGGCATTCTCCCGGCAGTTCAAGCAGGTGATGAAGCTAACCCCCAGCGAATACCTTTGCTCCGTCCGCCAGTAAATCGGCATTACCATAAATCATCGGCTGTATACCCGTTGATATTCAAAGGAATGCTGAATTTTCAGATTATGTAACCGTTTCATAACCCTGTATTATTAAGAAAGAAAGCCGGAAGCCGTTATCATTCAACGGTTTCCGGCTTTTGAAGTGTTTAATAACGATCGCTTCAATACGAATATACGTTCGCTATCAGCGGGCTATGCAGTACGACCCGGAGCGCGTGAAAGCCTTTATAATTGGTATTCTTGCCGAGGTGAGCAACAGGCGTCTGGAACACAATTAGGAGCGAGGGAAGGATAAGTCTGTGCGGTAACAATGGGCCGATCTGTAATCCCAAAGAATCTGTGCATTATGCGTCAATGATTTTATACATGGGATGAGGTTTAGAATAGAAGCTATATTCATAAAGCGTGTCGAATCCCATATGTGAATATAATGCAACGGCATTTTGATTTTTGCTGTGTACAATCAAATAGGCATATTTTGCATTCTGGCTAATGCCATAACTAAGAATAGACTGGCAAATAGCTGTACCTATCCCTTTGCATCTATAACTTGCATTTACATGCAGGTCGTAGATTCCAACATATCCGCGTTCAACGGTACCATATCCACACCCTACAATTTCAGCACCTATTATTGCCTCGACGAAAACTCTTTTAACAGCAATATTCGTTAGGTTCTGACAATGAATTTCAATTAACTCAGGCTGCGTAAGCCCCGAAAGGTTGGCAGATGCCGTAAGCCATTCACTGTCGGGAATCTCTAAACATCTAATTTTAACCCGGCTATTCGTTTCTATGCTTTCCAACTTGCAGCGCATGACCTTTACGGTCTTGATGTTTCGATAATTCAGAGATAATAAAGTATCCGCAAGCCCTTCTTGCAGAATAGGAGTGACTTTAAAAACAGGTGGAAGTCTATTGGAAATTAGAAGTTCTTCGCATGTCTGAATTTTCTTGTGGACATCACTTTTTCCCGAATAAAATAGCGGGCAGACACAGTTTGCACGATAAGTGTAATTTTTGTTTAAACGTACTATCCAGCCATTTAATAAAACCGATTGAAATGACGGTATTGAATTAAGTATTGCTTCCTCGATCAAACAATGTTCATCATTCATCTGTACTAACCTTTCCTGTTCTTTTTATAATAATATGAGCTTCGAATATCAACATGCATACTTATAGGGAATAGCTTACCCCAATATTGATGTTGGGTCAAGATTTTTTCTCCAGTACATAAGGAGCGTCTAATTAGCAAATGTCCCCAAAGACGACCGAAATGGCCCCGAACCCGCACGGCTTATTAGCAATTTTGAAGAGAAGGTGAGAAAAGGCAAAAAACCGGAAACCGTTGATTTATAACGGTTTCCGGTATTGGTAGTGGCGTTCCCGCCGGGATTCGAACCCGGGGCCTTCCGCTTAGGAGTTTAATATATTCGCAGGCTGATGATGCGCTCAAATGTCATACAATGCATAGAAGTCCCATCATACAAAGAAAAGCAAGCGAAGTAAATTTCCATAGATAACCTTCTGTACCTCCTCGTGCTATTGAGAAAACGCTGAGATATTAGCAAAGTATTAGCACAAGAGGTCGGCGAACAATGATGGTTCGCTTTTCAAGACATGAACATTGTACACCAAACGAGCCATCTGCATTTCGTATGCGGGTGGCTCGTTTG
>DAOPIR010000009.1:0-1462 GCA_035399245.1 Candidatus Limiplasma sp.
ACGGCACTCATTTCTCCAACACCTCCATATTACGGTCCAGATGTGGGTTGGTGGTCGCCTCCAGGCGGGCGATAAGGTGGCTGGCGGTAGGGCTGGCAATCCACAGAAACACCATCGTCAACGCGAACTTGAGCACCACCCAGCCGTCGCTGGCGCTGATGCTAAGCCCTACAATCAGCGAAAGCAATCCCAGCGTGTCGCACATGGAGGCCGCGTGGATGCGGTTCAAAGCGATACGGAAGCGGAACTGCCCCAGCACGCTTAAGGCCAGCACAACCAAGCCGGCCAGCAAAAACAGCGCCGTAAGAACAAACCGTACAATCTCCATCATCGCTTAACGCCCTCCTTTTCGAGTTTCTCCATCGCTACGCCCATGTACACCTTGCACAGCACCACCACGGCCAGAAAGCCGATCATCGCGTAGATCAGCGCAACGTCCGCCAGATAGCCCTCGTGCAGCATGAGCGCCAGCACGCAGATCATCGACAGCGTAAGCGTACAGATCATGTTGATGGCGATGATACGGTTGGCAATCCCCGGGCCGCGCACCGCGCGCTCCAGGCACAAAAGCGTCAGCAGGCTCAGCGCGATCAGCACAACGGTATACAGGGTTTGATAGGCTTCCTGCATGATCTATCCCTCCAAACGTTCCAGCTTCAATAGCCTTTGCTGGAACACCAGGTCTTCGATTCCATCGGCAAATATCGGGTCCAGGCAGTGCACGGTCAGCTTGTCGCCCTCGCAGAACACCGAAATGGTACCCGGGGTCAGCGTGATGGAATTGGCCAGAACGCTGCGGGCGAAGGTGGTGTTAAGCGGCGTATGAAAGGTGATCAGCTGCGGCTTTACCTCGTAGCGCGGGTTAACCACGATGCGCGTAAGCATGAGGCTCGCTTTGACGATCTCAAACAGCAGCAGGAAAATATAGGAAATCACCTGCGGCACCTTGCGCAGCGCCCGTATCTCATCTTTTAAGCGGTAGCCCAGAAATTTGGCGCAGAATAAATACAGCACGCCCGTGATCACGATGCCGATTCCGACGATTTCGAGCGTAATACGGCCGTTGAAAGCGATCCATAGCAAAAAAAGCGCTGTAAGCATCGATGCCTCCGTGTACGTGACTATAAACAAAAACGGCGGAGCCCTTCCGCCCACGGTTCTATTTTATGCATCGGGTATACATTTGTCAATTTCGGGATTGGTTTTTTCATTGTATACATGAGAAAATGCGCCGATGATACCGCCGTGCGGCACCGCTGCGCTGCGGCGTTTCGGCAGGCCTATCCGGCCGTGTTGCCTGCCCGGGCAAATTCGCGGCCGATTCCGATCGATAACGCTTGAAATCACCGCGCGTTTTTGCTATAATGCCGTTTGTGCCGGCGTGTCGGAATGGCAGACGAGGAAGACTCAAAATCTTTTGTGAGCAATCACGTGGGGGTTCAAGTCCCTTCGCCGGCACCAT
>DAOPIR010000009.1:1562-35128 GCA_035399245.1 Candidatus Limiplasma sp.
TCAAAATCTTTTGTGAGCAATCACGTGGGGGTTCAAGTCCCTTCGCCGGCACCATAAAGCGACATATCTTCCGCAAGGGAGGTATGTCGTTTGTTTATGTGGAAAGCATAGGTACGTTTGGAAAGGTGGCGTTAAAAATGGGAAAGGTCAAATTAACGATTACCGGCGGCAACTGCCGATGCGGATACCACCGCGCCGGGGAAACCTTTATCGTGGAAGACCTGTGCCCGCCGCTGTGCCACGAGCTGTGGAACACCGTTTATCCTTCCGTTTATGTATTGCTCAACGGCGGGGCTTTGGATTACGGGGAGGCAAAGGTTACGTTTTTTGACGCGAAATGTCCGGACGGCGGGCGCGTATGCATACACGGAGAGGTTCTATCTGATTAAATCCGATATAGTGCAGGTTATGAAGCCGCAATTCCCGCTTTCATGCTGGGCGCACGATTACAGTATTGCGGTGTGCTTTTTGCCTACACAGAAAAGTTTCCTTAACCATATGGTACAATAGACGTTGTGTGGAGCAACCGTATAGGGAGTGGAAGCAGGATGGAAAAATCGTTTCACGGCTTTTTGATCTCGGACGACAGGGAGAAGATTCAGCTGGATCGGGTGTGCCGGTTGCTGGACGCTTCATATTGGGCGCAAAGCAGGCCCGCAGACAGGATTGAAGCGTCTATCGCCAATTCCCTTTGCTTTGGCGTCTACGACGCAGGCCGGCAGATCGGCTTTGCGCGCTGTGTGAGCGATTTTGCCACGGTTTACTGGATTGCGGACGTGATCATCGATCCGCAATACCGGCACTCCGGCTTGGGCAAAGCGCTGGTGGAAACGATGGTAAGTCATCCGCGGCTGCAGGGATGCATGGGGATTCTGGCCACGCGGGACGCCCACGGATTATACGAGCAATACGGCTTTCATCGGGACAGCGACCGGTTTATGCGCAGGATTGCCGAGTAAAGGATGAACATATAATGGAAATCAAACCGATCGCGCATGATTTTTCAATCTGCAAAGTGCCGGATCTATCCTCCGTGGATTTTAGCGGGGAATATTGTTTCGTGTCCAAAACCGACGAGGAAATCTCCCTTGTGTGCATGTCCGGCGACGTTCCGGCCCATGTGATACAGCGGGACGACGGCTGGAAAGGGTTTCGCATTCAGGGCGTTCTGGATTTTTCGCTGATCGGGATTCTGGCAAAACTTTCGTCGATCCTGGCGGAAAACGGCATCGGCATTTTTGCCGTATCCACCTATAACACCGATTACATCTTCACCAAAGCGGAAAACTTTCCAAGGGCGCTTCAGGCGCTGGCGGCGGCAGGGTACCGAATCGCCGAATAGCAGCTTCCCGCACATTGACCTGCGGCGATGCCGGTGATATCCTGTAAAAAACGATTCGCAAATCCATAACTGGAGGCATTACTATGGCATACATTCAAAAAACCTTTGAGAATAACCCGCACCGCACCGGCATGGCGCGGATGGTGGACGGCATTTCATACTCCGCGGTGGGCGGGGACAAGACCGTGCTCACGCTGCTGCGCCCGTGGGAAGAGGCGGCGCGCTATCCGCTGGTGGTGTTTGTGCAGGGCAGCGCCTGGACCACACCGGACCGCGGCTACGAGATCCCGCAGCTGTCGCGGCTTGCACAGGAGGGCTATGCAGTCGCTACCGTCTGCCACCGCAGCGCCACCGAAGGCAACCCGTTTCCCGCGTTTTTGAAGGATGTAAAAACCGCCATCCGTTTCCTGCGCACGCATGCCGCGGACTACAGCATCGATCCCGAACACGTGTGCATCTACGGCACATCCTCGGGCGGCAATACGGCGCTGCTGGTGGGCGCGACGGGCGATGATCCCCGCTTTGAAACAGACGAATATCAGGGCGTCTCTGACGCGGTCAACTGCGTGGCCGCCTGCTTCGGGCCGACCGATCTGGCCGGCATGCTGACTGATGAAACCATGCGCGATCCCATATTTGCCGGGCTGGCCGGCAGCAACGACGCCCAGACGGTGATGCGGGACATGAGCCCGCTGTATTACGTCAGCGAGGCTTCGCCGTTCCCGCCCTGCCTGCTGGCCCACGGCACGGCCGACCCCGTAGTGCCCTACGCACAGGCCAAGGCCATGGCGGACAAGCTGGACGCCTGCGGCAAGGAGGTACAGCTGTTCACAGTAACCGACGCTCCGCATGAGGATACGTTCTGGAGCAGGGCGCTGGTTGACGCGATCTTTTCCTTTATCAAGGCCAAGATCTGAATTGCAGGAGGAACAGGATGAAAAAGCAGTACCGCCTGTATCAGGTGGATGCATTTACCAGAGAAAAGCTGAAGGGCAATCCCGCCGGCGTAGTGCCCAACGCGGACGGCTTATCCGATATGCAGATGCAGCAGATCGCGCGGGAGCTGAACAACTCGGAAACGGCATTCCTTTTCAGCCCGCAGGATGATACGTACGATGTGGGAGTGCGCTTTTTCACACCCACCAGGGAGGTGCCGATCTGCGGGCACGCCACCGTTGCCGCGCACTACGTGCGTGCGAAGGAAAACCGCTTTGCGGCCGTCCGTGTGCGCCAGAAAACAGGCGCAGGCATCCTGCCGGTAGATATCGTGCCGGACAGCGGCGATTACCGCATCATCATGACGCAGGGCGGCATCGAAATCGGCGCCGCGCTGCCGCAGAAGGCGCAGCAGACGCTGCTTCGCGCGCTCGGCATCACGCAGCGGGACAGACTCGACGATTTTCCCGTCGCCGTCGCATCCACCGGCCACTCCAAAGTGATGATCGGCATCCGCGATCCTGCCGTGCTGCATGGCCTGCAGCCCGACCTGCAAAGCCTTGCCGCGCTCAGCCGCGAAATCGGCTGCAACGGATACTACGTCTTTACCATTCACCCGCAGGAGACGCCCATGGTCCACGGCCGGATGTTCGCGCCGGCCATCGGCATCAGCGAGGATCCTGTGACCGGCAACGCCAACGGGCCGCTCGGCGCATATCTGGTGCACTACGGTCTGGCGGAGCACAACGGCTCCCTGCTCTCGTTTCAGTCCATGCAGGGCGAGGCCATCGGCCGTACGGGTACTATGGAAGTACAGGTGAAAATCGGGAACGGCAAGCCGACGGAAGTCCGGATTATCGGCGATGCGGTGATCGCGTTTTCCGCGGAGCTGACACTATAGGAGCGCAAGGAGTTTTTTATGATCCGACAGGCGTCCCGGCAGGATATCCGCACCGTTTCCTTGTTGGCGCGGCAGCTGTGGCCGGAGCATACGCTTTTCGAGCTGGAGGCGGAATACGCTTCCCTGCTTTCCTCTGATGCATGCGCTGTGTTCCTGTTTATTGAACAGTCGCAGCCGGCCGCGTTTGCCCAATGCCAGCTGCGCCGCGACTATGTGGAGGGCACGCACGGCAGCCCCGTTGGCTATCTGGAAGGGGTTTATGTCGAGCCGGAGTACCGCCGCCAGGGAATCGCGGCGGAGCTGCTGCGCCGCTGCGAGCAGTGGGCCAAAGCAAAAGGCTGCGCCGAGTTTGCCAGCGACTGCGAACTGCACAATACGGACAGCCTGCACTTTCATCTGCACGCCGGCTTCACAGAGGCCAACCGCGTGATCTGTTTTACCAAGAAGATAGGAGAAAAATGATGGACACAACATGGGATACCCTCTACCAGCATGCGCTGCATGCCGTTAAGCCCCACGATGTTTCCGCGCAGATTTCCGTAGGCGGCGTGGGTGCCGCGCTGCTGACCAAAACCGGCACGATCTATACGGGCATTTGCATCGACACCAGCTGCTCGCTGGGCATGTGTGCCGAGCGAAACGCGCTGTCCACCATGTTTACCCACGGGGAATACGAGGTGGCGAAAATCTGTGCGGTGTATCGGGATGGAACCGTTATGCCGCCGTGCGGCGCGTGCCGGGAGTTTATGATGCAGCTTGGCCCCGGTGCCGCCGATATCGAGGTGCTGGTCAATAACGAGGGCAAAACCGTCTCACTTGGCGAGCTGATGCCGGAATATCCCTATTGATCAATTTCTACCCAACTGTATAAAAGAAAGGCCGTGAGCGGTTTGGGCAAAAAAGATCATCCTTGCCAACGCGGAAAACACGCCCGCAAAGCATCAGCACCACCAGCAATATGAGTATTTCAAGCATCTCATCGTTCCCAAAAACGCGGAGAACCAATGTACTGCGCCATTATGGAAATCCCGCCGTAAAAATCGTCCTATCCGTATCACTTTCATATAGGCATTACGGAGGTTTCTATATCATCCGCGAAAAAGGGAGCCTGGAAACACCCCTGACGGCATACAAACGGTGCAGGCGGACGACGTGCTGGTGTTCCTTCACGGGCAATACGGCGCACACCGGATTGCAAACGCTTCCGAAACGGACACGCCGGTCTATCTGGACTGCGATACCACAGCCGCATCGGACACCGCTCTTTATCTCCATTCCAATAAAGTCGGTGGTCATCCTCTACAACCGGCTCAATGTGTTCTTTCAATTGAAGGACGAGGTGGATTATTATCAGGGAGAATAGCAAAATACCACGCACCGCAGATCATGGACGAGAAGGTGTGCCTATGGACAACCGAACGGTTTTCGACCGCGTGCCCGAGCAGTTTGACCGGTGGCGGCCGCGGTATTGCGCGGAGCTTTTTGCCGACGTGATTGCTTATGCAAAGCTCGGGCCTGATAAAGCCGCGCTGGAGATCGGCCCCGGCACGGGGCAGGCCACCGAGCCGATCCTGCAAACGGGCTGTGCCTATACGGCGATCGAGCTGAGCGAAACCTTTGCACAGATCATGCAGGACAAGTTTGGCGCGTACCCCAATTTTCACATTGTGAACACCGATTACGAAACCTATGATTTTCCAGACAACCATTATGATCTGGTCTACTCGGCAGCCGCCATCCAATGGATCCCGGAGACCATCGCGTATACGAAGGCCTATGCCATGCTCAAGCACGGCGGCGCGTTTGCGATGTTTATGATGCGCCCCGACATCCAGCCCGGCGGCGGATATACCGACGAGCCGCTGTACGCAGAAATCCAGAAGGTATACACCGCATACTTTCATCCGGAAACGCCGTACAGGTGCAAGCTGGATTACGATGCGCGCGACCGGTACGGCTTTACGGATTTGGAACGCCGCGAGTACCTGAAAACCCGAACCTACAGCGCGGACGATTACGTATCGCTCATCGGCACGCATTCGGATCATATCACCCTGCGGGAGCCGTACCGTTCCAAGTTCTTCACCGGCATCCGCAGCGCCATCCAAAACGCCGGCGGCCACATAACGCTGTATGACAAAATCACCCTGTATCTGGCGCGCAAGCCATAAGCAAAGGAAGGAATACCATGCCCAAAATCGTATGGGTCGGCTGCCAGAAATGGGATAAAGCATATCCCGAAGCACCGCTTCCCGGGCACGCCGTGCAAATGCAAGCCCCCGAGCACATGTTACTGGAAACCATCAAGTTCGCTGTGTTTCCCACCTTGCTGTGCTTTGCCGCGTTGTTTTGCAAGCGCTGGATCTGTCATGCTTTCCCGATGGACCGCCGGTTTGTATTTTGGGGAATCCTGGCGGGCTTGCTGCTCATCCCCGTGCACGAAGTTCTGCATGCCGTATGCTATCCCAGGCACGCGACTGTTTACATCGGGCTTTCGCCGGAGAAGTTTGCGGCGTTTACGGTATGCCACGAGCCTATTTCCAAGCGCCGCTTTATTGTTATGAGCCTTTTGCCGGCGGTGCTGGGCATCGTCCCGCTGTGCCTGTTTATCCTCTCCCCCGTCTCATGGCAGATTGCCTCCGCCGTTTGCTGGCCCGCCGGCATGATCGGCCTGGTGTCGCCCTGCCAGGACTATTGGGATGTACACAATGTCCGTAAGCACGTTGCAGACGGTGCCAGCATCCAAAGCCAAAACGACGGATGGTACTGGTATCTGCCGGCACCCCAATCCCTTTGAAAGGATGATCGCCAATGAAATCCTATACATACAGCAAGATCGACGCGTTTACGGCCGACGGCTCGCTGGGCAATCCCGCCGCGTGCCTGTACCTGAAGAACGGACAGCGCTTGAGCGATCAGCAAATGCTGGCTATCGCCGCACAGCACAAGGGCTTTGTGTCCGAAGTCGTATACTGCGAAACCGGCAGCGCCGGTATCCGCCTCACTTACTATTCCTCCGAGTGTGAGGTGGACTTTTGCGGCCACGGCACCATCGCGTGCATGTATCACCTGATCAAAACCACGCCCGCGCTTCTGGCCCAAAGCGAAATCCCCATCATCACCCATCAAAAGGGCCAGTTGACGGTATACAACAAAATTTTGCTGCAGGACACCGTTTTTATTACCGCACCGGAGCCGGTTTATCTCGGCACGCGGCTGCGCGGCGGCACGGTTGCCCAAGCGCTCGGCCTCCCCGCGCACGCGGTGTCCGCGGCCTATCCCATCGATGTCATCGATGCGGGCCTGCGCACGCTGATTGTGCCGCTTGCCGATCCGGCAACAGAAATCTCCGTTTTCCCCGATGAACAGCAACTGAAATCCTTCTGTGTCGAAAACGATCTTGATATCATCCTGATCTTTTCCATGGTGCCCCGGCAGCGCGGCTATATCGCGCATACGCGGGTGTTTGCCCCGAAGTTCGGTTATCTGGAGGATCCCGCCACCGGCTCGGGCAACAGCGCGTTTGGCAATTACATGCTCAAAAACAGCCTGTGGGACGGCAGTGACTGCCGCATAGAGCAAGGCGGCCGCGACCGTGTATTCAACGCCGTACACCTGTCCGCCGAAGATGGCAAGGTTCGCTTCGGCGGCAGCGCCACCGTGCGGATTGACGGGGTGTATTACGCATAAATAAGAGCAGGATCGCATTTGAAGTCAAGACGAGCGGGTTGATCTTCCGTAAGATGGAGCGTAAAAGGGAGGTGAGATGATGGAGGGAAAGGCCCACACGGACGCGGCGGTAACGCGCATGCGCGATTACATCGCCGCGCATTTGCAGGATGTGATTACCGCTAGCGACGTGGCAAAGGCTGCGGGCTATTCGCAGTATCATGCGGCGCGGATCTTCAAGGATGCTGCGGGGATGGCTCCGTTTGAGTATATCCGCCAGGCGCGGCTGACCGCTTCGGCGCACGCCCTGCGCAGCGGCAAACCCAGGGTGCTGGATGTCGCGCTGGATTTTGTGTTTGCCAGCCACGAAGGGTTTACCCGCGCGTTTACCAACGGCTTTGGCATTTCGCCCGGGCGCTATGCCGGCTGCCCCGCGCCGGAAGGCTGGCTGATCCCTTTCCGCTATCTCGACCGCTCCAAGCAAAAGCAGGAGGGATCCATTATGAATCATACCGCCGTTATTTTTACCCAAATTATCGAGCGCCCGGCGCGCAAGCTGATCCTCAAGCGCAGCCAAAAAGCCCATGAATACTTTTCCTACTGCGTGGAAGTAGGCTGCGGGGAAAACAGTGCTTCCGCGCCCTGGGATATCCTGTGCGCCATCAAAGAAGCGCTGTACGAGCCCGTGGGGCTGTGGCTGCCGGAGATCATGCACCCCGCCGGCACGGGCGTATATGCCCACGGCGTGGAGGTGCCCGCAGACTATGCCGGCGTAATTCCGGAAGGGTTCGATGTGATCGACCTTGCGCCCTGCAAGCTGCTTGTGTTTCAGGGCGAGCCGTATGACGACTGCGATTTTCAATCGGCGGTCGGCGCGTGCATGGAGCGCATCGGTAAGTTCAATCCCGAGGTATACGGCTACCGCTACGCACCGGATATTGCGCCCAAAATGCAGTTGGCGCCCATGGGCTGGCGGGGCTATATCGAGCTGTATCCGGTTCAAAGCATGCAATAGCCATAAAAAGACAAAACGGCCGTCCTCCGTTGCGCTGGAGGACGGCTATTTTTTGTGTATAAACGTTATGCGTTCTTTTTTACGATCGGCAGCCATACCTCAAACACCGTGTTTTGCGGATCCGCCGTCAGGTAGACCTCGATATCGGGGGCGTTGGCATACTCGTAGCCGGAGGTGGGCAGCCACTCCGTTACCACGCGCTTTTCCAGCGCCTGAATGGCGCCTGGCATTACGCCCGTTCCCGGGAACACCGCCCATGTGCCGGCAGGAACCGTGTACTCGCACATCTGCGGAAACTCTTTTAGCAGCGGCAGGGTGCTGGCGACGGCAATGTAGTACTCCCATTCCTCCGCGCCCGCGCATGCGCTGACGCCCAGCACGCCTTTGAGCGGCGTGTCCATCATCGTGCGCAGCTTCTGCATGGCCTCAGACTGCGCCGTTTCCAGCCAGAACTTCGGTATGGTCCGGAAGTTCTTCTCCATATCTTTGTCCATCCCCGTTTTCAGCCCGATGATTCGCAATGCCCCTTTGTCCTCAATCCGGTAATCCATTTTCGCATCTCCTTTGATTGAAATATGGAAGCTGATGCGCGGATAGGTGTGCAGGGTTACGCCCGCCTCTTTGGCGGCTGTCGGCGGCATGCCGTGCACGCTTTGAAACGCCCGGTTGAACGCCGTGGGCGAATCGTAGCCAAAGCGAAGCGCCAGATCGATCACACGCACGTCGCTTTGCTGCAGTGCAAACGCAGCCATCGTCATACGTCTGCGGCGGATATACTCTGCCAGCGGCACACCCGCAATGTATGAAAACATCCGTTGGAAATGATAGGTCGAGCAGCATGCAATCCTGGCCGCTTCGTTGGTTTGAATATCATCCGCCAGATGTTCCTCAATGTAGTCCAGCGCGCTGTTTAGCCGCTCCAGCCACTCCACGCGATCCCCTCCCGTCCATTCAAGGATAACAGGACATAATACCGGCGTCCTCCGAATCCATGCACAAAAATGCGAGTATACATCCGGCAACAGTATAGCAAATCCCGTTTATTGCCACAAGAATACAAGCGGGATACAGTTTTTGTGTTCCCTTTTTGCAATTCATTTGTTATAATCAATATTTATAAGCGGATACTGTCCGCCATATTTGGAACAGGGCGGCAATACGGTACCATGGCGAGGAGCGCGGGATAATGAAACGGAGAACGGCTTTAACCAAACTTGAACAGTCTGATCAAGCTGTATTGCAATACAGCACGCCAAAAAGAAGAATGTATGGCTGTCTGATCGCGTGTTCAATGGGTATTGCTTTTACAGCCGTTACCGCCCGCTATCTGATGATGGGTATCCTGATCGGCGTTTTTGTCAGCACCATTATTTCCGCTTTTCTGTTTCGTCGCGGAAAGCTCAGCCTGACGGCCGCATGCCTGGGACCCCTGCTGCTGGTGTGCTTTGGATACACACCCATCAGCTGGTTTACCTATCATGGAATGCTGGGCAGCACGCCGTTTCTTTCGGTTATGTTCGTCATGGTCATCACGCTGATCCTGTACAATAAGGTGCAGATTATCGCCCTGACCGCCTATCTGGCCATGCTGCTTGCGCTGATTGTATCCTGGGTATGCACCACCGGCGTCACGATGGAAACGGAGCAGCTTGCCAGCCTGCTGATCGCCTATGCACTCACGATTATGCTGACGATTTACAGCATCAACACCTCCAAGCACAAGCACTCCGAGGTTGCCGAGCAGATTACCGACCTTTCCATGCATGACGACCTGACGGGCCTTCTCAACCGGCGGGCGATCCAGCAAGTGCTTCAAAAGCAGGAAAGCGCCTTTGCAAAAGGCGCCGCTGATTTTGCGGCGGTCATGATGGATGTAGACAAGTTTAAAACCATCAACGACCAGTATGGGCATGATATCGGCGATTCGATATTAAAAAGCACGGCAGCCGCCATCCAGAGCAATATCCGTACGGGCGACCGCGCCTTTCGCATAAGCGGCGATGAATTTCTGCTTTTGCTCTCACAGGTCAATGCAACCATCGCCCAGCAGATATGCTCGCGCATCGAAACCACCGTCAGCAAGTTGGACGGCTATGCGTTTTCCGTAACCATCAGCACCGGCTGCGCCTTCCGCTCGGAATGTACAAGCGCCAAGGAGCTGCTTCCGCTGTCGGATCGGCGTATGTATCAAAACAAGCGGTCCAAAGCGCAATAATTTTGCGGCAAACGCGAAATCCGGATCCTTTCGGCATGCTTTGCGGTTTCATTTTCAGCAGCCATTTGTTATAATAAACAGCAGAATAATACAGGGCCAATAAAAAATAAAAATTACATACAAATCTCGGGGCATAAATACTGGCAAAGGAGAAAATGCATCGATGAAAGAGAATCCGGGTTCCTTGCAATTCAATCAACATGACCTTGCGATCCTGCGGCACAGCACACCCATCAAATTGCTGATTACCTGCCTGCTTTCGTGCATGATCGGGATCATTTTTACAGCGGTTACATCACAGTATTTTCTTATGGCTGTCTTTTTGCTTATTATGGCAAGCGCCGCTATATCCGCGTTTTTGCTTTACGCACAGAAGATCAGCTTAACGGCGGCATGCCTGGTACCCCTGCTGCTGCTTTGCTATGTTTATACACCGCTGAGCTGGTTTGCCTACAATGGCCTGATGGGCAGTACGCCCTTCCTTTCCATCCTGTTCATCACCATGATTACGCTGATCTCCTATCGCAAAGTTCAGGCGGTTCTCCTTTCGATCTACGGCGTGCTGCTCGCGCTGCTGATCCTTCATTGGCTGCGGACCACGGCATATGATGTCGATATGATCCAGCTTGTCAGCCTTTTGATCGCCTACGGCCTTACCGTCGCGGTGGTTGTTTTCACCATCAATGCCGTCAAGCGTAAAAACATAGAGGTCAACGAACAAATCACCAATCTTTCCATGCATGATGAAATGACAAACCTGCTCAACCGGCGGGCCGTAGAGCAGGTGTTTGCCCTGCAGGAAAGCACTCCAAATTATGCGGTGATCATGATGGATGTCGATAAATTCAAATCCATCAACGACCAGTTTGGCCACGACATCGGGGATTCGATCTTGAAAAGCATTGCGGCTGCCATTGATGCCAACATCCGCACGGGCGACCGCGCCTTTCGGCTGGGCGGCGATGAGTTTTTGATTTTGCTGCCGCAGGTAAGCCAGGCCGTCGTTGCGCAAATCACCTCCCGCATCGAAACGAGCGTACAGGAAATCCAAGGCTCCGCGATTTCCGTATCCGTCAGCACCGGCACCGCCTTCCGCTGGGAATGTTCCAATACCAAAGAGCTGCTTGCGCTGGCGGATCAGCGCATGTATCAAAACAAGCGTTCCAAAACAGCATAAGCCAGCCGGTTTCCTGCTGTGCGCGCAAAGCGGGCGGCGCTTTGGCAGGCTGTGTTATAATGGGATAAATAAAGTTTCAGGAGGCCAATATGTCAAAAACTATTTCTGCCATCTATTTCTCGCCGACCGGCGGCACAAAAAAAAGCGTAACCGCCATGGCATCCGCCTTGGGGGACAGCGTTGCGGATTATGACGTAACGGTGGATGCAAGCCCCGCGCCGCATACCTTTGCGGCGGATGATTTCGTTGTGTTCGGCATGCCGGTATACGGCAGCCGTATCCCCAAGGTTGCCGCCGCGCGGATCGCGGGCTTTCAGGGCAGCCAAACCCCGTGCATCGTTGCGGCCGTATACGGCAACGTGCGCGTGGGCGACGCGCTGATTGAGCTTGCCGATCTTGCTAAAGCACAGGGCTTTGTAGTCAAGGGCGGCGCGGCGCTGGTTGCCCGCCACACCTTCGGTGAAATTCAGGTAGGCCGGCCCAACGCCGATGATCTGGCCGCCGACAAAGCGTTTGCCCTAAAAGCGGCGGAAAATCCGGCCGGTAAAACGCTTGCCCTGCCCGGCGACCGCCCCTATAAGGACGGCGGCAACGGCGGCGGGTTCCGCCCGCAGACCACCGATGCCTGCACCCATTGCGGACTGTGCGTGAAGCAGTGCCCCACCCAGGCCATCGCGGCGGACTGCAAAACTATCAGCGACAATTGTATTTCATGCTTCCGCTGCATCCGCAATTGCCCTGTGGGCGCCAAAAATATGGATACCGAAAGCTACCTTTCCTGGGCGGCCAATTTTTCCGAAAAGTTCAGTCAGCCGCAGGAAAACGCGTATTTTCTGTAACCAGCCGGAAAGGATGATCTGCCATGCCGGATAGCCTTCCCATTATTACGACGTCCCGATTGCTTATACGGCGGTTTACCGCCGCGGACTGGCAGGATCTGTATGAGTACCTGTCCGATCCGGCGGTTGTGTTTTTTGAGCCTTACGAAGCCTATACACAGGACGCCTGCCAGCAGGAAGCGGTGCGGCGGGCGGCAGATGTACGGTTTTGGGCGGTCGCGCTCAAGCATAGCGGCAAGGTGATCGGAAACATCACCCTGACCAGGCAGGACTTTGATACCTGGGAACTGGGGTATGTTTTCAACGCGCGTTATCAGGGGCACGGATACGCCGCCGAAAGCGCCGCCGCCGTAGTGGAAAACGCCATTCTGCATCTGCATGCGCGGCGGATTATCGCCATGTGCGACCCGAAAAACGAAAAGTCATGGAAGCTGCTGGAACGGCTGCATATGCGCCGGGAAGGCCATCTGCATCAAAACGTGTATTTCAAAACAGACGGCAACGGCCAACCTCTTTGGAAGGACACGTACCTGTACGGCATTCTGGCGTCCCAATGGCAAACACCCGATTGCCCGGCACCGATTGTTGCGATAGATGAACGAAACATCGCGCTCGCGGCGGAAATCCGCTCCGCATCGTGGCAGGAATCGCACCGCAGCTTTTGCAGCAGGGAATTTGTAGAGCGCCACACGCCTGCGCAGCAGGTCGACTACCTGCGCGGCAGGCTGCAGGCCGGCAAGACGCTGTATATGCTGACGGAGCCAAAGCCCGTGGGCATTGTTTCGGTATGCGAAAACCTGATTGAGGACCTGTATATTGCACCCGAGGAACAGCACAAGGGCTACGGCACAAAGCTGCTTTTATTTGCGATGGAGCAGTGCACAGGCACGCCTACGCTTTGGGTGCTGTCCAATAACCAAAAGGCATGCTCCCTGTACACCAAGTACGGCTTTCAAAAAACCGGCAGCCAGCATAAGCTTTCCGATCAGCTTTCGGAATGTGAAATGCGGTATACCGGCTGACCGGCTCAGGTAAGCGATGATTAGCGCGTTTACCCGGGCCGCAATCGATATTGCCATCTGAATAGCGATAGGGTATACTCATGCGTGAGCAACCCCTGTATTTTTTCCCCCTATGACCGAAAGGCGGCATTATGGCTATTTCGCTGGAAACCCGCAGTCTCATTCTCCGCACCGCCGACGTTGCGTTTGCGGACCGTATGCTTGCGTATTATGAAAAGAACAAGGCGTTTCTGGAAGCCTTTGAGCCCACGCGGGATCCCGACTTTTATACGCTTGCGTATCAAAAGGCGCTGCTTGCGCAGGATATCGAAGCCGAGGCGAAAAAGACCTCGTACCGCTTCTTTATCTTTCTACGAGATGATCCGCAGACTATCATCGGCACCATCACCTTAAGCAATGTGATCCGGGGCAGCTTTTTATCCTGCTTTCTGGGCTATAAACTGGACCAGGATCATGTCAATAAAGGCTATATGACGCAGGCAATCCGCGCCGTAGCGGCTTATGCGTTTGATATTCTGGGCCTGCACCGCATTGAAGCCAATGTAATGCCCGATAACCTGCCCTCGCGCAGGGTGCTGGAAAAATGCGAGTTCCAGCCGGAAGGCATTGCCAAAAAATATCTGAAAATCAACGGCGTTTGGGAAGATCACCTGCACATGGTGCTGCTGGATGAGTTTGACTGATTCGCTGCAAATGATCGCCACCACCGGCCGCGACCCGCGCTTTGGCACAATGTGCCTGGAGCTGGACGCGTATTTGAACGACCTTGTCGGCGGCGAGGTACAGCGCAGGGACTATGTGCAGTACAATACGCCGGAGGCTGTTACCGATGTGCTTTTGCTGCTGGACGGCGATCAGGCGGCGGGCTGCGCGGGCTTTAAGCGCTTCAGCGCGGATACGGCGGAGGTCAAGCGCGTATACACCCGCCCCGCATACCGGCGGCACGGCCATGCGCGCCTGCTGATGCAAAGGCTGGAAGAACTGGCACTGTCCAAGGGCTACTCGCGCCTGATTTTGGAAACCGGCCGCCTGATGACGCCCGCCATCCGTTTTTATACCGACATCGGCTTTACCCGCATTGAAAACTACGCGCAATATCAGGGCATGCCCGAATCCGTATGCTTTGCCAAGCCGCTGATCCCTCATACATAAACACGCCGAAGGAGCGCCGTATATGTTTCGCTATGCACACACCAACCTTGTTGCCAAAGACGCGAAAAAGCTGATTGCCTTTTACAAATCCGTGCTGCACTGCCAAAGCATCGGCGAAACGCGCGACCTGCGCGGCGATTGGCTGGACCAACTTACCGGCCTGCAGGGCGCGCATCTCACGGGCGAGCATCTGCTGCTGCCCGGGTACGGAGGCGACCATCCCACACTGGAAATCTTCCAGTATGATCAATCTGCCGATGCTTTGCCCCACGTGATCAACCGCCCCGGGATCGCGCACCTCGCTTTTGAGGTAGAGGATGTGGACGCGGCGCTGGCCACCGTGCTGGCCGCAGGCGGCGGTACCCTGGGCGAGCGCATTGCCGCGGACTATGCCGACGGCCGCACGCTGCATGCCGTGTATGCGCGCGATCCGGAGGGCAATATACTCGAGCTGCAAAGCTGGTCACGGCATACGCCCGGGCAATAGCGCAGCCACACCCTTATCGTTTCAAATCAGCCGACGGGATGTTTCCTGCCGGTTGATTTTATATCGCGTAGTATCGTGTTTCTCCATTGTATTTCCACCCCGTCCCGCATACAATAAGGATCGGGAGGCGATACGGGATGAACACGCTGAAGATAGCGGAAAACCTTGTTATGCTGCGCAAGCAAAAAAAGATCACGCAGGAGGAACTGGCCGATTTTATCGGTGTGACGAAAGCCTCCGTATCCAAATGGGAAACCGGACAAAGCATGCCGGATATCCTGCTGCTGCCGCAGCTTGCCACCTACTTCAACGTAACAGTGGATGCGCTGCTGGGATACGAGCCGCAGCTCAGCCGCGAGCAGATTCGCCGGATGTACCATACGTTCGCCGCCGCCTTTGCCGCACGCCCGTTTGCGGATGTGCTTGCGGAGGTACGCGCTGTCGTCCATCAATACTACGCCTGCTACCCGCTCCTGCTGCAGCTGTGCGTGCTGTACCTTAACCATTATTTTATGGCAAACGACGCGCAGGAGGCGCAAAGCCTGCTGGAAGAAGCCGGTGCGCTGTGTACGCATATTCTGGAAAACTGCAAGTCCGTCAGCCTGTGCGGCGACGCCACATCCCTCAAGGCGCTGATCGATCTGCAGCTGGGCAATCCAAACGCCGTGATCGACGTGCTGGAGCCGACGCTGGATCCTTCGCGCCTGTCCATGCAAAACGACGCGACGCTGATCCGCGCCTATCAGCTTGCGGGCCAAACGGAACGGGCCGTCGATACCGCACAGATTTCGATGTACCTGAACCTGCTGTTCTTCGTCGGCGCTTCCGTGCAATACCTGACCGTCAACGGTGACGACCTTCCCGGCTGTGAGGAGACCATCCGTCGTGTGGACAGCGTTGCCGGCGCATACCGTCTTTCACGGCTGCACCCCAACACGATGGCGCAGTTCTCCTTTCAGGCGGCGCTGATCCAAATGGCGCTGGGTAAGCCAGAGCAGGCGCTCAAGCGGCTTTCCGACTATGCGCAGGCCATCGGCAACCTGTTTGACGACGGCCCTGTGATGCTGCACGGGGACGACTATTTTACCCGTCTGGAGCCCTGGTTTGACAATCTGGCGCTCGGCCCCAATCCCCCGCGCGATAAGGCGCTGATCAAGCAAAGCGCTCTGCAGGGCCTGCGCCATCCGGCATTTGAGCCGCTGCGGGCCACCCCGATGTTCCAGGCTATCCAAACCACATTACAGGAGGAATAAGTATGTCTTCTATCCATGAAATGCTCCCGTTCCTGATCCCGCTGATCGTCGCGCAGTTTGCGCTGCTGGGCTACACCCTTTACCATATCCTTACGCATAAAACCTACAAGCGCGGCACCCGCGCGCTGTGGCTGGCCGTCGCCATCATCGGCATGGAGTTCATCGGCCCCGTTTTGTATTTTTTGCTGGGAAAAGAGGACGCCTGAATGGATATACTGGAGCTCAAGCACGTGCAAAAGCGCTTTGGCAGCCTTAGCGTGCTGGAGGATGTAAGCTTCCGCGTACCCGAGCACACGCTGTTCGGCTTCGTGGGACAAAACGGCGCGGGAAAAACCACGACCATGAAGATGATTCTGGGGCTGCTGCAAATGGACGGCGGCGCCGTGACCGTTAACGGCGAGCCGGTGCGCTACGGCCAGACCGCCGCCAATCGCTTTGTAGGCTATCTGCCGGATGTGCCGGAGTTCTACTCCTTTATGACGCCGGATGAATACCTGCGCTTTTGCGGAGAAATATCGGGCATGCCCGCGCGCGCTATTGCGCCGCGGGCCGGGGAGCTGCTCACGCTGGTGGGCCTTGCCGGAGAAAAGCGGCGCATCCGCGGCTTTTCCCGTGGGATGAAGCAGCGCCTCGGCATCGCGCAGGCGCTGCTGAACAGGCCGAGACTCCTGATCTGCGATGAGCCGACCTCCGCGCTGGATCCCATCGGGCGCAAGGAAATCCTGGACATTCTGGTCAATGCCAAGGAGCAGACCACAGTGGTGTTTTCCACGCATATCCTGTCCGACGTGGAGCGCATCTGCGACGAGATCGCCTTTTTGCACCATGGCAAAATCGTGCTGCAGGGAACGCTGGAAGAGGTCAAGCAGCACCATCACAGCGCCGGATTTGAAGTGGAGCTGGAGTATCCCCGGGACGCACAGCGGCTGCTGGCCGCGTTTCCGGATGCTAAGCAGCTGACCCGCTCCCATCTGCTGTTTACCCAGGATGAACAGGCGGAAGCCGTAATGCGGCTGCTGCTGGACAGCCATATTCCCATCCGGCGTATGGAAAAGCGGGAGCCGACGCTGGAATCGCTGTTTATGGAGGTGGCCGGACAATGAAAACCTTCTATGCGTTTTTCAAAAAGGAGCAGCTGGAAATGCTGCGCACCGGACGGCTGCTGGTGCTGATAATCCTGTTTGCACTGTTTGGCATCATGAATCCGGCAATCGCAAAGCTAACGCCGTGGATGCTGCAATCCCTCTCCGGTTCGATGGCCGAGAGCGGGATCATTATCACCAATATTGCGGTAAACGCACTTACGTCATGGACGCAGTTTTATAAAAACCTTCCCATCGCGCTTCTGATTTTTGTGCTGATGACATCCGCCATCTTTACGGCGGAATACCAGAAAGGCACGCTGGTGCTGGTGCTCACCAAAGGGCTCAAGCGCACTAAAATTCTCGCCGCAAAGGCGTTGACCTTGCTTGTGGTCTGGACAGGCCTATACTATTTATGTTATTTTATTACCCTTGGCTATACCGCATTTTACTGGGATAACGGGATCGCGCAGCATGTGGGCCTTGCCGCCGGACTGTACCTTCTGTTTGGCATATGGGTGCTTTCGGTGATGGTGCTATGCTCCGCGCCGGCCTCCGCCAATACCGGCGTGCTGCTTGGCACCGGCGGCGCCGTGCTGGCGGTCTATCTGCTGGGCCTGCTGCCCAATGTTGCCCCGTATTTGCCGCTATACCTGACACAGTCCATGTCCCTGCTCACCGGCACGCTGGCGCCCGGCGCCATGGCCCGGGCCGCCGGGGTTACGGTCGGCCTGATTGCGGCCAACACCGCCGCCGCTGTACTGCTGTTTCAAAAACGAAGTCTGTAAACGGAGGAAACCATGAAAAAAATCATCCAAACCAAACGCATGTACCTGCGGGAGATGACGGAGGCGGACTTTGACGCCCTTGCCGCCATCCTGTGCGACGAAGAAACCATGTACGCCTACGAGGGCGCGTTTACCCAGGCCGAGGCCCGCGAATGGCTGGACCGGCAGCTTGCCCGCTATCGGGAGGACGGCTTTGGCCTGTGGGCGGTGATCCTGAAGGAAACGGGCGAAATGATCGGACAGATGGGAATTACGTGGCAGCCCGTGGAAGACGAGCGCGTGCCCGAGATCGGCTATCTGTTCAACCGTGCCTACTGGCACAACGGCTATGCGGCGGAGGCCGCCGTTGCCTGTAAGCAGTACGCCTTTGAAGTTCTCGGCTTTCCCGAGATCTATTCCATCATCCGCGCTAGCAACATCCCGTCCATGAACGTGGCCATCCGCAACGGCATGTGTATCCGCAAGCATTTTACCAAGCATTACCGCGGCGTGGATATGCCGCATTTCCTGTTCAGCGTGCGCAAGGGCGGATTATAAGCCCTTCCTGCCCGTAATAAACAGGCCGAAAACCTCCCTGTTAACCTCGGCGGACGCCAGGGCGGAACGCTGTACAAGCGCCCGCAGCTCTTCCACCGTATAGGCCGCGTGCAGCGAGGTGAGAAATCCCGGGCGGATTTCCCTGGGCTTGGCCGTATGATAGGCAATCCAGTTCAGCGCCGGATGGGAATCCCGCCGCATATCGGCGATGCAAACCACGCCGTTTGGCTTCAGTACACGGTAAATCTCGTTGAAAACGCTGACGGGATCCTCCCACTCATGCAGCGAGCCGTTGGAAAACACCCCGTCAAACGAAGCGTCGGCAAAGGGCATATGCATTCCGTTGCCCTCCACATACCTTGTGCGCTGCGCAAATCCGTATTCCTTTGCGTTTTTTTGTGCCATTTTGATCATTTCCGGGCTGATTTCGCAGCCTGTCAGCGCCGCATCCGGCGCTTTTTTCAGCAGCTCCAGCCCCACATACCCGGGGCCCGGGCCGATCTCCAGAATATTGCCGGTGCCGATTCCCGCGCCGAGGAATGCATCGACGTTGTTCATACCCCTGTCGCGCATATATTTTGCAAACCGGTCAAACACCTCTACGGTAACGGCGTTTTGTATTCCTTCGTTTGTCTCGGGGATCCTTGGTTTCAGCATAAATTCTCTCCTTATTCTGCCAGGCTGCGCAGCGTTTCGTCCGCCCAGGCAAGCTCTGCCCGGTAGTGGTGCAGATGGTGGCTGAAAATAACGTTCACCATCATTTTTGCATCGTCGGGCACATGGGACAGGGTTTCATCTCTGTGGCGCTCAATGCCGGCCAGTGTGCGGCGCAGCTTGTCAGCATAGGTCTGCAGCGCCCGGGTTATGTTTTGCGGTTCGTACTGATCGGAAAAATAGAAGATCGCGTCCATCGGCAACGCAAGCCGGTACTCCGTACACAGCTGTTCAGACAGCATGCCCCGATAGGCCGCCATACCCATTTGGGTAATGCTGTACACTGTTTTTTCCGGTCGGCTGCCGGGCTTTTCGCTTTCCGCGCGCAGCAGGCCGTCAGCTTCCATCTTGGCAAGGTGGTAATAGATCGTCGGCAGCTTGATCTGTGTAAAATCGGACAGTTGCTCGGCGATGATTTTCTTGATCCGATACCCGTGCTGGGGGCCGTAGCGCTGCAGCAGCCCCAGAATATACAGCGGAACCATTCTTCTTCCTCCTTCGCCGGCAAATAGTCAGCGCTGACTATTATACTCAGTGCTGACTATTTGTCAAGCCCATCTGGAAATAGTCAGCACACGAATAGTTATCCCGTCTGCTTATCTGCAGCCATGCCCGCGCACCGCGGCGTACCCGCCGCTTGGCAAGCGCCATACGAATCTGCTACAATAGGCACAGCAACCGCATAGATGCAAAAGGAGGAATCCCCATGCCCCATGTCGTGATCAAAACCATCGCGGGCCCCTCGCAGGCGCAGCTGCAAAAGGCCGCCGAGCAGATTGCCGACATCGTAAACCAAACGATGGGCAAGCCCAAAAAGTACATCTCCGTTTCGGTGGAGGAATACTCCTTCGGCGAATGGGCGGACGTATACGACGAGTACGTAAAGGATAAGGATAACGTGCTGGTCAAGCCGGGATACACCAATCCGAAAACCTTTGAATAGTAGCAGCTTACGCGCGGACGCCGGGCAGATACTTAACGCCGCGCTGCAGGCCGTGCTGCCGGACAGCGCCGTGCAAAGCGTACTAGCCGGCAGGTCGTTCGGGCACGGTCGGCTGGTGCTGGTTTCCATCGGCAAGGCGGGCTGGCAGATGGCCAGGGCCGCCTGTGATGTGCTGGGTAACCGGCTGACAGGCGGCATCGTGATCACCAAATACGGCCACAGCAAGGGCGCACTGCCCGGCATGCGTATCTTTGAGGCAGGGCACCCCGTACCGGACGCAAACAGCATAGCCGCCACCCGGGAAGCTCTGCGCGTAACGGCGGACCTTTCGGCTGAAGACACGGTTCTGTTTTTAGTGTCCGGCGGCGGGTCGGCCCTGTTTGCCGCGCCGCTGGTGCCGCTGGACACGCTGAAGGAGCTCACCAAACAGCTGCTGGCCGCCGGCGCGGATATTACACAGATAAATGCCGTCCGCAAGCACCTTTCCGCTGTAAAGGGCGGGCGCTTTGCCCTGCACTGCGCCCCCGCGCACGTGCTGACCCTCGCCCTTTCCGACGTGCTGGGCGACGATCCCGCCGTGATCGCTTCCGGTCCGGCCTATCCCGATTCGTCCACAAGTGAAGGCGCACTGGCGGTCGTCCGTCGCTATGGGCTGCCGCTTGACAGCGAAATTTCGCGCCTGCTTGCGCAGGAAACGCCAAAGACGCTTCACAATGTGGAAACCGTTGTGGCAGGCAGCGTACGCCATCTGTGCGCGGCGGCTGCGGACGCCTGCCGCGGCTTGGGTTATGCACCCCATCTGCTGACCGACAGCCTGTGCTGCACCGCGCGGGACGCCGGCAGCTTCCTTTCGTCCATTGCCAAAACCCATCAGAATACGGATCACTCCGTCGCCTATATCGCGGGCGGCGAAACCGTGGTTCGGCTCACGGGCAGCGGGCTGGGCGGACGCAATCAGGAGCTGGCGCTGGCAGCGGCACAACAGCTTGACGGCCTTGCCGATACCGCGCTGTTTTCCGTTGGCTCCGACGGCACCGACGGCCCCACCGACGCGGCGGGCGGGTATGTGGATGGGCAAACCGCGCAGCGCCTGCGGGATCAAGGGATGGATATTCAGGCTGTTTTGCAATGCAACGACAGCTACCACGCGCTGCAGGCCAGCGGCGGGCTGATCGTCACCGGCCCCACAGGCACCAACGTTAACGACGTTGCCGTGCTACTGATCAAGCGGTAATCACAGAAAGAAGGTACAGTCATGCAGCAATCCCTGCTGGGACGGATTATCCAATTTGCAGCGCACAACGACGCCGTGTCCGCCCTGATCCTTGTCGGCTCCAGGGCCCGGGAGGAAAATCCGGCGGACGCGTATTCCGATACGGACCTTATCATGGTGGCAGAGGATGCGGCGTATTTCGTGGCTTCCGATTCGTGGCTGGAAGAGATCGGGAACTTCCATATTTCGTTCTCCGAGCCGACCGTTGACGGGCAAAAGGAGCGGCGTGTGCTGTTTGACGACGCGCAGGATGTGGACTTTGTGATACTGGAAAAAGAAGCCGCCGTCCGTGCGCTGGTATCGGGCGAAGCCGCAGGTATCCTCGCCAACGGATATCGGGTGTTGGTCAATAAAACCGGTCTGCAGCTCCCGCCGCCTGTGCCCGCCGCCGTGTTTATCCCTGCTACGGAAGCGGACTTTTGCAATACCGTTAACGACTTTTGGTATCATACCGTTTGGACAGCCAAAAAGCTGCTGCGCCATGAGCTGTGGACAGCGAAATTCTGCGTGGACATGTATCTGAAATGGAAGCTGCTGTGGATAATTGAGCAGTATGAGCACACCGTACGCCGCAGCGGCCGGTATACGTGGTATCGCGGCCGGTTTATCGAGCGTTGGGCCGCCAACGACATACTTGCCGATTTGCAGTCCACCTTCGCGCACTACGATCCGGCCGATATGGCCAAAGCGTTGATACAGACCATGGCCCTGTTCCGGCGGCTATCTGTGGCCGTAGCGGAAGCGTCCGGCTTTGCCTATCCGGCGCATGCGGACGAATATGCCACGAAATGGGTACTTTCGAGCCTTGCACCGCTGATAAAGGAGGGTGACGCCTTATGAATCCCGCCCGTATTTTGCTCGTGGAGGATGATAAAATGATCGCTTCCGGCCTCGTATACGCGATGGAGGCCGAGGGCTACGCCGTGGCGCATGCCAAAACCGTGGGCGAGGCCAGACGGCTGATCGGCGAGGCCGCGTTTGATCTGGCTGTGCTGGACATGCAGCTGCCAGATGGCACCGGCTGGGACGTGCAGGCGGCGCTCAGGCCCACGGATACGGCCGTGCTGTTTGTCACCGTGGTGGACGACGAGGGCGCGATGGTGCGCTCGCTGGAAAGCGGCGCGGACGACTACATCGTCAAGCCCTTCCGCCTGCGGGAGCTGCTGGCGCGCGTGAAAAGCGTGCTGCGGCGGCGCGCGGGCGGCACGGGCGATACGCTCACCCTTGACCAGGTGACCATCAATCCCATTAAAAGCACCGCCTCCATCCACGGGCAGCCGCTGGAGCTGACGGCGCTGGAGTACCGATTGCTGCTGCTGTTTGCCACGCACCCCGGGCAAACGCTTACGCGCGTGCAGATACTGGATCAGCTGTGGGACGGCGCCGGCGACTTTGTGGAGGACAACACGCTGACGGTGTACATCAAGCGCCTGCGGCAAAAGCTGGGCGATGCCGCCGCCATCGAAACCGTACGGGGGGTGGGCTATCGTGTGGATCCGTAAGCATGCGGTCGAAGAGCTGTCGCAGAACATCCGGCGCATCGTAGACGGTGAAAGCGTGGAAATGCTGGATAACCGTGAAGGAAAGCTAAGCATATTGCGCAACGACATCCAGACGCTGGTACGCCTCAAGCAGGAACAGGCAAACGCGCTGCTTGAGGACAAGGAGAAGCTTAAGGACTCGCTTTCCGACATTTCCCACCAGCTGAAAACGCCGCTGACCTCCATGATGGTGATGGCCGACCTGCTGGAAACCGCGCCGCCGGAAAAGCAGCAGGAGCTGATCCGCAATATTCAAACAGGGCTCACGCGCACCCAGTGGCTGACGGACGCGCTGCTCAAGATGGCGAAGCTGGACGCCGACGCCGTGGATTTCAACACCCGCACGGTAAGCGCGAAGGAGATCGTCGCCCGCGCGCTGGAGCCGCTGCGTGTGCTGCTGGAGATGAAGGAGCAGGCGGTTATTACCGCGGGCGAAGCTACGATCCTTTGCGACCTGCGCTGGACAGCCGAAGCGCTGGGCAACGTGATTAAAAACGCATCGGAGCACAGCCCCGCGGGCAAACCCCTGTTGATCGGCTGCGGTGAAAATCCCATCAGCGCGTGGATCAGCGTTACCGACAGCGGCGAAGGCCTTCAGTCCATCGAAATCCAC
This sequence comes from Candidatus Limiplasma sp., assembly GCA_035399245.1. Lineage (GTDB taxonomy): Bacteria > Bacillota > Clostridia > Christensenellales > Aristaeellaceae > CAXXOK01. Next base: position 25,062 of record DAOPIR010000009.1, read on the forward strand.
CGCCTCTTCCGCCGCTTTCAGGGCGGCGACGGCTCCGCCGGCTACGGCATCGGCCTGCCGCTGGCGCAGGCCATCATGCGCCGCCAAAACGGCGATATCGAGGCCGACAGCGGCAGCTACGGCCTGCCGCCGCATGTGGCGGTGCTGACCGATCTCCCGCTGACCGGCGCTACGTTTACGCTGAAGGTGTACCGGTAACAGAACATTAGGAGGCCATATGGACGTACAATTTCTGCGGGCCGTACCGGAGGATGCCGATCGGCTGATTGCCGTACAGGATCAAAGCTTCTATGCCGATTACGTTAAATACGGCGTCTGCCCGGGTTACCGCCGTACCCGCGAAAGTATGCTGGAGAGCATCTCCCGCCGCATCGTTTACAAAATTCAATGCGACGGAAACATAGTCGGAGATATCATCGTGCGCGACGAAGGCGGCGGCGCGTATTATCTGGGCTGCCTGTGCGTGATTCCCACCTATGAAAACCGCGGTATCGGCCAACTTGCCCTGGCATTTCTCGACCAGCATTTCCCTGACGCCGCACATTGGGCGCTGGAAACACCCGCCGACAAGGAAAGAAACCATTATTTTTACCAAAAACACGGGTACCGTGTTACCAAGGAATATCCTGTAGACGGGGTTTTGATTTCGTACTTTGAAAAATCCTGTTGATTCTTCTCGCTTCCGTTCCTATCAGAAACACGACATCCATTTGTCGTGTTTCTGTGTTATGATGGGCTGGGAGTGACGGCTATGAAGATGGATCGCATGATCGGGATCATCACCATATTGATGCAGCGGGAGAAAACCACCATTCCCAGGCTGGCGGAGCGCTTTGAGGTTTCGCGCCGCACCATCCAGCGCGATATCGACAGCATCTGCCGCGCGGGCGTACCCATCATAACTCTGCAGGGGTACGGCGGCGGGCTGCGGATTGCGGACGGGTACCGGCTGGATCCCACCGTGCTGACGGAAACGGAGCTGCAGGCGGTGCTGACCGGCGTGAAAAGTATGGACAGCGTATCCAAAACCGCCTATCGGCAAACGCTGGCGGAAAAACTGTCGCAGGGCCGCGGCGACGTACTGCGCCCATACGACACGATGATGATCGATCTGGCGTCGTGGTACCAGGAGAGCCTTAAGGAGAAAATCGGGCTGCTGCGGCAGGCGATCGAAAGCCAGGAAACGGTTTCCTTTACCTATTATTCCAGCCGCGGCGAAGCGCGGCGCGAAATAGAGCCTTATATTATCGTATACGAATGGAGCGCCTGGTACATCTACGGCTATTGCCTGTCCCAAAACGGGTTCCGGCTGTTTAAGCTCAACCGGCTTTGGGAGCTTGAAAACACCCGCACGCCCTACACGCTGCGCGAAATCGCGGATGAGCAGCTTACGTTTGTCAATCAAATCGGAGAGGAAACCATCCGGCTTAACGCGGTGTTTCAGCCCAGCGCGAAATACCGCCTGATTGAGGAATACGGTCCGCAATGCTATACCCAAAGCGAAACCGGAACGCTGCATTTCCGGCAGACGTTTGCCAACCGGGGCTACCTGCTGCAGTGGATTTTGAGCTTCGGCAATCAGGTAAAGGTGCTGGAGCCTGCTGATCTGGTGGCGGAAATTTACAAACAAGCAGTTGAACTGCAAAAACAATACGAGTAACGTGACACCCTGCTGTCCTGTATCTTTTTGTATGCTGGGGCTGCGGTCGGGATAACCGGCCGCAAACACCAAAATGAGAAAGGGATGGAACCTATGCTAAACTTCAAAGCATGCGGCCTCTTCGTAAACGATATGGAACCGATGGTCGCTTTCTACCGCGACGTGATGGGCATGCAGGCGGACTGGGACGGAGGACCCTTTGCGTCGCTTACGTCCGGCGGCCTTGAGTTGATGCTGTACGGCCGCAGGGATTTTGAAACCATGACCGCGCAGGCGTATACCTATCCAAGCGGTCTGAACGGCACGCTGGAGCTGGCCTTCGACGTTGGCGAGCTGGCTGCGGTGGACGCGGAATATACCCGCACCGTGGCTGCCGGCGCCAAAGCCGTGCTGCCGCCCACCGACGAACCGTGGGGCCAGCGCACCTGCTACGTCGCCGATCCGGACGGCAACCTGATCGAAATCTACGCCTTTGCGCCCAAAGCGTAATACCAATTCCGATCATGAATGCTATAAAGTTTCGAGTATTTTGTTCATAATCGAGGAGAGGAAACGCAGGTGCAGCCGGGGCTACATCAAGTTTTCCCGACGACGGGTACGGGCAAAAGGCGAAGAAAGCGTATCGCGTTAATGGTTGGAATTCGTATAATGTGACAGAATCGTCACATTTGCCGTCACCGGATTGTCATGCGGGCGTGCGATACTGATACTGTACCAAATTGTGATGGAGGCAAAGTATGAGTATATTGAAAGTGCAAGAATTGACGAAAGATTACGGCAAGGGCGACGCCGCCGTGGCGGCGCTCAACGATGTGTCCTTCAGCGTGGACAAGGGCGAGTTCGTCGCTATCGTGGGGGCGTCAGGGTCGGGCAAATCCACCCTGATGCACCTCATTGGCGGCGTGGAGCGGCCCACCAAAGGAAAGGTATTCGTTGACGACATGGACATCTTTTCCCTCAACGAAAGCCGGCTTTCCATCTTCCGCCGCCGCAACATCGGGCTGGTGTACCAGTTTTACAACCTCATTCCCACGCTGACGGCAGAGGAGAACATCATGCTCCCCTACCTGTTGGACGGCCGCAAGCCCGACCCCAAAAAGCTGAACGAAATTCTGGATCTGCTGGGGCTGGCCAACCGCAGGGATCATCTGCCGGGAGAGCTGTCCGGCGGGCAGCAGCAGCGCGTATCCATCGGGCGCGCGCTGATCAACGATCCCGCCGTGATCCTGGCCGACGAGCCCACCGGCAATCTGGACAGCCACAAAAGCCGCGCGATCATGGATCTGCTGAAGCTGTCCAACCGCCAGTTCCACCAAACGCTGCTGCTGATTACCCATGACGAAAAAATTGCGCTGCAGGCTGACCGTATCCTGACCATCGAAGACGGCCGCATCCTGCGCGATGAGGCGGTGCGCGCATGAACAGCATTACAGCCACGCTGGCCAAAGCCCAGCTGAAGCAAAACCGCAAGCGCACCGTGATCACCATGATCGGCATCGTGCTCTCGGTTGCCATGCTTACCGCCGTGTGCGGCTTTGCCGCCAGCGGCATCGACGCCATGCGCAACCTGGTGGGCGACGACTATATTGCCGCGTACCAGTCCATGTTCGTTTCCATGGCCGCGGTGCTGGGCGCGATTATCATGGCCGCAAGCGTTGTGGTTATCTCGGGCGCGTTCCGCATCAGCGCATCGGAGCGCATGCGCCAATTCGGTATCCTGAAAAGCGTAGGCGCGACCAAGCGGCAAATCACCAAAACCATGCTGTATGAAGCCGTGTATCTGTGCGCAATATCCATCCCCACAGGCATCGTCATCGGCCTTCTCATCCAGTGGCTGGGCGCCAGTATCGGCGATCTGCTGCTGGCGCCGATGAACAAGCTGATCAACAACGGCTTATCGATGCATATGCGGTTTGTGTTTTCGTGGCAGTCCATCCTGATCGCGATATTGCTTTCGCTGGTAACCGTGATGCTCTCCGCCTGGCTGCCCGCGCGCAAAGCGGCGAAGATCCCCGCGATTGAAGCCATCAAGCTGACGCGGGAGATCAAAGTACGCAAAACGAAGCTGAGAACCAACAGGCTGATCCAGGCGATATTCGGCTTTGAAGGCACACTGGCAGCCAAGGCCATCAAGCGCAGCCGCCGAAGCTATCGCGCGATGGTTACGGCGCTTACGATCAGCATTGTCCTGTTTTTGGTGTGCGGCAATCTGAATACGGAGCTGACCATGGCGATGAACCAGCTCTATGCCAATATTGACGCCAACTCCCTGACCACCTTCTCATCCGTCAGTTCCAGCAGCCCCTATTACAATCAGCCGCTGGATGCCGATGCCGCACAGCAGCTGACGGATACGCTGCTGGCCTATCCCGATACGACCATCTACGGCGTGGGTGTGGACGGCGGGTACGCGCTGGACGTCGCGTCCGCCGACCTGACAGACACGATGCTAAAAACGCTGGACGAGGGGCAGACCGTCGTCGGTGCCGCGCTGGTTATCGCGGATCAGGCGCATTACGAGGCGCTGTGCAAGGCAGCCGGCGTTGCCGTGGGATCAAACATCCTGATCAATACCGCGCAGAAAACCATCAGCAACAAGGACACCGAGTTTCAGCCGCTGCATTTCTCCGGACAAACGCTGACGCTTTCCAATAACGGTACGTCGGTCGATATTACGCTGGACGCGCAACTGATCAGCGCGCAGGTGCCCCAGGAGGTTTTCTACGCCGCGTATGAGGACATCATCATCGTTGTGCCGGATTGTGCGGCCAGCCAATATTACTGGTTTGGCAACAGTGCGGATCTGGCCGGCTTTCTCACCTATGCGGAAAACACGATGGCGGCATATTTCCCGCTGGCAGAGGACAGCAGCGCCTATGTATACGGCGTAACCGATATCACCGCCATTACCGATATGACCCGCAGCCTGACCAAGCTGGTGACGATTTTCCTGTACGGATTTGTGATCATGCTGACGCTGATCGGGCTGACCAGCGTGATTGCGGCCATCTCGGCCAATGTGCGGCTGCGCGCCCGTGAGTTTGCGGCGCTGCGCTCCGTGGGCATGACGCAGGGCGGCCTGCGCCGCATGCTGGCGCTGGAAAGCGTGATGAGCTCGCTTAAGGCGCTCTTGTACGGCCTGCCGCTGGGCTCCATCGCGATGTACTTCACCTACCGGTCGGTCGTTATCCAAAGTGAGTTCCAGTTTGTATATCCGTGGGCCACGCTTATCGAGGTTGCCGCCGGCGTGTTCCTGATTACGCTGATCACCACGCAGTATGCCGCGGCCAAACTGCGCGGCGGAAGCATTATCGAGACTATCCGATCCAACGAAGGGGTATAACCCAACATTGATTTCAGGGGCTGACGCTTAATGCGCCAGCCCCTGTTTTGCAATTACCGCGCCTGTATCCGCATTCGTTGGTATCGTTTGCACAGAAAAAGGAAATTGCCCATGCAGCGCGAATTCATTTACAGACGAGGTAAGTACAAGCAAAAATCAACATAGAAAGAAGCGACGCCGTTTGCATACGACCCTTATTCTTTCCATCATATTCCGGACGCTGCTGCTGGTTGGCTGCGCCATGGGCGTTGCCCACGCCTTCCATCACGACGGCAGAGGGTTTATGAGCGGCAGCGGGCTGCTATACTACACCATCCAGAGTAACCTCTGGGTGTTTTTGATGACGGCGGTGTATCTGGCGCTGTCGGCAGCGACGCTGATTGCGGGCCAGGTTGCCATTCCGCGGTTTGTAGAGGTGGCACGGTTTGCCGTGATGGTCGCCATTACGATTACCTTCCTCGTGTTCTGGATCGTGCTGGCCCCGACGATGGAAAAGGCGTATCTGCTGTCGCGCAACAATATACTGGTGCATACGCTGGTGCCGCTGCTGTTTATCGCGGACTTTTTCCTGTTTCAAACGCCCGCCGTGCTCAGCATGGCCGAGGTGCTTTGGTCGGTGGTCTTGCCGGTCTGCTATCTGGTGTTTACCCTTGTCAACGCCGCCGTTAACCCCAAGCTGAAGTTTGACGACGGCAGCCGCTACCCATACTTCTTTCTGGATGCGGACGCGCACGGCTGGTTCGGCTTTCAAAAAGGGCTGGGGGTGTGCTGGTGGATCCTGGTGATGCTGGGATTGACGCTCGGGCTTGGATACCTGTTCCGCTTTTTACAGACACTCGGATAAGCCTACACATCCTTTTCATAAATCGGACGGATATCCCGCCTGTTGCGGACAATAAAAACAAATACGCTCAAAAGCCCGACGCCGCCCATGATCAGCGGCACGGCCTGGTACGGCAGTACTTCGCCCAGCGCGCCCGCCAGCAGACGAAACAGGATCATGCCCAGCGACATTGCGATCGAAAACACCGCTTCCACCCGCGCACGAACCTCGCCGGGCAGGTGGTTTTGCACGGCGGCGGAGCGCAGCGTGGCGGTATTGACACCCAGAAAGCCGAGCAAAAACCGGACAGCGATCATCAGCGGATAGCTGAGCAGCAGCATCACGCCGTCCAGTGATTCATACAGGAGATACACCTTTTCGGTCACCTGATAGCGGATCCTCGGCGGGATTTTGAGAAAGTAATGGAAAAATCCGCCGATCATCCGCCCGATGGTTTCCGCCGAAATCAGCAACGAATACATTGCCACCCCCAGCGCGGGCGTGGACTGGAAATACGCCTGCGCCATCAGCGTGTTGCCCTGCGCCGAGGAATTAGCGATCGCCATGTAGGTATAAATGCTGCGCACGCCTTTTTCCCGCTTCAAATAGCGGATGCCGCCCAGTGCTTCCTGCCGGTAGGCCTGAAAGGAGAAGGGCTCCTTTTCGCGGCTCGCACGGTCCTTGGTGATACACCATTCCACGGTGGAAGCGACCATCAGCAGCGCGCCCTCCGCCGCAAAGAACCACGCAATGCTGTACGCCTCGTACACCATCGCGGCCAGGGGCGTAATCACGGTCGTGACCGTGGGATAGATCAGGGAGGAAACCGAATAGCCTTTCTGCGCAAGCCCGTCGGGGATCAGCTCGGGATACAGAGAGGAATACGCCTGGTAATACACCATGCCCAACGTATTGACGATCAGACCGAACAGCATGTACATCCCATAGGAAAATTCCGTATGAAACAGGTACACGGCAAAGCCGAAATACAGCAGGCTCATCAGCCCGTCCAGCCCCGCAATCAGGTTGCGGCGGCAGGCCTTGTCCACAATCGGCGCGGAGATAACCGGCAGCACCAGATTGGGCAGCATGATCACCGCGGTAAACACGCCCGACAGCCAGGTGGAGCCGGTGTTGTCAAACACGATCAGGCTCATGGCGAAGCTAACCGCCGTACCGCCGATGGCAGAGATCACCGTGCCCAGCGTGATAATGGTGAAGTCCTTTGTCCAAAGTCCCGATCTTTTGATACCCACGAAAAACATCAGCTCCTTCCTTTGCAGTATAGGGCTGATGTTACGTAGGTTCAATAGGGTTATATTGGGAAATACTCTACTATTATTTTCAATAATACTTCTTTATTTGATAAACTCGGGAAATATCCGTACTTCGGAAGCAATATGCAGCGCCTCTTTATAGCGCCGGCTATGCACGCAGGCCTCCGCCAGCAGGTTACCGTGGAACTGCTTGAAACCGTGGTGGTACACCTTGTCGATCCCGTCGTATACCTCGCGCAGCAGGCGGTAATAGGCCTCGGATTGCAGATAGTTTTTCTCCAGCCGGAAGCGCACGATGCGGATCAGCTTCTCCTCCATCGGCGTGCCCTTGCCCGCCTTCAGCAGCGCTTCCGCCTTGCGCAGCGCCTTCACGGCCTCCTGCCGGTTGCCGGTATCAAAATACGCGATGGCGAGCTTATGGTACAGCAGAATATCCGCTTTATATCTGCCCTGCTTTGCCCGCTGCAGATAGGGAAGCCCCTGCGCGCTCTTGCGCATAATCACGAGCGTAGCGCCGATATTGTAGTCTATACCGGCAATCATTTTCGGCGCGATTGCCTGTGCCAGCCTGCGGGTTTGCCGATAATACCGCATCATCATTTCTTCCTGATAAAGCTCTGCATAGCAGCCCGCCGTAAGCTCGGACGTATACAGCAGCATATACGGGTTCCCCTCCTCCGTAGCCCGCGCATACGCCTGTTGTACATAAACCAGCGATTCCTGATACTCACCCATTTGATATAGCTTAGCGCCCAGAAAAAACGGCGCGATACTGTATGGAAGCAGGTGAATGGCCTTGTGATACCACACGGTGGCATCCGCCAGCTCTTTCGCGGTTTCTCCGCGTGCCAGCGAATAGAAAAACAGGTCCCGCTCCCCCATCGCCGCTTCCCGCCCTGTCAGGGTATCCAGCAGCGGCTTGGCATCCGCCCAGTTGTGGTGGTCGGCAAACGCCTCATAGGCAAGGAACAGCGTATAGGCATCGGCCAGCGGACTTTTAAGCGCCTGCTCACGGGCCGCCACCAGGCGCTGTTTCTCCTCTTGCTCCTCTTCCATAAGCGCAAAATGATCAAAATACGCATCCAGCATCTGCCGGACATCGTGCAAAAACGCTTCGTCCAGCCGATAGTCCACGCCAAGCCTGGCAAACAAAAGCGAAACGATTTCATTGCTCGGGTTAGCCGTGCCTTTTTCGATTTTGCTCAGATACGAAACGGCGCAGATGCCCTTGCACAGCGCCTGCTGTGAACGCTTTTGCTCCATCCGCAGCCGCCGGATCAGCAAGCCGGTTCCTTCCATGTGTCCATCTCCCTGTATGCATAGAGGCGTCGGTTTTCCCCCGACCATTTTATCATATTGCCGGCGCGGTGCGTTTTCATATTACCCGTATGCTGCAGTTCATCCCGCTGCCTCCCCGGCATCGCTGTCCGCCTATAAAAACAGCAGCGCGGCGATAATCGACACGCCATCCTTCATGGTGTTGTCCGTGATCTTCTTTCGCAGGGTTTCTGCCTCCATCCAATACGCGTCTTGCAGCTCGCTGGTCTGCACGACGATATCCCCCGAAGCATACTCGCCCACCACGACATGGACCAGTTGATCCGAGCCGCCGTCGTTGGAATAGAACCGGTATACGCACTTTGCGTTTCTAATTGTGATGCCGGTTTCCTCCAGCACCTCCCGTGCCGCCGCCGCTTCCGGTGTCTCTCCCGCTTCCATGCCGCCCGCCGGAAGCTCCAGCGAGAGCGCGTTAATCGGGTAGCGTTCGATCTCCTCTACAAGAACATTGCCGCCGTGCTTCACCAGCGCGACAACGACCGGATTTTTATACCGCACCACATCATAATGAATGTGGCTTCCGGTAACGCTGTGCACGGCTTCTTCCCCGCTTATGGAATACCATGGATTCTGGTATCGATTCCTTTTGGATATAATACGAAACATCCGGTGTTCACTTCCCTGCTTTGATCCTGTTGATGGTATCCCCCTGCCGTATAGCTTTCGATAGTGTTGGCACGGAACCCTGCCTTTGGTCCCGGCAAAGCGGAAACGCCGCTGACATGGCAATCAGCGGTGTTTCGGAGGATATGAAAAGGTATCAGTGAATGTGCGGCAGGTCAGCGCTGCCGGAACACGGGAACATCCTGTGCATCATAGGTGATAGTGCGGATATAGGTATGCCGGTTGGGGTCGGAAAGCGCCGAGCCGCGAAAGCCCGGATATGGCCGCGCATGGAACACGAGGATATCCTCGCCCTTTTCGTTTTTGGTAAAGCTGTTGTGCCCGGGGCCGAAGATCTCGTTTTCCGGTTCGCTGACCATAACGGGCGCAATCGATTTTGTCCACGATTTCGGGTCCGTCAGATCGCTGTGCTTATCGGCGGTAAGCATCCCCATCGCGTAGCGCTCATCCGTCGCGCTGCCGGAGTAGGTTAAAAACAGCTTCCCGTTATGTTCCAGCACCGACGGGCCTTCGTTGACGAGAAAGCCCTGACATTCCCAGTCCAGCTCCGGCCTGCTCAGCATGGCTGCCGGCAGCGTAAGCGTCCACGGGTTTTGCATTTTGGCAATGTACAGGTTGGAGTTGCCGGCAATCTCCATGTCCCGCTGCGCCCACACCATGTACGGCGTTTCGTCGCACATAAACTGCGTAGCGTCCAGCGTAAAGCTTTCCCAGCCCGTATCAAGCTTTGCTTTTTCGATAAATTCGCCTTCCAGCGGATTGGTGGACGCGTTTTCCAGCACATAGGTCCGGTGATCATAAACGCCGTTTTCATCAGCGCCCTTATCCGAGGCCGCGAAATAGATGTACCATTTGCCGTCCAGATAATGGATCTCCGGTGCCCAGATATTGCTGCTCATCTCCTCGGCTGCATGCCGCCGCCATACGACCTTTGCGGGGGCGTCGGCAAGCGCCTGTATGCTTTTGGCACGGCGCAGCTCGATGACCTCATACCCGGGAACA
>DAOPIR010000010.1:0-30814 GCA_035399245.1 Candidatus Limiplasma sp.
CTTGGGGCAGGCGATGGCAATCTGCATGCCCACCTTCACACAACCGGCAATCAGGCTGTTTGCCATGTTGTTGCCGTCGCCCACAAAGCACATTTTCAGGCCCTTGAAGCTGTGCTTGTACTCGCGCACGGTCATCAGGTCGGCCAGCACCTGGCAGGGATGCGCGTAGTCCGTCAGCCCGTTGATAACGGGGATGGAGCCGTACTTCGCCAGGTCCTCCACCTCCTGCTGCTTAAAGGTGCGGATCATGATGCCGTCCACAAAGCGGCTCAGCACCCGCGCGGTGTCCTGCACGGGCTCGCCGCGCCCGATCTGCAGATCGCGGCCGGAGAGGAACAGGCCCTGCCCGCCCAGCTGCGCCATGCCTACCTCGAAGGACACACGGGTGCGCGTGGACGACTTGGTGAAGATCATCGCCAGCGTTTTGCCCGCCAGCACGGGATGCGCAATGCCGTGCTTCTGCTCGTACTTCAGCTGATCGGCAAGATTCAAAATATCGAGGATTTCCTCTGCGGAGCAATCGGTTAATTTGAGTAGGTGTTTCACTGTAATGCCTCCTTAATAATCGACACGGCCTGCGTAAGCTGCTCCCACGATATGGTCAGCGGCGGCAGCAGGCGCAATTTTGTTTTGGCGGTCAGGGTGACTACGCCCTGATCAAGTAAGGTCTTCACCAGCGCTTTGGCATCCTTTTCGGATTGCACGCCCAGCATCAGCCCATAGCCCGATATACGCGTAACCGACGGGCACGCGTCAAGCTCGGCCTTGATGTACTCGCCTTTTTTCTTTACGTCGTCCAGCAGCTCATCGGTCAGCTGGTTCATCACGGCAACGGCCGCCGCCGCGCACACGGGATTGCCGCCGAAGGTGGTGGCATGGGTGCCGGCGGAAAGCGTATGCTCGACCTTGCCGCCCAGCAGGCACGCGCCCATGGGCAAGCCCCCGGCCAGGCCCTTGGCGGTGGTCACGATGTCGGGCAGGATGCCGAACTGCTGAAAGCCGAACAGGGTGCCCAGCCTGCCGTTGCCGGTCTGTACCTCGTCAATGGCCAGCAGCACGTCCCGCGCCTCGGTCAGCTCGCGCGCGGCCTTAATGTACGCGGGATTAAGCGGCTCCACGCCGCCCTCGCCCTGCACCACCTCCAGCATCAGCGCGCAGACGGGATATTGGTCAAGCGCTTTTTGCAGCGCGTCGATATCATTGGGCGGCACATGCATAAAGTCCTCGGGAAACGGGCCGAAATGGTGGTGGAAAACGTCCTGCCCCGTAGCGGCCAGCGTAGCCAGCGTGCGGCCGTGGAAGCTGTCATTTAAGGTAATGATGACGGGCTTGACGTTCTCGCCGTGCTTGTCGGCGGCGTATTTGCGGGCGGCCTTGATGGCGCACTCGTTAGCCTCCGCGCCGGAGTTGGCAAAGAACACCTTTTGCATACCCGTGCGCTCGCACAGGATTTTTGCCAGCTCGCCCTGCGGCTGCGTGTAATAGAGATTGGATACATGCGCCAGCTTGTTAGCCTGCTCGCACACGGCCTGCGCCCACGCCTTGTTGCCGTAGCCCAGCGCGTTGACAGCGATACCGCTGCCCATGTCGATGTATTGCTTGCCGGCATCGTCCCACAGCGTCGCGCCCTCGCCCCGCACAAACGCCACGTCAAACCGCGCGTAGGTCGGGGCGATATATTGCTGCTCCAAATCCTTAATATTGCTCATGATAACTCCTTATCCTTGGGTAAACATCGTGCCGACGCCCTCGTCCGTCAAACACTCGATCAGGATCGCGTGCTTCACGCGGCCGTCGATGATAAATACCTTCTTCACGCCGCGGCGGATTGCCTCGATGCAGCACTCCACCTTGGGGATCATGCCGCCCGAGATGATCCCCTCGCGGATCAAAACGGGCGCTTCGCTGGCGGGCACCACGCTGAGGAGCGAATCCTCGTCGTGCGGGTCGCGCATCACGCCGCGGATATCGGTCATGTTGATCATGCTTTCGGCATGCAGCGCGGCGGCAATGCGCGCAGCGGCCGTATCGGCATTAATGTTGTAGGCGTTGCCCTGCCCGTCCGCGCCGATGGTGGAGATAACGGGGATGTAGCCCTTCTCCAGCACATCCAGTATAGGCTGGACATTGACATCGGTAATCTCGCCCACAAAGCCGTGGATATCGTCGCGCTTTTGGGCGGTAATCATATGCCCGTCCATGCCGCACAGGCCGATAGCCTTGCCGCCGATGCGCTCCAGATAGGCTACCAGGTTCTTGTTCACCTTGCCGGCCAGCACCATCTGCACCACCTCGGCGGTCTCCTTGTCGGTCACGCGCAGGCCGTCGATAAACTCGGTTTGCTTGCCGAGCTTTTTGAGCAGGTCGCTGATCTCGGGGCCGCCGCCATGCACCAGTACCACGCGCACGCTCACCAGCTGCAACAGCCGCAGGTCGCCCATCACAGCCTGCTTGAGCTCCTCACTTTGCATGGCGCTGCCGCCGTACTTGATCACGACGATCTTGCCGTTGTAATCCTGTATATAGGGAAGCGCCTGAATGAGCACCTCCGCGCGTTCGTTGATGGTCATGGTTCCTCCCCCTTTTGCATCAGGTGCGGTAGTCGCCGTTGATGCGTACATAATCGTAGGTCAGGTCGCAGCCCCACGCGGTGGCCTTGGCCTCGCCGTCGCGGCACTGCACCAGAATGTCAATCTCGTCCTCGCGCAGGATATCGGAAGCCTCAGCCTCGTCAAAGGGAATACTGCGGCCCATCTCGCACACCTCCAGCAGTCCCGCCTTGCTTTTGAACTGGATGTCGATCTTTTCCACGTCCACATCCGCGCCGGAATAGCCGATGGCGCACATTTCGCGCCCCCAGTTGGCGTCCGCGCCAAACATGGCGGACTTGACCAGCGCCGAGCTGATAACGCCCCGGGCCGCGGCCTTGGCGCTTTGCTCATCCTTGGCGCCGGTCACGACGCAGGTAATCAGCTTGGTTGCGCCCTCGCCGTCCTTGGCCATGATGCGGCACAGCTTCTCGCAAACGGCATACAGCGCTTCCTGAAACACAGTTTCATCCGCGTTGCTCCACACATTGCCCGCCATGCCGTTGGCCAGCACGGCAACCGTATCGTTGGTGGAGGTATCACCGTCGACAGACAGCATGTTGAATGTATCCTTCACCACGGCGGACAGCGCGGTTTGCAGCATGTCGGCAGGGATGGCCGCGTCGGTGGTGAGGAAGCACAGCATGGTCGCCATGTTGGGGTGGATCATGCCGCTGCCCTTACTCATGCCGCCGAGTGTGCAGGTTTTGCCGCCCATTATAAACTGTACGGCAACCTCCTTGGCCACGGTATCGGTGGTCATGATCGCCTTGGCGGCGTGATGGCCGCCGGTTTCGCTCAGGCTTTCCATCAGAAGCGGAAAGCCCTCTGCAAAGGGCTTCAGCGTCATCGGCCAGCCGATAACGCCTGTGGACGCAACCACCACGTCCTCCGCCTTGATGCCGGTATACTGCTCCACAAGCGCGCACATGCCGTCGGCGATCTCGATGCCGTTATCGTTGCAGGTGTTGGCATTACCGGAATTGCAGATGATGGCCTGCGCCACACCGTTTTGAATATGCTGCTTGGTCACCGTAAGCGGCGCGCCTTTGACCCGGTTTTTAGTAAAGCAGGCCGCGACTGTGGCGGGCTGGTCGCTTACGACCAGCGCCACGTCCCGTTTGCCGGGATTTTTCCGGATGCCCAGATGCTCGCCCGAAGCCTTATATCCCTTTGCGGCTGTAATGCCGCCGTCTATCCATTGCATACTCTTTCTCCTTATCGCCCTATCATCAAATCCATATTCTGGATCGCCATGCCGCACGCGCCCTTGCCAAGGTTGTCAAACCGCGCGTAAACGATCATGCGATCCCCGGCGCCCGTCGCAAAAATCTCCATCACATCGCTGTCGGCCAGGGTGTTGGCGGCAATCAGCGGCTCGGGATTTGCGTCCAGCACGCGAATCATCGGCCGGTTGGCGAAATGCGCTCGATACAAGGCCGTCAGGCCGTCCACCTCCAGCGGGGTTCGCATCAGCGAAGGATGTAGCGGAATACCAACCAGCATCCCGTTATAGAAATCAGCCACGATCGGCTGAAAGATCGGCGGCTGCGTGAGCCCGCACACCTTGACGATCTCGGGCAGGTGCTTGTGGGCCTGGGTAACGGCGTAGGCGCGGGGCGAATCCAGCGCGGTATCCCGATTATCCGCCTCGTAATCGGCAATCATCTTCTTGCCGCCGCCGGAATAGCCGGTGATGGACGTAATGCTCAGCGGCATATCCGCCGCGATCACGCCCGCCGTAAGCAGCGGATATAAAAGCGCAATCGCGCCTGCGGCGTGGCAGCCGGTATTGGCAACAAGGCCGGAATTGCGAATGGCTTCCTCGTGCTGCTTGGAAAGCTCGGGAAAGCCATAGGCAAAGCGGTCGTCCGTGCGGAAGGCCGTGGAGGTATCCAGCACCTTGCAGGGTGCGCCGCCAAGCGCATCCATAAAGGCGCAGCTGGCGTCGTCGGGCAGGCAGAGAATGGTGATATCCGCCTGTCCGGCCAGCGCCGCCTGGGCAGCCACATCCTTGCGCTGCGCCTCGGGGAGGCTTAGCAGCGTTATATTCGCCCGCTTCTGCAGCCTGTCCCGGATGCGCAGCCCTGTGGTGCCGCTGGAACCGTTAATGAATACCTTTGTCATTTCAAATTACTCTTCATTTTCGCTCTGACCACATCCGGCAGTCCGAACAGGGTGATAAAACCGGCGGAGTCGTTCTGGTCGTACACTTCGTCCTCGTCAAAGGTGGCAATTTCTTCGGAGTAGAGGCTGTAGGGGCTGGTGATGCCCGCAAGGATCATATTGCCCTTATAGAGCTTCAGCGTCACATCGCCGGTGACATATTCCTGCGTTTTGTCCACAAAGGCGGACAGCGCCTCGCGCAGCGGGGTAAACCACTGGCCGAAGTACACCAGCTCCGCAAAACGGGCGGCGACGATTTCCTTATAGTGCTGGGTATCACGGTCGAGGCAAAGCGTCTCCAGCGCGGCATGCGCGCGATAAAGCACCGTGCCGCCGGGGGTTTCGTACACGCCGCGGCTCTTCATGCCCACGAGACGGTTTTCCACCATGTCCACCAGGCCCACGCCGTTGGCGCCGCCCAGGGCATTGAGCTTTTCGATCATCTGTACGGGGCCCAGCTTCTCGCCGTCCACCGCCGTGGGGATGCCCTTGTCAAAGGTGATCTTAACATAGGTAGGTTTATCGGGCGCCTGCTCGGGGCTTACGCTCATTTCCAAAAAGCCGGGCTTGTGGTACAGCGGTTCGCCGGACGGATCCTCCAGATCCATGCCCTCGTGGGAGAGGTGCCAAAGGTTTTTATCCTTGGAGTAATTGGTTTCGCGGTTGATTTTCAGCGGGATATTGTGCGCCTCGGCGTATTCAATTTCCTCTTCGCGGCTCTTCATTTCCCACTCGCGCCACGGGGCAATGATGGCCATATCGGGCGCAAAGGCCTTGATCGCCAGCTCAAAGCGCACCTGATCGTTGCCCTTGCCGGTGCAGCCGTGGCAGATGGCGTCGGCCCCTTCCTTGATCGCGATATCCACGATGCGCTTGGCAATAATCGGACGCGCAAAGCTGGTGCCCAGCAGGTACTGGCCCTCATACACCGCGCCCGCCTTGAGGGTGGGATAAATGAAATCGGTGATAAATTCCTCTTTGAGGTCCTCGATATACAGCTTGCTCGCGCCGGTGGCGATGGCCTTTTCTTCCAGCCCGTCCAGCTCCGCGCCCTGCCCCACATCGGCGGATACCGCAACCACTTCGCAGTTGTTATAGTGTTCCTTCAGCCACGGGATAATCACGGATGTATCCAGTCCGCCCGAATAGGCGAGTACTACTTTTTTGATCTCCGGCTTATGCGCCATTGCAATGCCCCCTTGAATAATTATTCGTAAATTATGCATTAATTGCGTATATTTGTCAAGCGATTTTAATGGCGGATCTGTGAAAATTACGGTCAATCCGGACATGAAGCAGAAAACTCCGGTCTGGCGGCAGCGCCGGACCGGAGTTTTTAGCGTATTTATTACCGTTGGATTTTTCTTGCTTCCATATAATAGCGCTTCTCGTGCGCCTCGCCCATGGAAAACGTCTTGCGCGGCAGCGCGCCCGTGGCCTCCACGGCGGGGAACAGCTCGCTTTTATGCATGGCGGGCAGTATAAACGCCACGGTATCGGGCTGCGTAGCCAGCGTGCGGGCTGCCGGCTCGCCATGCACATAGTCAAGCGTCAGGCCGGTTTTGCCCTGCATCCATTCGTCCAGGAAGGCCTGCAGCGTGCCCACGGCCAGATGCTCGCCCGAGCCGCCGATGCACAGCTCCACCTGCTTGCCCTCGTACACCACCATCACGCTGTGCCCCTCGCTGCCCGACAGCGACCAGCCCTTGGCAACGGCGTATTGCTCCAGCTCGGACAGAAGATCGTCGCCGTCAAAGCCGTAGAGCACGCGGTGGATGGGCTCAAAGATCAGCGCGTCGTCGTGGATGTTTTCGATCTCCACCATGGCGTAGCGCGCAGGATGGTCGGCCTGCCTGTCGGGCGGCAGCGTTTGCTTTACCTCTTCCCAATAGCTTTTGGCGGCTGCCAGGCTATGGTTGCCGTCGCCTACGGCAAACAGCATATCGCTGCGGCTTTGCAGTGCCGCAAGCGCGCTATACACGCTTTTAATATCCTCGGGATCGGTGACGGCGTAGCCGGTCAGGTGCCCGCCGCCCATCATCAGCGGAAAATCATACAGCTTTGTAAGACTCGCGCGCTTGTCGTGCAGCGGTTCCACTACGCTGTGCATGGTATCGTCAAACAGCATCATCACATGGCTCAGCTCCAGCGGCGCGCCCCGGCGGATGGCAAGCCGCGGCGGTATGCGCTCCACAATGGTGCCCTCGGTGGCGCGCACGGGCGTGCGGCTGCCCTTGCGATAATCGTAGGTTTCCAAGTCCAGCAGCACCACCAGCCCTAGCCGTGCGCCCTCGCCCGTGGAGCGCTCCACGAGGATAAACCCATCCTTGACGGCGGGCGTAATCACGCCGTTTTGCAGGTAGCTTTGCATGGTTTGGTGGATGGCGGGGATGCGCGCCTGCGCCTGTGCCAGATACACCTCGGGCAAAATAAGGCGCAGTGCGGAGGGCTTATCCCCCACCAGCGCCTCGGCCTCCTGCCAGTAAGCAGGCTGCGACGTATACTGATCGCAGGCCACACAGGCCCACGAGGTAAGGTCCACCGTTTGGTTGGGGAGCAGCAGCTCGCCCGTGCGGATGCATACGTTTTGCATGAAATACAACCCTTCCTTTTCCAATTCCTATGATTGTATTCGCCGAAACGGCGGTTCTTTCCTGTTTGCTATTGGGTTTGGATCACACCGTCGCTCTCGCCGTCGCGCAGCTTGCGGCAGATAATAATGAGGTTTTCCTGATCCGAGCTGTCGGACAGGGTGACCAGCGTCAGCAGACGGTCGGACGCGGCAACGGGGACGTTAAAGTCGTACAGGCTGCGGCTTTTGGCGGACTGCACATACTGCAGCATTTCCACATCGGTTGCAAAGGTCAGCTTTTTGTAGTTGAAATAATCCGCCGATGACGGGCTGGAATCGGCCCGAATTACGGCAATGATCACATAGCGGGCTTCCTCGTAAAGGCTGTTGAAGGAGAGGAACGCATAGCGCTGCGCAAACGCGAAGCCGCCGGTCAGATAGTTTTTCAGCGGGGCGAACGCGCGCCCTTCGTTGGACGTACGCCCGAAGATAAGGATGTTTTCCGGCGGCGAGCGGAACGAGAGGTTCTCATCCGCAAACACCGCGCTGTAACTTGAGCTTTCGCCCCACACATTATGGTTCAGGTAATAGGTGTTGTTGCGCTGTACGACGATCTCGTCCATCAAATCGCCGATGATCAGCCGGCCGACGATATCCTCGTTTTCCTCCTGCAGCGTCTCAATCTCCTCGCGGATCACGCACAGCGGGTTTTCCGGATAGCGTTCCAGCGTGGTGCGGCCCGCGGGCGTGGGGGTGGACGGCGCAACCGTCTGGTTCGGGTCCAGCCCGCCGGAGCTCATCGCCGCGGCCAGCGGATCTTCGATATCAATGCGCGGGCTGGGCGTGGGCGTGATCACGGGTGCGGGTGTGGCGGTCGGCGGATAGGTTTCGCCCGCCGGCAGCAGCGCCACGGCCTGCGCATCGCGTGTAAAATCCACGTTATGTTCCTTCAGATAGGTCTGGCGGTAGGCCTTGAGCTCCGCGTCCGATTGCATTACGTCCTGCGCGATGCGGTAGATCTCCACCCCGCAAAACAGCAGCCCCGCGATGCAGCACAGGATCACCGCCATGCGCCACGGCTCGGAAGCGCGCGGCGGTTCCTGCGGCGGCATTTGCGGCGGCGGCCCCTGCGGCGGCGACGGGGGCTGCGGGATATCCGGCGGGGGATCGGCATACGGCTCCTGCGGCGGATATTCCTCATACGGCTCGTAATTGCCGGTATCCTCGTACGGCGGATAAGCGTCGGTTTGGGCGGGCTGCTGATCGTAATAGTCCGATGGTTGGCTGTAATAATCCGGCTGCTGATCGTAATACGATCCCTGATACGGCTCGTTATACGAAGGCTGCGGTTCCGGTTCGGCCGGCTGCATCGGCGCAACAGGCGGCATCGGCTGCGTGCTTTCCCCGCCATCCCAGCCCTGCTCTTTCCAGGGATTATAGGCGGACGTATCACAGCCCTGCGGCCCAGGCGCCGGATTAGACTCGATAAAATCAATCTCCCGCTTATGCGCCGCGGACGGGCCGGCGCCGGATTCCGCATGCCGGCCGTAAGGCATGCCGGGAACAGGCATCGAAGAATTCCGGCGGGGTGATTTCCCCGAATAATCCTGATCCGATCTCATGCGCTCGCCCTCATATGGTGTATATTTCACGGTTTTTGGGAGTAGTTTTATAGTACCTTCCCGCCGCATATGTGTCAAGCCAGACCCGCGGTCAAAATGGCCGGTTTTCGCCGTTTCAGGTTTGACAGGGCGTGCCGCAATCCCTATAATGGTAAGTTGTGTACGCTATTTTATTTGCAAGGAGATAAAGCAATGAAACTCACCACCGCCGCCCAGCTTCGATCGCTGTTTCTCAAGTTTTTTCAGGATAAAGGGCATGCCGTGATATCCAGTGCATCGCTGGTGCCGGAAAACGACCCCACGGTGCTGTTTACCACCGCCGGTATGCACCCGCTGGTGCCCTATCTGCTGGGCCAGAAACACCCCGAGGGCACCCGCCTGACGGACGTGCAAAAGTGCATCCGCACCTGTGATATCGACGAGGTGGGTGATGCGAGCCACCTGACGTTTTTTGAGATGCTGGGCAACTGGTCGCTGGGAGATTATTTCAAAAAGGAAATGATCCCGTGGAGCTGGGAGTTTCTGACCAGCGAAAAATACCTGGGCATTTCCAAGGAAAAGCTGGCGTTCTCGGTGTTCGCCGGCGATGAAAACGCGCCGCGCGACGAAGAAAGCGCCGCCCTGTGGCGCTGCTGCGGCGTGCCGGACGACCGCATCTTTTTCCTGCCCAGGGAAAACAACTGGTGGGGCCCCGCCGGCACCACCGGTCCGTGCGGCCCGGACAGTGAAATGTTCATCATCACCGATCAGCCGCCCTGCGGCCCGGACTGCTCCCCCGCGTGCGACTGCGGCCGCTATCTGGAAATCTGGAATGACGTGTTCATGCAGTACAACAAAACGGCGGACGGTGCCTTTGAGCTGCTCAAAGCCCCCAACGTGGATACCGGCATGGGGCTGGAGCGCACCATCTGCGTGCTGACCGGCAAGAACAACGTATACGAAACCGACCTGTTTGAAAATATCCTGGCGAAGATTGCCCGGCTGAGCGGCAAAACCTACGCCGAAAATAAAAAGGCGTTCCGCATCGTGGCCGACCACATGCGCACGTCCACCTTCATCCTGGGCGACGACCGCGGTATGGCCCCCTCCAATACGGGGCAGGGATATATCCTGCGCCGGCTCATCCGCCGCGCGGTGCGCTACGGCATGGAGCTGAACCTGCCCGAGGGCTTTACCGGCCAAATCGCGCAGGTAATCATCGACCAGTACAAGGACGTATATCCGGAGCTCCAGCGCAACAGCGCGTTCATCCTAGAGCAGCTCGCGCTGGAGGAAAGCCGCTTCGCCAAAACGCTGGAGCAGGGCACGCGCGAATTTGAAAAAATCGTCGCCCGCCTGGAGGGCACGCAGATCGACGGCCTGAGCGCCTTCCACCTGTACGATACCTACGGCTTTCCCATCGAGATGACCGCCGAGCTGGCCAAGGAAAACGGCTTGACCGTGGACATGGACGGCTATGAAAAAAGCTTTAAAGAGCATCAGGAAAAGAGCCACGCGGGCGCCGAGCAGGTGTTTAAGGGCGGCCTGGCCGACCATAGCGAGCAGACCGCGCGGCTGCACACCGCCACGCATCTTTTGCAGGCGGCGCTGCGGCAGGTGCTGGGCGACGAGGTAGCGCAAAAGGGCTCCAACATCACCGCCGAACGCCTGCGGTTCGACTTTTCCTTCGGCCGCAAGGTGACCAAGGAAGAGCTGACGGAGGTGGAAGCGCTGGTAAACGGCGCCATCGCCGCCGCCATGCCCATCACCGTGGAGGAAATGACCGTGGACGAGGCCAAGGCACAGGGTGCTATCGGCCTGTTCGCCAGCAAGTACGGCGAAAAGGTGAAGGTGTACACCATGGGCGATTTCTCCAAGGAAATCTGCGGCGGCCCGCATGCTGAAAACACCGCCGAGCTCGGCTCCTTCAAGATCAAAAAGGAAGAAAGCTCCTCTGCCGGCGTGCGGCGCATCAAGGCCGTGATCGCCCCCAAATAACCCTGAAGGCCGCAACACTGAGGGAAGCAACATTGGCAAAACAGACGCAAAACAAGGCATGGGTATCGTCGCGGCGCGTAATGCTGGTGATGATGTCGCTGCCGACGCTGTATAACTACCTGTATTCCATGACCGTATCAAGTGCATACACGCTATCGCCGGTGTTCGGCGGCGCGCTGTTTATGAGCGGTGCCGCGGCAACGGCGTATACGCAAACCTATCTGGGCGAACGGCGCAAGAGCCTGACCCGACGCACGCGCGTGCTGGGCACGGTGCTGCTTGCATGCATGTTTTTGCTGGCGGTCATGCTGTGGGTCATCTATCCGGTGTTTTCCCGCGTGCTGCATTTTTGGGAGCTGTCCGCCGTAACGCTGGTGCTCACCGTGCGCGCCAGCATCAACCGCCGCATGATCGGCAGCGTGATGCGCGGGCGCATCGGCAGGGCCGCGTTTGCCATTGCCTTTACCCTGGTGGAGATTTTGCTGGCGGGGCTGATGGCACTGCTGTTTTTCCTCACGCTGCCGGCGGCCACCGCCTGGTACATGCTGGGCGGCTATGCCCTGAGCATGCTGCTGGAGGGTTATACCCAGTGGCGCGACCGCCGTTCCATCGCCATGGAGCGGGAGATAGAGCCGCTGGACCAGGAAACCGCGGAGCACATCGCGGCTGAACTGCGGCAGCTGAGCGCCTTCAGCGCCTATCAGCGCATGCACGCGATTATCCTGATTGCGCTGCAGACGACGCTGGTTATGGTGTACACCTTCATCGGCGTTACCGCGCGGGAGATGATCTCCTGCCTGGCCATCACGGTGGCATGCACCATCTCCATGCGCGAGGTTACGGATTTTCTGCTCAGCCATATAAAGGGGCACAAGCCCGCCACACTTAACCTGCTGATGATCGGTCTGTTTTTATGGCTGTATGCGCTGACGCTGTTTTACCGCACGCTGTTAAACGGCTCCTCCCTGCTGATGACATACCTGACGCTGGGGCTGTGCACGGCGGGCTTAAGTATCTCGGTCACCTGTCTGGCGCAGATGGAGCGCGACATGACCGCCGTGGCACAGTACCGCCTGCACGATCACATGCAGGGCTACGGCGCGATGCGCGCGGTGAACACGGAGCTTTCCATCCTGGGCGGGCAGCTGCTGGCACTGCTGCTGCTGGCGGCGCTGTGCCTGCCGGCGGGCGAGCAGCTGCGCACGCTTGAGTTTTCCGATATCGCGTCGGCCTTTGTGCCGCTGATGATCCTGCCGCCGCTTGTGCTGACAGCCAGCGCGTTTTTGATGGTGCTGCACTTCCCGATGAACAACCGGCATTTTCAAAAGCTGAAACGCTTTCTCACCCTCACCGACGAGGACAATCCCGCGCTGAAAAAGCAGCTGGACACCGTAGTGGTACACAAGCACAAGAACCGCTTCGGGCTGAAAATCATTATCTTTTTCCTGCGGTTTTTGATGCCGCACAAGGTGATCGGCGCGGAAAACCTGAAAGGGCTGGAGGACGGCACCGTGGTGCTGACTTGCAACCACGGCGAGGTATACGGCCCCTTGGCTGCCACGCTGCACGTGCCCATCAGCTTCCGCCCGTGGGGCATTGCGGAGATGATGGACCGCGACGTGATTGTGGACTATCTGTATAAAAACACCGCCGTACGGCAGGACTGGTGCCCGAACTGCCTGAAAATGCCGCTGACCAGGCTGTTTGCCCGGTTTTCCCTGTGGGCGTTTTACAGCCTGGACGCGATCCCCGTTTACCGCAACAACCCGCGCGCGCTGATCAAGACTTTCCGCATGACCATTGAGGCGATGCAGGCGGGCGACAACCTGCTGATCTTTCCCGAGCGCGGTGACAAAAAGCAGGAAGGCGAGCGCGGCTATGCGGACAGCGGCATCGGTGAGCTGTATACGGGCTTTGCCATGATCGCGCCCGCGTTTTACCAGCGCACCGGCAAAGCCGCCGTGTTTATCCCGACCTATGCCTCCAAGCGGCGGAAAACGCTCACCTTCGGCAAGGGCATCGTGTTCAATCCGGATGCCCCGGTAAACGAAGAAAAGCTGCGCATCGTGGAGGAACTGACCCAAAGCATCGCCGCCATGGTGGCACAGGAGCAGGATATGCCCGACAGCCTGCGCCCCGATAAGGAGAGTACCGATGAGCATTGACGTAATCCAAAAAAACCGCGATCTGCGGCGCTGTGGGGAAAAGACCAGCTTCGACGGCTTTTTCTGGGTGGCGTTTGCGCTGCTGGCGGCCGCCGTAACCTATATATTCTATCGGGAAGCCGCCTCGGGGCAGAGCGATATTTACATCCATGCCGTTACGGCCTCCGGCTTCAATTTTCTTGATCTGCATTCCATCACGGAGCGGATTGCCTATCCGTTCTGGCATGTGAACTTTGCGGTGCTCTATCAGCTGGGCGTGCCGCTTGCGTGGGCAGCGGCCATCGTGACCGCCGTGTACAAAATGCTGGGCTTTATGCTGGTGCAGCGGATTATCTATCTGTACCTGACGCCGCTGGCATCCGCCAAGATCGCCACGCTGGCGGCACTGGCGGCGATGGTTGTCACCGGCATCCGCATCCCCACGTTCAATTCGTCGGTGTACATCGGCATCGGCTCGCCGACCGTGTGGCACAACCCCACGCAGATCGTGGCGGTGCTGTCGTCGCTGTTATGCGTGTTTTACACGGCGCATGTCGTTTACCTTTTTTGGGACGCGCGCAGCAGCCATGTTCCCGTAACGCTGCCTTGGAAAAAGGTCGTGCTGCTGGCGGTGCTCGTTGTGTTTTCCGCCACCTGCAAGCCGACCTTTCTGCAGGCGTTTTTACCCGCGTGCGCGATCTTTTTTCTGGTGCTGTGGATCAAAAATCCAAAGCACACGCGCTACTTTTTGCAGATCATTTTGGCGTTTCTGCCGGCCGTGCTGTATTTTTTAATGCAATACCTGTATTACACGGGCGTCGTGGTGCCCTTTACCAGCGGGGTGGCCGTATCGTTTGACCTGACGCGCCTGTGGGAAGCGGTGCGCAACATGCTGATGATGGCGGCGTTTCCGCTGTTTGTGCTGCTGCTCGCGGATAAAAAGGAAACCTTCCGCGATCCCGTGATCATCCTGTGCCTGCTGATCGCGGGGATCAGCGTGCTGGAAGCCGCGCTGTTTACCGAAACCGGCGTGCGCGAAAACCACGGCAACTTCAACTGGGCCAGCATGAACGCGGCGTTCCTCTTATGGGTGGTTATGCTGCCGCGGCTGGTGCCTGCTATTTACCAATTCCACTACACCCGATTGCGCCTGCAGGAGGACGCTAAAAAAGGCGTGCTATCAACCGCCACACTTCTGCGCGTGCAGTCCAGCCAGCGCCTGCGGTCCGCCGGCTTCTTCGTCGCCTTTGTGCTGCTGCTGTGGCACGTGTATTCGGGATTGTATTATCTGTATTACCTGTTTTCCACAGGCAGCGTGTTTTAGCATAATCAAAAAAGCGGCATTGCCGCTTTTTAAGTTTGCGGCATAACCGCAGCAAGCTCCCCGCCCGGCCGGCAAAACCGGCCGACTAATCCGTAAAATACTGGTGGTACTTGGAGTAAATCTCTTCCTTATCTACTTTATAGCGGCTTAGGTGCTTGACGATCAGCGTGGACACCTGCTCACGGTCGCCCGCCTGCACCGCGGCCAGCAGCCGCTGATGATCCTCGACAATCTTGATCTCCTTGATGGCAAACAGGCTCAAATTCCGCACCCTGTCAAAGTGCAGTGTCATGCTTTCCAGCATTTGATAGCACTGCATCTTGTTGGTCAGGCGGAAAAACTCGCGGTGGAACGCATCGTCCAGCTCCATCAGCTTTTCGGGCATATTGTTTTCCAGATAAAACTGCTGCAGCTTAACATTGGCGTCCACGGAGGAAAGATCCAGATCGGGCGCCATATCACAGGCCAGCTCAAAAATAGCTTTTTCAAATACCATGCGCATAAAGCGGCTTTCTTCCACAAAGTTATAGTCGATCAGCGAAATACGGCTGCCGCGCTGGGGCAGTATTTCCACAATGCGGATTTTCGACAGGTCAATCAGCGCCTCGCGCACGGGCGTGCGGCTTAACCCCAGCGCCGATGAAAGCTCGTTTTCGCTGAGCATTACGCCGGGCTCCAGCTCCATGGAGGCGATGTTGCGCTTGAGCATCCGCAGGGCGTAATCCCTGGCAGTTTCACGTGCATAGCGCTCGGTAATATTCATCGTGTTCCTCTTTCCCCTGCTTATTCTATTGCTACATGCTTCATGTATTGTACCATCCGCGCCATGGCGCGTCAATGCACCGATGGATGCGGCGCAGTCCTTCCGCTGTCAGACCAGCTTTAGCGAGGGAACGGCATTTAAACTAAGCGGGGCGGTAGTCTGCCGCCGGTAATAGGCGGCGGCTGCGATCATGGCGGCATTATCGGTACACAGATCGTGCCTTGGCATGCACAGCGTTACGCCCTGCGCCTGTGCCAGCGCGGCCATCTGCCGCCGCAGCAGCGCGTTGGCGCTTACGCCGCCCGCCAGGCAAAGCGTTTTCAAGCCGCTGTCCGTAACCGCACGCATGGTTTTATCGCACAGGCTATCCACTATCGCCTGCTGGTAGGAGGCCGCCAGATCGGCCCGGGGCAGCGCAAGGCCCTTTTGCTCCATGGTATGGCAGGCGTTGATAAACGCGGTCTTAAGCCCCGAAAAGCTGAAATCGTACTTACCTTCGGCCTTGGGGCGCGGAAGCTTGAGGTATGCCGGATCGCCGCCCTCGGCGAGCTTGCTGAGATGCGGCCCGCCGGGATACTGGAGCCCCAGCACGCGCGCGCCCTTGTCAAACGCCTCACCCGCGGCGTCGTCCACGGTCTGGCCCAGCAGGGTATAGACTCCGTAATCGTTCACGATCACCAGATGGCTGTGCCCGCCGCTGACCACCAGGCACACAAACGGCGGCGTAAGCTCCGGGTGGGACAAAAAGTTGGCGCTGACATGGCCCTCGATATGGTTGACGGGGATGAGCCGTTTGCCTGTTGCGTAGCTGAAGCCCTTCATGCAGTTGACGCCGATCAGCAGCGCGCCCACCAGCCCGGGCCCGTAGGTGACGGCCAGCGCGTCGATATCATCGATCGTCAGGGCTGCCTCGCGCAGCGCCTGGTCTATCATCCGGTCGCAGGCATCCACATGCGCGCGGCTGGCAATTTCCGGCACCACGCCGCCGTACAGCGCGTGGATGTCGATCTGCGAAAATACGGCGTTGGACAGGATTTTCCGGCCGTCCTCCACGATAGCGGCGGCGGTTTCATCACAGCTGGTTTCCAGTGCAAGAATACGCATTATCTACTCCATCGGTTTCATCAGGATTGTGTTTGCCTCGCCGTCCGGCGCTTGCGGACCCGCTTGTCCACAATCTTGAGGACAAGCGCCACAAGCAGCACAAATGCCAGCATGTACGCAAACGTAAGGGCGACCGGTCCCGTGTACTGCGCAAACAGCGTCAGCGGGAACAGCTCCATTACAGGTTCACCCAGCGCAAAGATGCCGCCTGGAATCAGCCAGTCGTGCAGCACCTTCCAAAAGCCCTCAAAATCGAGCGCCGCCCATCCAAAGCATACGCCGGCCAGCAGCAGGGGAATCAGCACCCCCAACAGATATCCGTGCGCCGAAAACATCCGCGACCGCAGAACCATCGCGCCGATGAGCGTTACAAACACCAGCACGATCACCGTACCGATGATCAGCGGGATAATGTAGGGCACAAGTATCACCCATTGCCGCACCTGCGCCATGTGCTCGGTAAACGCCTGCGGTACGGCCACGGTTTGGTCGCCCACGGCGATCTCCGTCAGCCATGCGGCGCGCCGGCCCGTAAGGTAGCCGATGGTCTCCTGCGCAAAGCGCGCAGCGTGCTCCTGCGACAGGATGCCGGTCTGCACCAGCGCGGTATCCGTCGCCGATTGAAATTCATCCGCATCGGTCACATGCACGCCCACGGCATACGCCATGCACAGCACCGTAAGGACCAGCCCCAGCGCAAGGCTTACAAACGCGCCGAGGGGATTTACCCGGGTGCCGCGCCGTGAAGATTTTCGGTTGGCGGATGTATTGGAATCCATCGTTTGCCTGCCTCTACATCATCTTCAGGTACGCCGTGATGAAGCCGGACAGGTTGCCGTCCATCACGTCGTTTACGTTGCCGCTTTCGTAGTTCGTGCGGTGATCCTTAACCATGGTATAAGGCTGGAACACGTAACTGCGGATCTGGCTGCCCCACTCGATCTTTTTAAGCTCCCCCTTGATGCCCGCCATCTGCTCTTCCTTTTCGCGCATGTACTGCTCCATCAGGCGGCCGCGCAGGATGCGCAGGCAGACCTCGCGGTTTTGGATCTGGGAGCGCTCGTTTTGGCACTGGGCCACGATGCCGGTGGGGACGTGCGTCATGCGCACGGCGGAGTCGGTGCGGTTGACGTGCTGGCCGCCCGCGCCGCCGGAACGGTAGGTGTCGATACGCACCTCTTCCATGTTGACCTCAAACTTGTCGTCCTCGGGCAAAATCGGCGCGACGTCCAGCGAGGCAAAGGAGGTGTGGCGGCGGGCGTTGGAATCAAACGGACTGATGCGCACCAGCCGGTGCACGCCGCGCTCGGAACGCAGGTAGCCGTAGGCGTTTTCGCCTTCCACCTGAAAGGTTACGGACTTGATGCCCGCCTCGTCGCCGTCAAGCAGATCGTTGACGGTCACCTTGAAGCCCATGCGCTCGCAGTAGCGGGTGTACATGCGGTAGAGCATCTGCGTCCAGTCCTGCGCCTCGGTGCCGCCCGCGCCCGCGTGCAGGCTTAAAATACAGTTGCAGCTGTCATATTCGCCGCGCATCAGCGTTTCCAGCGCCAGCGCGTCGGCATCGGTTTGCAGGGCGTCGATCTCTTTTTCGCACTCGGCGCCGATCTCCTCGTCGGGTTCCTCTTCCAGCAGCGCAATCATGGCTTCCACGTCGTCCATGCGGTCATGCAGGCTCTGCACACGGTTCTGTTTGGCCTCGATCTGGCGCACGCGGCGGTTGACCTCGGTGGAGCGCTCCAGATCGTTCCAGAACTCCGGCGCGTTCATCTCTTCCTTCAGTTCCGCCAGCTGCTCGGCCAGCTGCGGCAGGTGCAGCCCGTCGGCGGACTTGCTCACGCTTTCGCGCAGCTCGCCCAGGGTTTGCTGAAAGCCTTCCGTATCTATCATATCAAAACTCCTATGTGTCAATTCGAACCAGATTGTGATCCAGCGTCATGCCCCGGAAATGCAAATCCTCTCGGGCATCAAACCCAAGATGCTCCCAAAAGGCGTTACCGGATATGTTGCGCTTGAACACCACAAGCCAGACCTTGGCGATGCCCTCCCGCCGCAGCGCTTCGATAGCGGCCTGCGCCAGCGCCTTGCCGATGCCGCGGCCCCGCAGGTCCGGCCGTACCGCGGTGTGGTGGATGATGCCGCGCCGTCCGTCGTGTCCGCACAGGATCACGCCGGCCAGCGTATCGCCGTCCATCGCCACAAAGCTGGTGGTCGGGTTGCGCCTAAGATAGCGGGCGATGCCCTCCCGCGAATCGTCAATGCTGTTGAGCCCCATCCCGGGCGTGGCCATCCACAGCTGTACAGCCGGGTCGTAATCATCCGCCATCATGGGGCGGATGGTAATGCCTTGCGAATAGTCCATAGGGTACCTCATTGTCAGGATAAGTTTTTTCCACAGCAGTGCTTGTACTTTTTGCCGCTGCCGCACGGGCAGGGCTGGTTGCGCCCCACCGCGCCGGGCTGCTTCATATCGGTCGGTGCGCCGCCCTGCTTTTGCTTGGCGCCCTCGGCCACGCGGTTGCGGCCGGCAAAGCCCTCCTTAAGCTTGTCGGTGTCCACGGCCTTGCGGCGCTCGGGCAGGCGCTCCACACGGCTCTGGTAGAGCCGGCGCAGGGCGTCCTCGCGGATTAGGAACACCATGTCGTTAAACATGTCGTAGCTTTCCATCTTGTATTCCTGCACGGGATCGCGCTGGCCGTAGGCGCGCAGGCCGATGCCGTTCCTGAGGTCGTCCATCGCGTCGATGTGGTCCATCCAGTGCCGGTCGATGGCGTTTAAGAGCACCACGCGCTCAAACTCACGCATGTCGATCCCAAGCTCGGTGAGCATTTGCTCACGCTGTGCATAAAACGCTTCGGCATCCTGATAGAGCAGCTGCACCAGCTCGTCTCCATCCTCCATGTCCTCGAACTTATCCTCGTGCTTTTGGATATCGCCGGGCTTGAGGCAGAGCTTTTCCAGATATTCGGCGGCGTCATTCAGGCTCCAGTCGTAGCTGCCGTCGCCGGTGAAGTTGCGCTCGGCGGTCGCGTCGATCATGTTGTGGATCATGGAGATGATCGTCTCGCGCATATTGTCGCCCTTTAGGATATCGCGGCGCTGGCTGTAGATAAGGTCGCGCTGCTTGTTCATCACATCGTCAAACTGCAGCACGGATTTACGGATATCGAAGTTGTGGCCCTCAATGCGCTTTTGCGCGCCCTCGATCTGCTTGGTCAGGATACCCGCGGCCAGCGGCTCGTCGTCCTTAAGGCCTAGCTTTTCCACCATCGGCGCGATGCGATCCGAGCCAAACAGGCGCATGACATCGTCTTCCAATGAGATGAAGAACTGTGAGGAACCCGGGTCGCCCTGGCGGCCGGCGCGGCCGCGCAGCTGGTTATCGATAC
Source organism: Candidatus Limiplasma sp. (assembly GCA_035399245.1). Taxonomy (GTDB): domain Bacteria; phylum Bacillota; class Clostridia; order Christensenellales; family Aristaeellaceae; genus CAXXOK01. The sequence continues at coordinate 19,650 of DAOPIR010000010.1, forward strand.
GGCGGCTTTCGTGCCGCTCGGTGCCGATGATATGCAGTCCGCCCAGCGCGATCACGCGCTCGTGCTCGGCGTCGGTTTCCTTTTTAAAGGCTTTCAGATAGTCCTCATAGGTCTTGCGCGCGGCCAGCACCTCGTCGGCTACATCCTCATTGTGGCCGATAGCCTCCATGATCACCTCGTCGGTCAGGCCGTCCTGGCGCATCTTGCGGCGGGCACGGAAATCCGGATTGCCGCCCAGCAGAATATCGGTGCCGCGGCCGGCCATGTTGGTGGCGATGGTCACCGCGCCTACCGCGCCGGCCTGCGCCACGATCTCGGCTTCCTTCTGGTGGTTTTTGGCGTTCAATACCTCGTGGGGAATGCCGTGGCGCTGGATAAGCTTGGACACCAGCTCCGAGGTTTCCACGTTGACGGTACCGACCAGGATGGGCTGACCGGATTGATGACGGCGGACGATTTCATCGGCAACGGCAAGGAACTTCGCCTTCTGGTTTTTGTACACAACGTCGTTCATATCGTCGCGGATCATCGGCATATTGGTTGGGATCTGCACAACGTCGAGGCTGTAGATACCCTGGAATTCCTCTTCTTCGGTCTTGGCGGTACCGGTCATGCCGGAGATCTTCTGGTACATGCGGAAGTAGTTCTGGAAGGTGATGGTGGCCAGCGTTTTGCTCTCGCGGTTGACCTTCACATGCTCCTTGGCCTCGATGGCCTGGTGCAGCCCGTCGGAGTAGCGCCGCCCGATCATCAGGCGGCCGGTGAATTCGTCCACGATCACAGCTTCGCCGTCCTGCACCACGTAATCCACGTCACGCTTCATCAGGGCGTGCGCCTTGAGGGCATTCAAAATATAGTGGTAGAGATCGGCATTGTCCAGATCGGCGATGTTTTCGACATTGAAAGCCTTCTGCGCCTTGTCGATGCCCTCCTCGGTGAGGGAAACCGCCTTTTCCTTCTCGGCGATGGTGTAGTCGTCCTCCTCTTTGAGGCGGCTGACGAAACGGTTGGCTTTTTCGTACATATCGGTGGACTCGTCGCCCTGGCCGGAAATGATCAGCGGGGTGCGCGCCTCATCGATCAGGATGGAGTCGACCTCGTCCACGATGCCGAACACATGCCCGCGCTGCACCATATCCTTTTCGCGGATGACCATGTTGTCGCGCAGGTAGTCAAACCCCATCTCGTTGTTGGTGCCGTAGGTCACGTCGCAGGCATAGGCCGCGCGGCGCTGCTCGTTGTTCATATCGTGGACGATCACGCCCACCGTCATGCCCATGAAGCGGAAGATGTTGCCCATCCACTCGCCCTGGAATTTGGCCAGGTAATCGTTGACGGTTACGATGTGCACGCCCTCGCCGGTGAGCGCGTTGAGGTAGGCGGGCAGGGTTGCGGTGTGGGTTTTGCCCTCGCCGGTTTTCATCTCGGCGATGCGCCCCTGGTGCAGGCACACGGCGCCCATCACCTGCACGGGGAACAAGCGCTTGCCGTCCACCCGCCACACGGCCTCGCGAAACGCCGCAAAGGCGTCGGGCAGCAGCTCGTCCAGCGTTTCGCCGTCGGCCAGCCGGCCTTTGAATTCCTCCGTTTTGCCGCGCAGCGCGTCATCGGACAGCGCCTTATATTCATCCTCTTTCTGGAGCACCTTGTCGGCAATCTTCTGCAGCCGCTTAACCTCGGCCTCGTTGCTCTGCCCCAGCATTTTTTTGACCATATCTGTAAACGCCAATGTTTTGATCTCCTTTATCACAAAATGTATCGTAAAAAACCGGTGATGGTAAGCACCTTAACGAATTATAACATGTTTGCGGAACGAAAGACAACTGATTACCTATATAGTATCAGGATTGCCCGTCCGGCAATTTGGGCCGTAAAACCATGGCCGCGCCGCGGCTTTGCGCGGCCCGCAAATTGTGGCGCTGTCTTATTGACTTTCCGTACCGTATCGGCCATACTGAAGCATACATTATTGTAGACAGGATCGTGATTCATGTTGGTGCCCCGTAAGCTGTTGTTCTTTTTCTGCCTGATACTCCTGTTCACGGCGACAAGCGCCCTTGCCGAGCCTTACGAGCACCCGTATCCCGAGGCGCTGCAGATCAGCGTGGAAACCGAAGCGCGGCAGACGGACACGGCGGTGGAGATCGACGTAAGCATCCCCGTAACCAGCAATGAAGCGGTCAACAGCGCCCTGCGCACGGCGTCGGACGCGCTGTATGCACAGATGCTTTCCTACACCGGCTGCCGCATTGACATGATGGCCGCCTATCGCGTATCCGGCACCAAGTGGGCGGGCTTTCTGCTGACGGGACGCGCCGTGGCGCTGACGGAATCGGACGAGGACACCTATGTTTCCGAGGATACCGAGGCGCTTGTTTACGACGTACAAACCTATGACATGGAAACGGGCGAAGCGCTTACGCTTGCCGATGTGTTTGCCAACGGAAGCAGCGCGTGGGTTATGATCGAGGATGCCGCGCGGACGCTGCTGTACGGCTATTATCCCGACGAAATGCACGACGAAGAGGCGCTGGAGGCGATGATTACGCCCGAAGCACTGCAAAGCTGCGCCTTCCTGCCAAGCGCGGGCCGGCTGCTGGTGCCGTTTTCGCTGCAAGCGATCCTGCCCGATCACAAGCAGATCGTTTATCTGGTTCTCCCCTATCCCGATTACCGCCCGCTGATGTGTGCACAGGCCAAGCTGCAAACGGATAACTCCTCGCGCCCCATGATCTGCCTGACGCTGGACGACGGCCCCAACCGCGTGTACACGCAGGCGGTGCTGGAAGGGCTGGCCAGCTACGGCGCAAGCGCCACGTTCTTTTGCGTGGGGCGCTCGGTCAGCATGCAGCCAGACCTGGTGCGCCGCGAGATGGACTACGGCAACACCGTGGGCGCGCACTCCATGACGCATGCCGACCCATGGGAGCAGACCCATGAGGAAATGCTGAATGAATACGACGAGCAAAAGCAGCTGTTTGAGGATGTAACGGGCGTTGCCGTGATCCTGTTCCGCCCGCCGGGAGGCGACCTGAAAACCTTCGTTACGCGGCAGATCGGCTGGCCGCTGATCAAATGGAACAAGTCCGGCAGCGATACGGGCAATGACAAAGCCAAGGATGTGGCGCGCCGCGTGATCAACCAGGCGGCGCACGGGGATATCTTCCTGATGCATGACATTAAGGAGAAAACCGCGGACGCGATCCCCCTCATCCTGTCCGCGCTGCAGGAGCGCGGCTATATGTTTGCTACGGTGGACGAGCTGCTGTACCTAAACGGCATTACCCCGCAGCCAAACGTAGGCTACTACGACGGGCTGGGCGAAAAGACATATTCCAAGGACGAGTAAAGCGGCATATTTCGGCAGCGGTCACTCCGCCGCCGGATCCACATATTGCACGGGGCAATCCAGCGAAAAATCCACATCCGCAATCCGCCCGACGAAATCTGCGATTGGGCCGAAATCCGAAATATAGTTATTGCGCAGGTGCAGCATCGTGAGCTCCGTCATGCCGGCCAACGCGGTGATATCCGTAATCAGGTTATCGTTGAGGACCAGCTCCGTAAGCGGCAGGCCGGCCAGCGGCGTGAGATCGGCAATACCGCAGTGGTCGGCATACAGCGTGTTTAGCTTCGTAAGGTTTTTCAGCACGGCGATATCCGGATCCGCGTTGTCCTCCATCAAGAGGCATTCCATCTGCGTCATATTGGCAAGCACGCTGATATCGGATATCTCGTTATGGCTCATCCACAGGCTTCGTATGTTTGTCAGCTGCCGCAGCCGGCTGATATCCCGCAGGCCGTTTTTTTGGATATGCAGGTTTTCCAGCTGCGTCAGCGCCGCGATGGGGCCGAAATCAAAGTTCCCGTTCTCGGTCCCGAGGATTTCGCCGAGATCCAGCCGTTTCAGGTTGACGCAGTACTCCAATCCGGCAAGGCTCGTAATCTGCACATCGGCATTCTCCGGCCCGAAGCGTTCCAGATTTTCCAGCCGCAGCACATCGCCGATGGTAAGATCGCCGTCCGCCTTGCCGATGGCCTGCCGCACACCGTATTCCACCGCGGGATCGGCAAAGGTGATCACGGTGGCCAAGTCCTGCGTGGGCATCACCAGCTGTGTGGAACCGTCCAGCGCAAAGTCCTTCTCGTTCAGCTGATTATACATCGCAGCGACCGGCGTAAAATCGGCAATAAAATTCTTTTTCAGATACAGTATGCGAAGGTTTCTTAAATCCGCCAGCGCACTGATATCGGTAATCATGTTGTTCTCCAGGCGAAGCTCCTTCAGCGTTTCCATCGTCTGCAGCGGGGAGAGATCGGCAATCCGGTTGTCCGACAGAATCAGCGCCTCATATTCGTGTCCCTCCAGCGGCGAAAGATCGCTGATTCTGTTTCCATTTAGGTATACAAACCGGAGGTTATCCAGCCCCAGCAGCGGGGACAGGTCGGCGATTGCGCCGTCAGTCAGCACAAGCACGGAAAGATGGCAGCAGGTCTCCAGCCCCGTTAGATCCGCAACGCCTTCCCCCTGTGCAGCGGCATTGTATTCAAGCTCTTCTATCGACCACATATCGGCTACGGTTATCGTGCCGGAGGGTTTATGCAGCGCTTCGCGCACAGCCGCCTCCAGTACGGGATCGGGAATGCTCACCGCGTCGTCCGCGCCATATCCCGCCAGCGCGATCTGCAGCTGCGGAATCTCGGTAAAATCCGTGCCGAGCAGCTGCGGCTCAATCTCCAGAATTGGGCTGTAATCCGCAATGTCGTTCCCTCGCAATCGCAGGTATTGCAGGTTGGCAAGCCCCGCCAACACGCTGATATCGGTAATCCGATTGTCGTTCAGCCCCAAATTTTGCAGCGAAACCATGTTTTGCAGCGGCGTCAGATCGGCAATCCGGTTCTCTCCCAGCTCCAATTCCGTCAGGTTCAGGTTTGCCAGCGCGGCAATGTCCGTAATCTCATTGTCGCTCATGCTTACATTCGTCAGGTTTTCCAAGTCTTGCAGCGGGGTCAGATCGGCAATGCTGTTATTGTTCATGCGGATTTCCTGCAGATCCGTCAGCGCTTCTATACCGCTCAAGTCCGTTATGGCGGCACTTTGCGCAAGTTCGCCCTCGCGGTTGTAGCAGATGACATTGATGGAGCAAACATCACTTTCATACAGCGCGCCCTCCGGCTTGCCGATGGTATCGCGCACCAGCGCCTCCAGCACGGGATCGGCAAACGCTACGGCCTGCCCTGCGGATTCGTCCGCCGCACAGAGTGCGAAATCCTTGTTTTCCAGCTGATCGTAAATCGCGGCCAGCGGCGAATAATCGGCAATCGGGTTGCCGTCCAGCATCAACGTGCGCAGGTTGGTCAAGCCCGCCAGCGTGCTGACATCGGTAATCCGGTTGTCCTGCAGATACAGCTCCTCCAGCTGCACAAGATCTGCCAGCGGCCGGATATCCGATACGTCGGTGCCGCACATGCTGAGTATCCGCAGGCTTTCAAAATATGCAATATCGCTGATATCGGCCAGCTTATCCACGCCCTCCGGCTGCCACAGCTCCAGCACGGTGATCCCGTGCAGGTAGCGCTCCGTGATCTTATCCTCCGCAATCCCGTACTGCTCCATCACGCACGCTTCAAACGCGGGATCGCTGATACGCACGACGGTATCATCATCCGCCAGCGCACCGGCGCAAGGCAGCGTCAGGCACAGGATGACCGCGAAAGCATATTGCAGCATTTTTTTCATAATGATACCCTCTCTTTTCAGGTTCCGACGCATATTATGCTGTGGCCGCCGTCCGGTTGACACGGCCGTTCCCCGTATAATATCCCGCTTTGTTATCCAGTCTATCATCGGTGGAAATTCCTGTCAAACGCGAAAATACGCCGCGCGGGACGGGAAAACATTTGTCGAAAACGGCGCCGATATGATATGATGGGAATACTGAACGGGCAACCAACCCCTGCTGCGGAGGCAATATATGAACATCACCGCATACCGCCATTCCGAAGACTTTTGGAAAGATCATCAGGCCGTCATCCTCGGGCATATCCTGGAGGCGGAGCTTGTGTACCTCAACGCGCGCAACAACATCGGCGCGGAGCAGGGCTTTTTCGGTGCGGCGGCGCAGGACGGGCAAAACACGCTGCTGGCTATCCAAACCAGCCCCTATCCCATGATCTTTTTAGCCGCGGGCAGAAAACCCCGGCCGCTTGCCGAGGCCATGGCGGATTATCTGATTACGCACGGCCATGTGCCCGCCGCGTTTAACGGCAATCTGGCGTCCACGGCGGTCATGCGGGAAGCGTTTGATAAAAACGGCATCGCCTACCGCGCCGGCCGGCATCTGCTGCAGCGGAAATGCGTGGAGCTGCAGGACGTGCCTACGCTTGATCTGCCGCTCATCAACGCCAACGAGGTGCCTTACGACTTTACCGGAGATTACCAGTGCTTTTTGGAGGAGTGCCACGCGGCATATGACCCCAACAAGCTCCAGCCGGATATCAAAACCATGCTGCAAAACAACGATCTGTATGTGCTGCTCAAGGATCACGCCGTGGTGACCATGGGTCGCCTGCAGCGCAAGATCCCGCACGCGCGCGCCGTCGGCGTTATCTACACGCCACCCCGCTACCGCGGCCACGGCTACTCCACCTGCTGCACCAAACAGCTCACCCGCCGCATCTTCGCGGACGGATACGACTATGCCTACCTGTACGCCGAGGCCGATAACCCCATCTCCAACCACGTCTACGAAAAACTGGGTTACCAAAAAACCAACGATTTTATAGAGTATCATCTGCAGCCATAATATAAAACGCAAGCGCGCCTCTTTTCTCATTTCCAATATTGAAGCCAATTCCTCCAAACACTCGGATTATCCCCCAAAAGGGGAACAGCCAGCGAACGCGCGTGTGCGCGAGCGGTGGCTGGGTGCGTCATATTTAATCCGCAAAAAACCGCCATCATAAAACGCAAGCGCAAGCGAAGCAAGCGCGCCTCTTTTCTCATTTCTAATATTGAAGCCAACACCTCCAAACACTCGGATTATCCCCCAAAAGGGGAACAGCCAGCGAACGCGCGCATGCGCGTTCGCTGGCTGTTCCCCGATTATTAACAGCATGATTAAAGTCAATACAAAGTTTGTTCATAATTACCTGCTACACTGTAGTTACGGTAAATGAAATACCGAACGATACATTTTGTGAGGTGACATGAGATGAAATTGAAAAAAGTATTATCTCTTCTGCTGGCCGTGGTCTTAGTCGCTTCCGCCGCCGCAATTGCAATGGCTGAAAGTACCGACACTACGCAAACCACCGCTGCCGAAACCGAGGCGGCCGTAACAGAAGAAACCACTGAAACCGAAACCGAAGCAACCTATACCTCCGATGAGATGCTGACCGCCGTAATGGCCGACGCTTACGCAAGGCAAGCTGCCTACGCCGCCTACGCCGAGGCATTTACAGACAGCAAGAGCCTTGCCAACCTGGACATCCACTCCGAAATCGTGCTGCTGGAAATGCTGCTGAAAGCCAACGATGTAGCGCTGCCGCAAGCCGATACGGACGTAACCGTACCCGAAACCCTGGCGGACACCTATTCTGCGGTTGCCCAAGCCGAGACCGACGCCGTGACGATGCTGAAAACCTATCTGGCGCAGGAAACGCTAGGCGAAGACGCGCAGATGATCTTCCGCACGGTACTCAGCGATACCTATGAAACCGCCGTATCCTTCACCAGCAAAGCGCGCGTAGCGCAGCAGGAGCAGGAATGGACCAACATCATGAACGATGAAAACACCAAGGTCGTCGTCGTCAACAATGGCGGACGCGGCGGGCATGGACAGCAAACCGTGTATGTATATACCAACAGCACCGACGAAACGGAAGACGCGGCTGATACTACCGACACGACAGATACCACCACAGAGGATAGTGTGAGCGACTAACCTCTTGGGTTTTCCTCCTTTTAAATAGGCCGGGACTTGCAAAAGTCCCGGTTTATTTTATGCTCGGTTTTGGTTTTGTAAAAGCATCCGCGTCCCCCGCGATACGCGCGCCCTTCTTGTGCTCCGGCTTCGCATCCTATATAATACAGACGAGATTGCATCAAAGGATGAGGAATGTCGATGGGCCAGCAGCATAAGGTTGCAAAAAACGCGGCGTGGATCATCTCCTGCCGCGTCATTCAGGCGCTGATGGGGCTGATCGTGGGCGCGCTGACGGCACGGTATCTGGGGCCGTCCAATTACGGCAGCATCAACTATGCCGCCTCGCTGACCGCGTTTATTGCGCCGGTGCTGTACCTGGGCCTCAACGCCACGCTGGTGCGCGAGCTGATAACGCACCCCAGGCGCGAGGGCGCGGTGATGGGAACGTCGCTGTTCATCGGGTCGCTGGCGAGCGTGGTGTGCTTTATCGGCGTGTGCGCGTTTGCGTTTTTTGTCAACGCCAGCGAGCGGGAAATCGTCATTGTCTGCTGCCTGTACTCCATCGGGCTGCTGTTCCAGGCGATCGACATGCTGCAGTTCTGGTTTCAGGCCAAGCTGCAGTCCAAGTACTACGCGGTCGCCATGCTGATTGCCTACACGGCGGTATCGGCCTATCGCGTGGCGCTGCTGATTACAAGCAAGAGCATTTACTGGTTTGCGATGACCGCCGCCATCGACCACGGTGTGGTCGCGGTAATCCTGCTGTGGGTATACCGCCGCAAGGGCGGGGAAAAGCTGTCCGTATCCAAGGCCATCGCAAGGGAAATGTTTAAAAAAAGCAAGCATTACATCATTCCCGCGCTGATGGTCAGCATCTTCGCGCAAACCGACAAGCTGATGCTCAAGTGGATGATCGGGGAGGAAGTGGTCGGCTACTACTCCACGGCGGTCACGATCTGCGGGCTGTCCAGCATTGTGTGCGCGGCGATTATCAACTCGTTCCGTCCCGTAATTTTTGAAAACAACGACGTAAGCCGCGAGGCCTTTGAAGGCAGCGTAACGCAGCTGTATTCCGTAATTATCCATTTTTCGCTGGCACAGTGCGTGGGCATCGCGCTGCTGGCCAATGTGCTGGTGGATGTGCTCTACGGCGCGGCCTACGCGCCCGCCGCGCCGGTGATACTGGTGCTGGTATGGTACACGGCGTTTTCCTATCTGGGCGCGGTGCGCGATATCTGGATGCTGGGCGAAAACAAGCAGGCGCTGCTGTGGAAGATTAACCTGTGCGGCGTTATCTGCAACATCGTGCTCAACCTGCTGCTGATCCCCGTATGGGGCACACTGGGCGCGGCCACGGCCTCGCTGATCACACAGGTGTTTACCAATGTGCTGCTGGGCTTTGTGTTCAAGCCTATCCGCCGCAACAACACGCTGATGGCCCGCGGCCTGAACCCCGCCAACATGCGGCTGAAAGCCCTGCTGACCAAAGCAAAGTAGCCACAAAATAAAATTGCTGCCATATACAGCAAATACTCCGGTTGCCAAAGGCAACCGTATCGCCATTCCTCATTTCACATCCTTAATTCCAAATGATTCCACGCATGAAACCCGCCCTGCAAATCGTTATATAAGTACAATAGCCAAAGGAGGCCGTTACCATGAAAAAATTCAGCGTTTTGTTGCTCACGGCGGCGCTGCTGATCACGCTGCTCGCGCCGATTTCGGCGTCCGCCGAGTTTACCGAAGGCCCGATGCTTGACAGCCTGACCAACAACGTTCCCAATACCGGCATCATGCTGCCGAGTACGTTTGTCTCTACGCAGCCCAGCTACCTGCTCACCGTGGCGGACTGGGTGTCGCGCGTGTACTTTGTGCCGTACTGCTCCACACCGGGCGTGACGATCTACTTCAACGGGGACGCGGTTGCCAGCGGCTCGCGTACCGCTACCATTACCATGACCGACGAGCCGACCCTGGCCACGATCACGCTGATCTCGTCCTACACCGGCCTGTCCAACACCTATGTCATTTACCTGCAGCGGCGGCCCAGCGAGCGGCGCACGCGCGTATCGGCGGGCTATATCGAGTCGCTCTATTCCAACGGCTCCACCAATTACATCCGCGCCGACCTGGTCACCGTTACCTACACGGAAGGCACCAACCTTTCCTCCTTTACCAACGAGACGTATTATATCTACGACTATGCCTGCAACGATAACTGCATTTTCTATTACGGCACCCTCAGCAATCCCGTGCGTGCCGTCAGCTTTTCGGATTTTGCGGCCAATTACCGCTCGTACGGCACCAACCTCTACCGCATTATCTATATCGAGGACGAAATCGTGGCCGTGATGCCGTACGGCTCGGACTACCTGGACTACAACGGCAGCCTGGATATCGACCGATTGTTCTATTAACCGGTAAAGCTCCGCCTTGCCGCAGCAAAATCACCTGATCGAAGGAGTATTTTTATGGAACTGTTTGATGCTATTGTAAAGCGCCACAGCTACCGCTGCGCGTTTACAGCCGATCCCATACCCGAAGCCGACCTGATGAAAATTGCCGAAGCCGGCGTGCGCGCGCCGTCGGGCTGCAACAAGCAGACCACACATTTTTGCATCGTCAACGATCCTGAAACGCTGCGCGCGATTGCCGCGCTGCTGCCGCGCCGCGTGGTGCAGAGTGCGCAGGCCGTGCTCGTGGTCGTTACGGACAACCGTCCCGCCTACGGCGATATGAGCTTTGAGCCGCAGGATTACGGCGCCGCCGTGGAAAACATGCTGCTGGCCATCACCGCGCTGGGCTACGCCACCGTGTGGCTGGACGGCGTGCTGCGCCATGACGGTCTGGCCGAAAAATTCGCCGATCTCATCCATCTCACAGACCGCGAACATTTCACCGTATCGGTAATCCTGCCCATCGGCGTGCCCGAGCAGGCCGGTGCCCAAAACAAACGCCTGCCGATCGAACAGCGGGTCACCTGGAATACCATGGACTAACTAATTTCTTCCCCACAGATAAAACCGCCGATTCCGGCGGTTTTATCATTTATGCAACGCTTTTCTCTTCTTTCGCGTATAACCAGTGTAAGGAGGTGGCCCGCCATGAACGATGCTTTGGATCCGAGTGACGTTCAGCTGCTGGAACGGCTGATGGCGCAGTACGGCGACGGCCTCCTGCGCATGTGCTGGGTCATGCTGCACGACCGCGAGCAACATGACCCAACACATGCGCAGG
>DAOPIR010000011.1:0-29826 GCA_035399245.1 Candidatus Limiplasma sp.
GATGATTGCCGCGCCGGCAAGTGCCATCCATTTGCCAACCGCCGAACCGAGAATGAGCAGCAGTCCGACACCGATTACTACGGCAGCCCAGGTAAACTGGTCATAAACCGCGTCCAGCCACTTACCCTCGCGGATATTCATATACGCCGCGACGCCAAGCCCCGCAAACAGGTGCACAGCGCCCAGCGCAATACACAGGATCATTACGGGCATCGCGTTTTCAATCGGATTGAACACGGTCGGCCACGGGCTGAACCCAAACCAGGAGTTGTACATCGCGCCCCAGAACAGCGATGCGGCGCCGCCAGCGGCCACAACCCACATCAGCCGCCGTGTGCCCGGTGCGGGCTTGCGCGCCATGATGAGCAGCGGAATCACGATCGCCATCATCAGGCCATAGCCGGCGTCTGAAATCATCATGCCCATAAAATTGACAAAGAACGGCATCATGATCGCCGTAGGATCAAAGCTGCCCGGAGCGGGGAGCGAAAACCCGGAAACGATGGATTCAAACGGAGATGCCGCTTTGGAATTATGCAAAAGAACCGGCGGTTCCTCATCGTCGGCTGCATTGTAAAAGCGTATTGCGACGGTTGGCGAAACTTTCTGCAGTTCCTCCTGGATCTTTTGTTCCATCGGCGCGGGAACCCAGCCCTGTAAGAAGAATGTTTGCTCGGATTCTGTCAGCTGCTTTGCCGCTACCATCCGCTCGCGCTTGGAGGCCAGCAGATCGTAAAGCTGCCGCAGCATCTCACATTTGTCCGCCAGCACCTGAATATGCCCGATGGTCTGCTGCTGCTGCTGATTGATATCCGCCTGCTGCTTGTCCAGCGTCTTGATGCGATCCGACGCCGTCTCATATACATCGCGCAGATTGATCTGCGCAAAACCGATATCCTTGAGCTTTTGCAGCACTTCCTCCGCACAGGAGTTATGCAGCACCACATAGATGCATGCCTGATCCCGCAGCTGGGAAATTTGCTGGATATAGCAAAGCTCGCCCGGTGTGTTTTCCGCTATCAAGGCATCCAGCGCTTCCTTGGGCACGGTGCCGATCCGCTGTACTGTTGTTTTAGTATCGCGCACTTCATGCAGCGGCACCTGCAGGCTTTGCCACGGCAGCAACTGCTCTCGTGCCGCGTCGATACGCGCACTCTGCCCGCGCAGGTCGCCCGCCCTGCGTTCCAGTGATTCCAGCGAACGAACGGTTTGCAGCGCCTCCGGCAGCTTGGACAGCACATCCGCCGCCTGATTTTCATCTATGGACGGCTTATCGCTGAGAAACGGTTTTTTGGCCGTATCATAGCGGTGCAGCTTGCCGATGGCCCAGTCGATCCGCGTCAGTGTTTCCTCCGTTGAGGGGAGATCCTGCTGTGCTTTGGCGGGGCTGAAGGTCTGCTCCCCTGTCTCCTGGGACGTAATCTGGAAGCACTTCAGTTTTTGTATGGCACGGAGCAATGCCTGCTTATCGCTTTGCAACGCAAGCATGTCCACATGTTTCATCTCAACGATTGCCATCGTTCCAGATCCTCTCGAAAATCATCTGGGATACCTGATCCAGCTTCGTACGGGCAGCGTCCAGGGTTTCCTGTTGGGTTTTCAGCACCTGGGGCCGCGCATCTTCCAGCCGTTTTTCTACCGCCTGGCGCCGGTCGTCAATTATTTTCTGATATTGTGTGCGGTGCGCAAGTGCCGCCTTGCGATCCTCGGCCTTAATTTCGGCTTCGGTTTCTTTGATCAGCTCGCGCGAGCGATGCTGCGCATCCTGCACGATCTGGTCCGCGGCTTCTTCCGCATGGTGCACCGCCTGAAACAGTTCCTGTGGCATGGTTCAAGCACTCCTTTGCGCAGCTGTTATTTCGTACCGAAAAGACGGTCGCCCGCATCGCCCAGCCCGGGCACGATATAGCCGTGCTCGTTCAGGTGATCGTCGCGGCCCGCGATATAAACATCCACATCTTCGTGATCCTTCTGGATGCGCGCTATACCTTCGGGCGCGGCGATCAGGCAGACCAGCTTGATGTTTTTGCAGTTGCGCTGCTTAAGAAAGGTGATAGCTGCCGAGGCACTGCCGCCGGTGGCCAGCATCGGATCCAGCACAAACAGCTCGCGCTCTTCGCTGTCCGGCGGAAGCTTGCAGTAGTACTCAACAGGCTGCAGGGTATTGGGATCGCGATAGAGGCCGATATGCCCAACACGCGCCGTGGGGATCATTTTCAATACTCCGTCCGACATGCCGAGGCCTGCACGGAGGATGGGAACGATACCGATTTTTCTGCCGCTCAGGATTCTGCCCTTGGCGGTGCAGATAGGCGTTTGGATTTCCACCTCTTCGGTGGGCAGGTCACGCGTGACCTCAAAAACCATCAGCATGGAAATTTCTTCCAGCAGCTCGCGGAATTCCTTGGCACCCGTGTTTTTGTCACGCATGATTGCCAATTTGTGTTGGATAAGCGGATGATCGAAGATGTGAATTTTACCCAAGATATATCCTCCTTAAATGCTGATTAAGCATTGTATAAGTAACTGCCTTTTCTTATCTATTTTATACTATATGTGTATAGATGGCAAGTCAATCCGGGCGGTCATCTTTGTTTTTTGGCCGCTTTTCTTCCGGTTTCTACAGGAGCATAAAAGAATGTTCGCCCAAAAAAAAGAGTCCTTCGACTCTTATTCCTGCCCGTCGGCATAGATGATATCATCGCGCAGTCGATACAGCGTAGCGCCGCGCCCGGAATGGCAAAAGGCATCGACAAACCAATTAATGTCCTTTTCGGCGTCATACTGCACCAATCCGTATCGAATTCCGTCTTTCTTCTCGCCCTTCATGTTGCTGTCCGTCCAGTGCACGGTCTGCAGTTCGGGATCGTAGTTTTCAATAAACACTAAGCTGTGCGCACCTACGCCGTAATAATAATTGGCTGACATCTGAAAATAGTCGCCGCGCTCCACCTGCATCATAAACGAACGGGCGATTTCTTTGTTTTCCGCCAGCGACAGATCGTCGTTGTACCGGAACTCCGCCGCGGCATAAAACGGATTGCCCTCAGCGGCGGACACATCCTCCCACACCTGCCCGTACGCAAAATCCACGCATTCGTCCGACGGCAGGTTGTTGGGAATCACCAGTTTTACACTGGGGTAGGCGGCCATGCGAAAGCGATCGGCATTTTGAGTAAACAGGTAGACTGTGAAATTTTTACACACGTAAATATCGCCCGCATACTGCGCGCGCTGCAGTTTACCGTTTGCGTTTTCATACAGCGTTTGCGCCGTATTGATAATCGCATCGATAAACGCCTCTCTGGCGTCTGTGCTTGCTTGTGTTTCGGTCTGCGTGCCCGCTTTGGTATCCGTTATCGTCACCGTTACGGCAAGCCCCAGGCCCACACAGGAAAGCAGCGCAACCAGTACGGCGGCGATGATACGTTGAATGGTGCTCCTCATTTAATACTCCATGTTTTCAAAGCGTCTGCAGATGCAGTACTTTGAAATGGCGCTGTTTTGCGAGCGCGGTACATAGGTGTTGACCAAATCACGGATAAACGGCGGCAGCATTTGGTTGTATTTGATTTCCAGTATCATCTGCGCGTCGCCAATGGGCGGCACCGTGGGTACCTCGGCGTTAAACAAATCGCAGGACGCTACGCCGGAACGCAGCTGCTTATCAAAGGTAATACGCACATCCTCCACCGGATAGAGGTATGCTTCGCGCACGTAGTCCACGATCACCACGGGATGCAGCAGATGCAGCGTCATCTCCCGAAACACGTCCTGCAGCAGACCGGAGCGCGTGCGTTCCAGGCTCGTCGGATCGCCGGCCATCAGCTGCTCGGACAGGGCACGCGGGATGGCGAGCGAACGCTTGGAAATCAGGCTTCCGATTTTGGTTTTGCATTCCATGCGGATCAGATCATCCGACAAATTATAGATGCGCAGGCGATATTTATCACGATCACGAACGCCGTTCACCTTGTCCAGCAGCGCCTGATTGTTGAAGGTATCGAAATACAGGGAGCGGATGTGGTACTCATTGCGCTCGGGATCGCCGTTTGGATCGCGATAGAGCACGCGGTCCAGCGCACGCGAAAGCAGATGGTATTCCATCGGGTTGATATAGTACTTCAGTTCATGCCGAAGCGGCATTGCAACAGCCAATCCTGCGCCTCCTTCAATCGATCTTTGCGCCTTGCTTTATACGCCAACGTCGCTCTGGCAGGCCACGAGCGTGGCATCGTGCACGCCTTCGATATCCAGCATCCGCGTCACAATCTCCTGCCGATCGCCGAGGCGAACTTCGTAGGTCATCTCCGCCCCTGCGCGGGTAAGCGATTTGCTGCGAAGCTTGAAGTTGCGCGTGGTACGGTTGAGCGTGGCACGGATGGTCTGCTCGCAGTACTCGTCATAATGGACAACCAGCAGATAGGAATTGGGGTTATTGAACTTCACAAACGAAAGCACAAACATCAGCGCACCGATACACAGCACCACAATCAGCGCCACCAGGTACAGTCCGGCTCCCAGCAAAATGCCCATCGTCAGCGCCCAGAACATATACGCCGTGTCCATAGGGTCTTTTACCGCGGTACGGAAACGCACGATGGACAGCGCACCGACCATGCCCATGGAAAGCGCGATATCGCTTTTGATACACATGACCACCGGCGTCGTGATCAGCGTCAGCATGATCAGCGTTATCGCAAACGACGGGCTGTACAGCACGCCCCGATATGTTTTTTTATACACGAGGGCGATGATCGCTCCGACGATAAATCCCAGCCCGAGCGCCATAAACAGATCGGACGGTACGATGGACTTAAACTGTTCGGAGAGCGTCGATGTGCTGATAACATCAGACACACTGGTAGCTCCCAATAACGATGTGAACAACATGGCGTATTCTCCTTCTTTTGCATCATTGCATAATATGATAATTCCAAACCCAAGCCAATGTCAACCGTGCGGGCGTTATCCCGCCTTGTCTGCGTTATAGAATTGCGTCATCCGGCATTGCCGGCTTGGGCCCGAAGTAGATCTGCATTTGCTCGTCGCTGATTTCGAAATACTCCTGAACCATCTCGTAGAAATATGTCGGCCGCTTTTTAATTACATTGCGGGAACGGTCCAGACGGGTGTTCCAGTACCGCAGCGCGCCCTCCGGCGTGGTCGGAGAATCGAAGTTGATGGCTTTATCGTTTTCCTCCGCCCAGCGGCTGAAGTGCAGCGTCATTTCCGGCTCCAGTGTATCCGCCATGGAGTTGAAAACCTCCAGCATATTTTCAGTGGTCAGGAACTGATAGATTTCTCCCAGGCGCGTCAGGAATTTATCCAGCATCTCATCGTTTTCCAGCAGCTTTACAATCAGCGTATTGTCGATATCCTGCTTGCCGGCGCCGTCGGGGTCCAGATAGGAGGTAGGGCTGTCAAACTCGGAGTTGAACATACCGTAATCCGCGTCGTAAAAAATCCATTTCCACTTGGCGCCGTCTACCCGCATCCGGTAAAAGCGGATGTTGCCGGGATCGGAATTGCCGAAGAACATCTCAAACGCCATATAGTCAAAATAATTGTCCACATCGATGTTATCCAGAATATATTGCAGATCCTCCGCATTCGTACCCGGAGAGCTTGCTTTGATTTTGGAGATCATCTTTTTATAATCGCTGTTAGTTCCGTACACTACCTTGCCGCTGGCTTCCAGCACATCAATCTGGTCCGCCATATCCAGCGAATATCCCTCATGCTGCGTGGCAAAATAGCGGTCGGCGCGCTCGCGCAGGTTATAGTGCCCCCAGTACTGGCCGTTTATGTACACCACCACGGGCTGCCAATCCTGATAGATCACGGTAGACGGCGTTTCCGCCTGCTCGTTGAACGCTTTGATCAGCTGGCTTTGAAACGCATCGTTGAAGCGCGTCCATACGCAGTCGTTGCCGCTGTCGCGGACGACGATGCCCTTATACTGGGTAAAATCCAAATCTTCAAAGATTTGGGCGTTGAAGTATTTTTCGCCGTACTTGGCCTTGGCCTTGATCTTAAAGGACTTCTGCGGCATATCCAGGCTGTACTGCCCCTGCAGGCTGAACTCCATTCCCTGGTCAAGGAGCTGCGTACCGTCCTTGAGGTACATTTCAATATAGCCTTCCCGCGCAACTTTGCCATATTCGCGGTATACCGTATTCTTAAACGGTATCCCATTTGTTTTATCGACATTGTCCCCGACGGTCAGCATGCCGGTTTCTTCATTCCATAGCTCATCCGGATCGGCCACAATACTTACAATGGAAAACGCATGGTATACGTTTACGAAATAGGTCTGCGTAACGGTTGCGCTGGACTGTAAAAAACCATCGGGATCAAATGCGCGCGCCCGAAGCGGCGTTACGCGGGAGAACGTCAGCACTTCGCCTTCCGTGTACAGGGTATCCTCCTGCGTAGGGATAGAACCATCCGTGGTGTAATACACGATCGTGCCCTCGGGGATATTGATGGACACATCTACCGTGCCTGTATATTCACCGCCGCTTATTGAAAACGACGGAGTGCTTACATAGCCATAGTACCCGATGCCGTTTGCCGTACCGGGTGTCGGGGTATAGTAATAGTAAAAGCCCGCGTATCCCAGCGAGCGCCCGTAACTGTTGTCGGTGGGAAGATTGCTTGGCACCGGAACCCTGTCCAGCACCTTGCCGGTCGGATCACAAAAACAAACAACGGAATCGTTGTTTCTGGAAAGTTTAAAGCTGGTATGAAACTCGTAATAGCTGCTGGCGTCCGTATCGCCATCCAAAATGATTATTTTATACTCGCCGGGCTCGATGGACGCGCCCAACGGGAACTGCCATTTGCGCGGCCGGCCCAGATCATCGCTCAGGCCATAATTGGACAGATCCACCGTCTCGGCGGACGAGTTGTACAGCTCGATATAATCCGCTGTAATTCCCGTCACGCCGACGGCGACACTGTCGTTGGATACCATCACCTCCGTGATGTATACGCCCGAGGCATTATAAGCGCGGATCAGCTGATCCGCCTTACTCTGCCCATCTGCGTCATTGGAAAACCCGGGAGTCGCAAGCTGGAAATACTCCCAGTTTCCTTCCTCATTCAGACCTACGGAATAATCCTCGGGCACGTTTTCAATGGTCACCCTGTCTACCAGCCTGCCGGCGCTGTCGCTTAACACAATGCTCTCACGCTCGGCACTGATGGAGAAGTTGGTATGCGGAATCCCGTTATCCTGCAAGCGGTCCTCCCCGCTGCAATACACCAGATAATACCCGTGCGCCGCAATTACCGCCGTATCCGGAAACTTCCATTTCAGAGGTTTGTTTTCCTTATCGCTCAGGTAATAGTCCGCCAGCGAAATCGCTTCGTCGGTGTTGTTGTAAATTTCCACCCAGTCCACCACATCGCCCGCATCGTCGGGAATGCCGACCTTCGGATCGGGACAGATTTCATTAATCCTCAAATCGCCGGACTGTGTGGCGTTCTCCGCGCGGTATTCCAGAAACCCTTCTTCGCTGTTGACAAAGCCGGGGCTGTAATAATCCGTAATTTCATATACCTTTTCCCCATCCTCGGTAATGCCGGTCAGCGCATAGCTCTCATCGGCCGCCATGGTGGGCACCTCGATCTCGTCAATCAGGTACATTTCGGGATCATACAGGTACAGCGTAGTGCCGACCGACGCGATTTTAAACTTGCCATGAAACGGCATGCTGAGATCCATCTGATAGCTGTCGGTAGCAAACACGATCACATACTCGCCTGCCTTGAGCACATAGGAGGGAAACGGAAAGGTGATACGGTCGCTTTTGTTGGTAATCATCACGCCTTCCATATCCAGGTCCGCGCCGGTGCCGTTATAGATTTCCATCCAATCCGAATACTCGCCGTTTTCATCCGGTACGGCGGACGCGTTTGCTGACATAACCTCGCTGATCACCAATCCGTCATAAATGGAACTGTCGATGCGTTTGCCGGCCTCTTTGGGAAAAACCAGGTACATCACCGCCAGCAGCACCACAAACAATATCAACAGCGGCAAGGTGGTAACCAAACGGGATTTTCGCTTGCGCGGCGCATAATCCTTGGTTGGCCTTTGCCTTGGCTGCTCGCTTCTGGGCATTCTCAGGCCTCCTCATCCATTGATTGCTCGGCAATCAATAATTTAACAGAATTATAACACATCGAGCCTTGCCTGAAAATATCGGACAAGGCTCGATGGGTACAAAAGCGGAAAATTTACTGTTCTTTCGCTTTGCGGATCAGCTGTGCAAACAGCGGGTGCGGACGGTTGGGGCGCGAGATATATTCGGGATGATACAGCACCGCAACATAGAAACGATGGCCTTCCAGCATAAAAGCCTCGGCGTATACTCCATCCGTGCTGACGGCAGCCAGCTTCAAACCGGCGCTTTCCAGCCCGGCAATATACTCCGGATTAACCTCATATCCGTTTGCGTGGCGCTCCCGCACCGAATCGCTTACGTAAATCCGCTTCAGCTTATCGTCCGTCAGCTGGATTCCCATGCCGCCCATACGCAGCATCGGCGCTTTGGTTCCGTTCAGGCTGCGGCCCTGGGGAAGATAGATCACAGGGTACGCGGTGTCCGGATCCACCTCTACGGAGTTTGCTCCTTTCAGCCCAAGTAAATCCTGTGCGGCCTCTGCCAGCGTCAGCTGCATACCCAGTCCGATCGCCAGCATCGGCACATTGTTTTCCCGCGCGAATTTCGCCGCGATCATGATGCCCTCCGCCCCGCGTGTTTCATACCCGCCGGGGAGAACAAACGCGTCAAACGCCGTGAGCATCTGTCCGGCAGTCTCTTCATCCAGATCCTCCGAGCTGATGGTGGTGATATCCACCTTTACATCCTGCGCCGTGCCCGCATGGTTCAGCGCTTCCATGACCGAGCGATAGGCGTTGAGCGAATCGGGATACGCGCAGACCAGCGCGATATACACCGTTTCCTCCGCGGCTTTCATGCGGCTGAGCATAGCGGTCCATTCGCCAAGATCGGCCCTGCGGTCCTCAAGGCCCAGCTCTTCGAGCACGATCTTCGCCAGTCCCTGCTTTTCCAGCGCAATGGGAAGCTCGTAAAAGCCGTCGGATTCCAAATTCTGAATCACATTAGAAGCCTTCACGTTGCAAAACAGCGCTACCTTGTCCTTGACCTCTGTGGTCATGTTTTTGTCTGTACGGCAGATAATCACATCGGGTTGAATACCCATGGAACGAAGCACCTTGACGCTGTTTTGCGTGGGCTTTGTTTTCAGCTCGCTCGCCGTGGCAATGAACGGCATCAGCGTTACATGCAGGTAACAGCAATCGTTTAGATTTTGGCACGCCCAGCGCATCTGGCGGATGGCCTCGATGTATACCATCAGTTCCATATCGCCTACCGTGCCGCCGATTTCCACGATTTGGATATCCGCGCCGCTGCTATTGGCGACCTCCTGAATACAGGCCTTGATTTCGTTGGTTACATGCGGCACGGCCTGGATTTTTGCCCCTTCATATTCGCCGCGCCATTCTTTTTCCATAATGCGCTTGTGAATCCTACCCGTGGTATAGCTGGCTTCGCCCGAAAGCGTAATATCCACAATGCGCTCATAATGCCCGATATCCAGATCGGCCGCCGTACCGTCGTCGGTGATAAAGGTTTCCCCGTGCAGCGACGGATTGAGGCGGGACGGCTCCGCATTGTAATAGATATCCAGCTTCAGAAGATTGGTCTTATAGCCGCGCGACTGCAGGAGCTTACCCAGCGCGGCGGCCGTGATGCCCTTGCCGATGGAGGACACGACACCGCCCGTGATAAAGATATACTTCATTGCCACTCTCCCCTATTCCTGAATGTCCATCAGCAACAGCCTTGGCAGCGCGCCAATCGTATCCTTGCTGACCTCGCACTGCATCACCGGTTCGGGGCATGTTCCCATCAGCTGCACAAACTCCGTTTCTTTGGCGATGCCGAGATCTTCGCTGAACCGCGTTTGGTAATGCATCGGGATGGTTACCCTGGGTTTCAGCAGTTCCACGCACTGATATGCCCGCTGCGCATTAAGCGTGTAGGTGCCGCCGACCGGGATCATCATAATATCCAGCTGTCCGATCGCGGTCTGCTGCGCCTCGTCAGGCAAGTGCCCAAGGTCGCCCATATGCGCAATACGCAGGCCCTCGGCTTCGTAGGTGAAAATGATATTTTTGCCGCGCCGCGTTCCCTGATGGTTGTCGTGGTATGTCGAAATGCCGGTGATGATCACCTCATCCGCAGGCAGATTATAACCGGCCTCGTCTATCACAATCGGCCTTCCCGCTACCATTTCCAGCGCGTCGTGATCGTAATGATGATGGCTGATGGTGACGATATCCGCTTTCAAGTCCCGCCTGGGATACCGGCAGAATCTTCCGTAGGGATCCGTGAGGATGGTTTTTCCGCTGTTTAAGGTATTGGTAAACAATGCATGTCCGTAGTATCGAAGGATCATACGTGCTTTTCCTCCTTTTGCTCTTCCAGCCAGGTGTATAAAACATCCGCGAGCGCCGAAGGCAGGGGCTGGTTACGCCTCAATCTTTCCGCGCACCGGCTGTGCAGCAGCGGTGCGAGCGCAGGCAGGCTGTCTATCCGATCATAGCGCTTGAGTACGGCGCGGATAAACGGCAGCGGCTGCTGTTCAAACGGCGACGGATGCCGGGTCAGCAGCCGTGCCAGCGCGTATACGTCAAGCAAGCGGTCCTCTTGGGGGAACGGTTCTACGCCAAAATGCGGGAATGTGCCAAGCAGCATTCTCCATCGAATCGGCTGAAGATCAATCAGCAGCAGGTTTTGGGGATTGATTTGGGTAGAAAAACCCTGCTCCTGCATCGTTTTGTGAAATTGAATCAGCGTGTCGGATGCAACCCTGCGCGGTGCATCGCTGATATATAGGCTGTCCTCCTGCCCGTTCAGCCGCAGAAAACACGGTTTCCCCAGTATTTCCTGCAGTTCCTGTGTCGGCAGTGGGCTTCTCATAAGCTTTTTTTGCGCATAAAGTGGTAATTCATGTTGTGCATGGCCGCGTATTGGTTGCCGAGATCCAGCTGATACTGCAGCGCAATCTCGCCGCCGTTGCTATCCACAACATAATTAGCCTTGGTACAGAATACCGCCATCTCCATCGCGCCGTAGGGGGTACGGTAACGGCTTTCAAACCGCTTGCCTTTTTCAAACACCATATCGGCCTCAAAGCTGCCTCTGCGGTTCATAGAGATTACATCGTTATGCATGGCAATTTCGATCTGATGCGGCGGCTGATCCTCATCTATGCTTTCTTCATAGCGGATCACATATCCTCCTGCGTCTTTGCGCAATTCTCCCGTGGTGATCAGGCGCATAGAATCTTCCGCCTGGCCCTCTGTGGTGAACTTCGCATCAAGCGAAATCAGGATCGGGATCCCCTTTTCCGCGTTCATTGCCATCCTCCAAAAACCTGCTATAATAATACTAATTTCAATATAGCACATGAAGGGGCTGTACGCAATGCTCAAGGTTACCGCAAGGGCAAAGATTAACTGGTCGCTGGATATCCTGGGCACATTGCCAAGCGGTTACCATAAAATGGATATGCTGATGACCAACGTAAGCCTTTCAGACGAACTGCTGATCGCCCCGCATACAGAGCTGAAATTAACGGTGCAGGGCAATCCGACAGTAGATAACGCGGATAATATTGTGTACAAAGCCGCGGCTGCGCTGCGCAGCGCAACAGGCTATGCGGGCGGCGCGGATATCACGCTATATAAGCGTATCCCCCACGGCGCGGGCATGGGCGGTGGGAGCACCGATGCCGCCGCCACACTTATCGGTCTCAATCGTCTTTGGCAAACCGCCTTGCCGCTTGACGCGCTGCATGGGATTGCGCAGGAGCTGGGCGCGGATGTTCCGTTTTTTCTGACTGGCGGCTTTGCGCGCATCGGCGGCTTTGGCGAGATTGTATCGCCGCTGCCACCCCTGCCGGACATTCCGCTGGTTATCCTGCAGCCATGCAAGCCGCAGTCTACCCAGGCCGTTTTCGCGCTGTTCGACGTGCTTGCCGACGTAGCGCATCCCGATACCGATACGGCGCAGCAAGCGCTGCTGCATACTGATTTTGATTTGCTAGCCCGCTCGGCGGGCAATGTGCTTCAGCAGGCACTGGAACCCCATGCTCCGCCCATCACCGAAGCGATTGCCGCGCTGGACGCATGCGGAGCGGCATATGCCACGATGACCGGCAGCGGATCGGCGGTATTCGGCGCATTTACGGACGCGTATGCAGCGGCAGCCGCCCACCGTACCCTGCGCAAGCGGTGGAATAGGTGCTGGCTGTCCCAAACCACCGCGCAAAGCATTACAATGGAAGAGGCATGACATGCAAAAACGAGCTTTGGCAATCCATGATATTTCCTGTGTCGGGCGCTGTTCCATCACGGTCGCGCTGCCGATCCTGTCCGCCGCGGGGATCAACACTTCAGTAATCCCCACCGCGCTGTTATCCACACACACAGGCGGATTTACGAATTTCACCTATTTGGATCTCGCCGATCAGCTGCTGCCCATCGCCAGGCATATTGCCACCCTGGGGCTGCATTTCGACGCGTTTTACAGCGGGTATCTGGCTTCCGCGGAGCAGGTAAATCTGCTGCTGCAAATCATCGATATGCTGTGTGATTCACAAACGCAGCTTTTTGTAGACCCTGCCTTTGCCGATCAGGGCAAGCTGTACTCGCGCATGAGCGAAGCCATGCCCGCGCAGATGCGCAGCCTCTGTGCGCGCGCGCACACCATTATGCCAAACTTCACCGAGGCTTCCTTTTTACTGGACAAGCCTTACATTTCGCAGGGATATGACGAGGCTTATGTACAATCTGTCGCCGCGGAGCTTGCCGCCCTTGGCCCGCAAAGCGTAGTGATCACCGACATCCACATCAGGCCCGGCAAAACCGGCATTGCCGTATACCGGAAAGCGGATAAACGTTTCCACCTGTTTTACAGGGAAGAATTTCAGGATATCTTCTACGGTACGGGCGATGTTTTTGCCAGCTTCCTGATCGCCTGCATGCTGAATGATATGGAGCTGGAGCAGGCCGCGCGTACCGCCCTTGATTGCACCCATCAATCCATTCGCCTTACCCTGCAGGGCGGCGAACCCCTGCGCTACGGCGTGCGCTTTGAACAGGTGCTTCCGCAGCTGATTAAAGCCATCAAAAAGAAATAACAAAATACATCATAAAACGCATCCCGTGCTTGATACGGGATGCGTTTTTTGATGCTAATGTTTTTATGCCGCTTGTTTATCCTCGAAAATCATGGCGATATGCTCCTGGGAGAACGCATGCTTTTTCGTCAGCACGCTGACCACCGGCACGATAACCAAACCGGCCAGCATTGCCGCGGCTCCGCTGATGGGCGAAAGGCTCATGTCGCCGGTAATCAGCGGCGGCAGCAGGGAGATCAGCGCACCGCCGATCACGCCGCTGTAGGCGCCGATTTTGGTTACGCCGCGCCACAGCAGTCCGTAAAGGAACGGTGCCAAAAACGCACCTGCGATCGTGCCCCAGCTAAGCGACATCAGCGATACGATGGAGGTGTTCTGCATCAGGAAGTTAATCATCAGTGAGAAGATGACAAACACGATGCACAGCACACGCATGATCCAAACGCTTGTCTCACTTTTGATCTTGGGCACTACGGTTCCGATCAGATCCAGCGTAATCACCGATGAGGACGAAAGCACCAGCGCCGTCAGTGTGGAAATGCTGGCCGAAAGAAGCACCACCACAAAAATGCCGAGCATGATCTCCGGTATGTTTACCACCGTGGCATCGGAAAGAATGGTCGGCATAATCATATCCTTGGACATACTGCCGGAGTTGACCAGGTCAATCAGCTTTGTCCCGTCCTGGGTGATCTTGCTGAGCACCACACGGCCGAAACTGCCCGCGAAATACACGCCGCCGGCGATTACGAACGCAAATACCGTAGAGATAACCGTTGCGCGTTTCACGCTGGCGGCATCTTTAATCGCAAAGAACTTATGGATCATCTGCGGCATCCCCAGCACACCCAGCGACGTAAGGATGACGATGCTGAAAAACCACACCTGTTTTACCGGCGGCCAAAGGGTGTTGAAACCCGCTCCGCCGATTTCATCGGTTCCCAGCAGATTAAGGCCTTCCGATACGCCGCCCGCCGCCTTGAGGATATAGACGACGATCGCGGTAACACCGCCGATCATAATAATGCCTTGAATGAAGTCGGTGATTGCCGTGGCTTTGTACCCGCCGGCAAACAGATAAATCGACGCAAGCAGCGCGATGCCGACCACGGTCCATGAGTAATCAAAGCCGAACGCCTGTACGAACATGTTGCCAAGGCCTTTATACACGCTTGCGCTGTAGGGAATAAGGAATACGAAGATGATCAGGCTGGCAATAATTTTCAGCGTCTTGGAATTGTAACGCTTTTCAAAAAAGCTCGGCAGTGTTTTTACGTTCAGCCGTTCGCCCATCACACGCGTGGGTTTGGCCAATAGCCGCCATGCCAGAAAGCTGCCGATTACCGCATTGCCGATCCCGCACCAGATCGCGGCGGTGCCAACGGTCCAGCCGATGGACCCGGCATAGCCAACGATAATAACGGCAGAAAAATAGCTGGCCCCGTAGCTGAGCGCGCTCATCCACGGACCAACCTTTCTGCCGCCAAGCAGGAACCCATCCAATGACAAATTTTTCTTCGCCGTAAACGCGATAACGACGATCATCATGACTACATAAGCTGCCAACACAAAGAATTTCATAAAAAAATCACCCTTCCAAACTACTTTGCCTCACCCGCAGTGAGACCCTACACGATTATTATACATGAAATCGAATAAAATGCAACATATTTCCCGATATTTGCCATATACTACATTTTTATTCCAAACCCCCATATGCACCAGCAAACAAACCTTGGCAAGCAAACACATTGCGCTGCCAACCTTCGCCGCCGGGGACATAGCGATAATAGCGTTCCACTTCCATAATAAGGCCCAGATATGCCTGCGCAAACGCAAAGCGGATTTCTTCCTCACGGCCTATCCCAATCGGTTGCTCCGCTACCTGATTATAGGCCCCAATACTCGCTTTCTTTTCCATAAGCGGCCGATCCGGTTCAAAACAAATGATATCCATAATCGGATCTCCCCAGTAGCTGCGCTCCGGATCAATCCAAACATATTGGATGCTGCCATCCCCCATTCGTTCACATAGTATATTGGCTTCCCACAGGTCGAAATTCACCATGCGGCAGGGTGCTTTTGCCAACACTGCGCGGTGCTTATGAATGAGTTTCAACACTTTCTCCCCGTTTTCACAGGATTCTCCCATTCTTCCGGCGTCGCAGATAATGGCCTCTGTCATCGCAGCCAGCGCCTGGTCCCACGTGGCATGGTATCCGTTTTGTAAATACCCGTATCCGTCATGACGGATACGATGAATCTGCGCCGCCATCTGCGGCAGCTTGCTTGTCGCGTCCGCACGCTCCTGCGGCGTGAAGTTCATCTCATTCATCTGCCTGCCGTTGATCCGCTCCATAATGAAGAAATCTGACAGCACAAGGGATTTGGAAAAGTCCGTATAAACAATTTCCGGCACACGAATATCGGTATGTGTACGCAGCTTCTCATACCAATACACTTCCGATTGCATCATGTTCGTTTCATAGGTCATCACCGGCACATTCGCATCCGGCGCGATCTTCAGCGCGTAACCCTTTTCATCCGCATCAAAGGCATAAACGGCGTTAAACTCGCCCGCGCCCATAGATGTCACGTTTTCGATATCCCGAAATCCTGCCGCCGCACACAATTTGGCAACCGCTTTTTCATCCAGTAGTACCTTCGTATTGCTTATCATTATTTTCTGTATCCTTTTGTTTTTATTTCTCATTGTATTCTGCCCCATAGCATATAGTTCCTTTTTCAATCAAAAAAAGACCGGAACTTTCGTTCCGGTCTCAGGGTGTCAAAAAAACCATGTTTTGCAGGCACACTGCCAGCCTGTTCAAAAAGCCTGATATGCTAGGAAGCAAGGGTAGAAAGGGGTTGAGCTTACTCACTTGTAAGTGATACCCCTTTCCATCCCGCAGCTGACAATAAGGGAGGCCATACGGCCGACTAGCCACCGAGGTTTCGCAGAAACCGAATGGCGTAGCTCCGCTTGATGTATATCAAGCGGAGCCGCAATAGCAGATTGGGCTTTTTCAAAAGGCTGAGACCGGAACTTTCGTTCCGGCCTCCTTTTTAATCTGAATTGCGAAAGGGAAACGATGGATAAAGCGTTCGCCTTAAACTTAATACATTCCGCCCATGCCGCCCATACCGCCGCCGGGTGCCGCTGCGGGCGCTTCCGGTTCGGGGATGTCGGTCACAAGGCTCTCGGTGGTCAGGATCATCGCGGCAATGCTTGCGGCATTCTGCAGTGCGGAACGGGTAACCTTGGTCGGGTCGATGATGCCGCGGCTTACCATGTCCACATATTCGCCCTTAAGCGCATCAAAGCCATAGCCCTTCTTACCGCTGGTCTTAACCTTTTCCACGATCACGCTGCCGTCGATGCCCGCGTTTACGGCAATCTGGCGCAGCGGCTCTTCCAGTGCGCGCAGGATGATGTCCACGCCGGTCTTCGCGTCGCCGTCAAACTTGTCCAGCTCGCCCTTTACGGCATCCAGCACGTTGATCAGCGCAATGCCGCCGCCGGGCACGATGCCCTCTTCCACAGCTGCGCGGGTAGCGGCCAAAGCGTCTTCAATGCGGAGCTTGCGCTCTTTCATTTCCACTTCGGTAGCTGCGCCGACCTGGATTACTGCCACACCGCCGGCCAGCTTGGCCAGACGTTCCTGCAGCTTTTCGCGGTCGTAATCGCTGGTGGTGTCTTCAATCTGCTTGCGGATCTGCGATACACGGGCTTCGATTTCGCTCTTCTCGCCTGCGCCTTCGATAATGGTGGTGTTTTCCTTGTCCACCTTCACCTGACGGGCTTCGCCCAACATATCCATAGTGGTATCTTTCAGCTGCAGGCCGAGCTCCTCGGTAATGACCTGGCCGCCGGTCAGGATGGCGATGTCGCGCAGCATATCCTTGCGGCGATCGCCAAAGCCGGGTGCCTTGACCGCAACACAGTTAAACGTGCCGCGCAGCTTGTTGAGCACCAGCGTAGCCAGCGCTTCGCCTTCGATATCCTCGGCGATGATCAGCATCTTTTTGCCGGCCTGCACTACCTGCTCCAGCACCGGCAGGATCTCCTGAATGTTGGAAATCTTCTTGTCGGTGATCAGGATGGCGGGATTATCAAGCACTGCTTCCATCTTATCGGGATCGGTTACCATGTAGGCGCTGGCATAGCCGCGGTCAAACTGCATGCCTTCCACGGTGGTCATCTCGGTCTTCATGGTTTTGCTTTCTTCCACGGTGATGACGCCGTCCTTGCCGACGACTTCCATGGCCTCGGAGATCAGCTCGCCGATGGTTTCATCAGATGCCGAAATGCTGGCAACCTGGGTAATTTCCTGCTTGGAGGAGATCGGCTTGCTCAAATCGCGCAGCGCTTCCACTGCCTTGTTCACGGCGTCTTCCAGGCCGCGCTTCAATACCATGGGATTGGCGCCGGCTGCCAGATTGCGAAGACCTTCGCGCACGATGGCCTGTGCCAGCAGCGTAGCGGTGGTGGTGCCGTCGCCCGCGACATCATTGGTCTTGGTGGCAACTTCCTTCACCAGCTGTGCACCCATGTTTTCAAATGCGTCTTCCAGCTCGATTTCCTTGGCGATGGTTACACCGTCATTGGTAATGAGCGGAGACCCGTATTTTTTATCCAGCACCACATTGCGGCCTTTGGGGCCCAATGTAATTTTCACGGTATCGGCCAATGCGTCTACGCCTTTTTGCAGGGCACGGCGGGCCTCTTCACCATATTTGATTTGTTTTGCCATAACAGCATGCCTCCTTATGTTTTCTAAGCTGTGTTATTCCACGGTTGCCAGAATATCGCTCTGCCGCACGATGATGATCTCTTCGTCGTCCAGCTTTACTTCGGTTCCGGCATACTTGGAATAGATTACCTTTTGGCCGGGTGTAACGATCATCTTGACTTCCTTACCGTCCACAAGGCCGCCCGGACCAACAGCAATCACTTCAGCCATCTGGGGCTTTTCTTTGGCGGAACTGGTTAAAAGGATACCGCCTTTGGTGGTTTCTTCCATTTCCAAATTCTTGATGACGACACGGTCGCCCAAGGGTTTTACCTTCATGATAGTGCCTCCCTATCTATAATCTTTACGGTCGTTGTTAGCACTCATTCGTTTCGAGTGCTAACAGCATTGTTAGTTTACGCTATTTCTGTGGTTTTCGCAACTGTTAAACACGTTAAAATTGATCTTCGTTCTTTGTGCATATCATACAATTATCGGCAGCCGTATCATGGTACTTTCTTTTCATGTTACAATCGTATGGAAGTATGCTTTACTTCATTAAAATAATAAGGAGTGGACCTGTTTGCCCAACATTACCGGATGGCCCGGCGCGCTGATTAAATGGTACGAAACATACAAGCGCGATCTGCCCTGGCGGCACACCGGCGATCCCTACAAAATATGGATTTCGGAAATCATGCTCCAGCAAACGCGCGTGGACGCCGTGATTGCTTATTACCGGCGCTTTTTACAGGCTTTCCCAACCGTGCATGCACTGGCGAGCGCGCCGGAAGAAACCGTGCTAAAAGCGTGGGAAGGGCTTGGGTATTACAGCCGCGCCCGCAATCTTCACAAAGCCGCCAAAATCATATCCGCTTCTCTTTC
Source organism: Candidatus Limiplasma sp. (assembly GCA_035399245.1). GTDB lineage: Bacteria > Bacillota > Clostridia > Christensenellales > Aristaeellaceae > CAXXOK01. The sequence goes on from DAOPIR010000011.1 coordinate 18,864, forward strand.
GGGTACGTTTCCAGCTACCTTTGAAGAGTTAATAAAGCTGCCGGGAATCGGCGATTATACAGCCGGCGCGATTGCCAGCATCGCCTTCGGAGAAGCCGTACCCGCCATTGACGGCAACGTAAAGCGCGTAACCTCCCGTATTCTAGGGTTACGGGAAAACATCAATCAACCGTCCGTTATGCGCGACATCCGGCAAACGCTGATGGACGCAATGCCCCGGGGAAAAGCCTCCACTTTCAACCAGTCGCTGATGGAGCTCGGCGCGATGATCTGTATCCCGCGCAGCCCCCGCTGCAATGCCTGCCCGCTGACACGCTTTTGCGACGCTTATGCCGCGGGTGATGCGGACAGCCTGCCTGTGATGGAGCCTAAAAAGCCGCCGCTGGAAATTGCGGTGGCGGTTTGCCTGATGACCTATCACGATAATATTCTGCTTTTCAAGCGCCAAGAACGCATGCTGCACGGACTGTATGTGTTCGGACTCGCAGAGGATGCCCCAACGCCCGGGGATGCGCTCGCCTACTGGGCAGAGTGCGGGCTTAAGCTGCGCTATTTGGGTGATATGGGCGACGCGCGCCACGTTTTCACCCACCGTATCTGGGAAATGAAGCTCCTGCACTTTCAGCTGTTAAGCCTGCCTGACGATGCATTTTTACAGCAGCACGGCGCACTGCTCGCCAATCGGGAGCAGCTGAAAGCGCTGCCCCTTCCCACCGCCATGAAGGCGGCGAAACAGGCAGCGCTGCAGTTGATATAAGGTTCTGGCTTAAGCTCCCAGATAGGCACGGCGTACGTTTTCGTCGTCCAGCAGATCATGCGCACTGCCCGACATCGAAATCCTTCCGTTTTCCAGCACATAGGCGCGGTCTGCGATGGACAGCGCCATTTTCGCGTTCTGTTCCACCAGCAAGATGGTGATGCCTTCCTTGTGCATGTCCTCAATAATGGAGAACACCTCTTTCACGAGGATCGGCGACAAGCCCATCGAAGGCTCATCCATAACAATCAGCTTGGGTGCGGACATCATGGCCCGGCCCATGGCAAGCATTTGCTGCTCACCGCCGGACAGTGTACCGGCAATCTGCTTTGCGCGCTCTTCCAGCCGCGGAAAGTGCCCGTATACCATCTTCAGGTCCTTGGCGATCGCCGCGCGGTCATTACGTGTATATGCGCCCATCAGCAAGTTTTCCATCACGGTCATGCGGGTAAATACCTGGCGGCCTTCCGGCACATGCGCCAACCCGATGGTTACGATATCGCTGGCAACCACCTTGCGCAAATCCTTGCCCAAGTACTCCACTTTGCCCGATTAAATGGGCGTCAATCCGGTAATCGCGTGCAGCGTCGTGGTCTTGCCCGCACCGTTGGCGCCGATCAGCGATACGATTTCTCCCTGATTAACTTCCAGCGATATGCCGCGCAGCGCTTCAATCGCACCGTAGTTGACCACCAAATTCTCAATTTTAAGCATTCTCCACAGCCTCCTCTCCGAGATAGGCCTCAATCACATCGGGATTGTGTGCAATCTCATTGGGATAGCCATGCGCAATGGTATTGCCGAAGTTGATTACCTGAATCCGTTCGCAGATTTTCATCACCAGGCTCATATCATGCTCAATCAACAGGATGGCGATGCTGAATTTCTTGCGGATGTCGTTGATGCAGTCAATCAGCTCCGCCGTTTCCGTCGGGTTCATGCCGGCGGCAGGCTCATCCAGCAGCAGCAGCTTCATATCCGTAGCCAGCGCACGGGCGATCTCCAGCTTTCTTTGTTGACCGTAAGGCAGGCTGTTTGCCATGTAATTGGCCTTGTCCTCCAGATGAACAATGCGCAGGCAGTCCATTGCCTTATCTGTGATTTCCTGCTCCGTGCGGAAGTACTTCGGCGTACGGAACATCGTATCAAACAGATTGTATTTGATATCCTTGGTAAACGCGAGGCGTACGTTGTCAATCACCGTCATCTCAGAAAACAGACGGATATTCTGGAAGGTACGGGCAACGCCCTGCGCAACGATTTTGTGGATTTTCATTCCGGTAATGCGCTTGCCCATCAAGTAGACATCGCCTTCGGTCGGCACATACACACCGGTAAGCATGTTGAACACCGTGGTTTTGCCCGATCCGTTCGGCCCGATCAGCCCTACCAGCTCACCCTGCTTAATCTCGATGTTGAAATCGTTTACGGCTTTCAATCCGCCGAACTGAATCCCGAGGTGCTCGGTTTTCAGGATTACGTTCCCTTCGCTCATTTCACTTCGCCTCCCATCGCCTGTTCCTGCTTTTTAAACAGGAGTTTGCGCAGTGAAAATTCGTAGGTTCCCAAAATGCCGTAGGGCTTGAACATGATGACGGCCATCAGCACAATGGCGTAAATCAGCATGGGGAACGCAAACAAATTCTGCAGGAATTGCGGCATATAGGATACCCACTTGCCGTTTTTGATCTCATAGTTAAGCATATACATCGCTACTGCCGCGATGATTGAACCGGTAAGCGATCCCATGCCGCCCAGCACCACCAGTACCACGATGAACGTGGAATTCCAGATGGATGTGCTTGCAAAGGTAAAGGTTCCGGTTGTCAGCGACGAGGTGCAGATGGCATACAGGCCGCCGGCCAGTCCTGCAAAGAAAGCTGAAATGGCAAACGTCAGGATCTTGTAGTATGTCGTGTTGATACCCGATGCGCTTGCCGCAATCTCATCGTCGCGGATAGACTTGATCGCGCGGCCGTACTTGGAATTGATGTACATGAACATAAACGCGATGCTGATAATGGTTACGAGAATCGGAAAATACACATACTGTGCCTGCAGTACGGACTTGATCCCCAGGCCGTTTTTATACAGCGCAGAGCTTGCCGTGCCTTCCGCCAGGCCGTTGGTACCGGCAAAGGGAAGGTTTGCAATTACGTTTTCAATAATCAATCCGAAGCCGAGCGTAACAATCGCCAGATAGTCGCCGCGCAGACGCAGCGCCGGGATGCCCAGCAGCAGGCTCAGCAATCCGGCAAACAGTGCGCCCAACAGGCTGCACCCGATCATCACGCCGATCAGCTGCAGCGGCGGCGCCGTGTTGGCGGTAAACAGGCCGGCACGTTCCAGCGCCAGCGAGGAAAGCGCGGCTGTATATGCCCCGATGCCCATGAAGCCCATGTGTCCCAGCGCCAGCTCTCCCAGAAAGCCCATCACCAAATTCAGCGATGTACCCAGCAAGATAAAGATACATACCTGCCAGATAATCGGCACAAGTTTCCGTCGGAAGTCGTTATCGCTCATCGTGGCCGAAAGAATGAAGACCAATAAAATCAGCAGTGCAATCACGGTCACATTGGTGATAACGCCTCTCAGGCTTTTTTTACGCAGATCCGTCATACTTTCTCACCTACATTCTTGCCCATAATGCCTGCCGGCTTCACCAGCAGCACAAGGATGAGCACAAGAAATACCAGGGAATTGGCGAGCGACGAACTGATATAAGCCGTTACCAGCGCTTCGATCAATCCAATCAATATACCGCCGAGCATAGCGCCCGGGATTAACCCGATGCCGCCCAGCACGGCTGCCACAAAGGCCTTTAAGCCCAGCATGGAACCCATAGTTGTCATCACGGAGCGCTACTGCGCGCAGTACATCAGCGCGCCCACGGCTGCAAGGCCGGCGCCGATGGCAAATGTGACGACAATCGTTTTATTTACGTTGATGCCGACCAGCGTTGACGCTGCCTTGTTTTCCGATACAGCGCGCATGGCGCGGCCCAATCTCGTTTTATGAATAAACAGTTGAAGTCCAACCATTACAAATGCCGCAATAATAATGGTAAATATAGCCGTTTGATTTGTGTTGACCCCTAAGATTGTGATGGAGCCGGATTGGAAGATGTCCTCCGTAATGGCTCTGGGATTTGGGCCCATGGCAGGAATGGCTTGCGCAAGGTTTTGCAAAAGCAGGCTCATGCCGATCGCCGTAATCAGCGCGGTCATGCGGTTTCCCTTTTTGCGAACCGGTCTGTATGCCAGCAATTCTGCCAGAATGCCGACCACTGCGCATGTAACGATGGCTGCAAATACGCTCATCCATGCCGGAAGTCCCCAGTTGATTAACACTGGGATGGTGAAAAACAGCGTATACCCGCCAACCATGATAAACTCGCCGTGTGCGAAGTTGATCAGACGAATAATTCCGTACACCATAGTATAGCCAAGTGCAACCAGCGCGTATACGCTGCCTATTCTCAGACCTATGATGACCTGCTGCAGGAATTCTGTCATCAGTTATCAAGCCCTTCTACGCTTTACTATGTGCGAAAGCGCCTTGCGGCGCTTTCGCACAAAATGATTGTGGAATATTATGCCAGCGGTTTATTGCTGCGTGGTAACAAACTGCTGCACCAATGCGCCGTCCTTTTCCACAAAAGTAAGGATTGTCACAGATTTCGCGGGCGTGCCCGTTTCGTCCAGCGTCATATCACCGGTTACACCGATATAGTGCATACCCACCATCGCTTCGCGGATCGCCTCATGATCGACGGAACCAGCGGTTTCGATGGCCTGCGCCAGCATGTACATTGCATCGTATGCGAGTGCTGCCAGTGCGTTAAGCGAGGCGGGATCATACGCTGCGGTGTAAGCGGAGATGAAGTTCTGCACGATTTCGGAAGGATCTTCGGCAGAATAGTGGTTGGTGAAGTATACGTTGTCGTAATTGGACAGCGGCTCAACCGCGTAGTTCTCGGTACCGTCGAAGCCATCAGCGCCGATGATCGCGCCGGTGAAGCCGGCTTCACGAGCCTGCGGGATGATTTTGGGGCCAACGGAGTCATAGTAGTACGGAGCGAACAGCACGTCTGCGCCGGACGCCGCGATCGTCGCCATCTGCGAAGAAAAGTCAACGGCCGAGGTGTCGGAAGTAGACTGTTCCTCTACGATTTCAATGCCGTATTCAGCTGCCGCAGCCTTAAACGCATCGCGCAGGCCGGAGGAATACGCATCGCCCGTGGCATACAGGATCGCGGCCTTCGTCCAGCCCTGAGAAGCTGCGAACGCGGCGGCCATTTTGCCTTGGAAGCTATCTTTGAAGCAAGCACGGAATACGTAATCGTCTTCGGTGGTGATGGCATCGTTGGTGGAGGTGGCGGTGATCAGCACGATCTCCTCATCGTTTGCCAACTGGGTAATTGCCGCAGTATCGGCAGAAGCAACGGAACCAATGATTGCCACAGCGCCTTCACTCAGCAGAGAGTTAAAGCCGGAAATGGCTTCCGCGGGAGTGTGCTGGTCATCTTTGGTGGAAATTTCCACGGTAGCGCCGAGAATACCGCCAGCGGCGTTGATCTCAGAAGCAGCCAGACGAATGCCGTTGTCCACAGCAGCGCCGTAAGCGGCGAGCGCACCCGTCATCGGAGCGATGTTACCAATGATGATTGTTTGTCCGGCAAGAGCACCTTCAGCCGACGCTGCCGATACGCCCATTGCGAGCATCATAACTACGAGCAGAATGGAAACAAACCTTTTGAATGTCATACTTTTTCCTCCTTGAGTTTTCTTTGGCCGTTTGTCTGAAACGGTAAGAATGCGTCAAAAGGGTACATGAACCCATCATTTTCATATACCCCTTTGTATGAATAGTATTATATTGCAATTTTTATGCACGGTCAATCTGTTTTTTGTTTGTATTTTGCTTTTTCATTGCATTTTATTTCACAACGGCTGAAACCCCGTCAATTTACCATTCGTGACAGGGTTCGAATCAGATCATATCCGTCCCAGATAAGAGAAAAGTCCATCGTATGCCCGATTCGCACCACGCGGTCTACGCCCTTTACACCCGCTTGCCGGATGAACGCACGGACGACGGATGGCGCAATGCCGGCGCAGGCTATTGTCTGCGTTTTGGGTGTCAGCACGGGAATCAGCTCCGCAAGCGCCGCCGCATGATATTCCAGAAAGCAGCCGCCTGTACAATGTATATTTATGACATCGGCAGTAAGCGACGTGAGCCGTACGCGCGTCAGGAGATTATCGACTGTTTTTTCCTGAACGATACCATCGTTCAGGACGGCGGCACGGTACAGCTCCGTCAGCTTGTCCACCGCCGTTACGGCGTCCAGCGTATAGCGCGCGGAAGCTTGCGCATGCACCGTGTCCCAAAACCGTGTTTGGGCGGCCTCCAGCGAGCTTCGCTCCCCCATCCATACGCAAAGGCGGGGCGACGTGCAGGCATTTTGATCGTACAAATAGGTATCATTGTAAAAGCCTTTGGCTAAATCCGTAATCTCGGCGTCGTCCATGCGTATAATCGCGTCCGTCTCCAGCACGGCCAGCGACCAGCGATCGGCAAAGGTAATATCAAACGCTCGCGGCGAAAGCTGCGCCATGCGCACACGGCGAATGGTTTCATCCCCGCCCCAGATGATGCGCGCGTCGCACTGTGCGCTGAACGCTTCGGTGATATCCTGCCGCTCACGCGGATATTCGATCACATTGATATAGGGTTTGAGCGATTGATGGTTAGCGGCAAGCAGCGCCTGCATGGCATTGCAGACAATCGATACCTGCGCAAAAGGCTTGCTCGGCGCTTTTACAATGCTCGCGTTGCCTGCTAAAAGTGCCGAAAGCAGCGAATAGGCAAAGTTCATCGGCACATTGCCCGGCGCGATGTGGAACACCAGCCCGCGTCCCAGCCGAGCCTCCAGATCATCGTATGGCTTTTGCAGCAGCTCTAGATTGGCGCGGCGGCAGAAAAACGCAAAGGAAATCACATCGGAATAGGCGCGCGCCTGCTTGTTGCGCAGCAGAGCCGCGGACAGATCGGCTAAAAAGTCCAGTACCTGCGACGCAAACGGCTGCAGCGCGGGAATGTGTACCGCTTGCAGCGGATCTTCCATGCCGCACAACACACGATAATCATCAGGGCTGTTCATAGGTATCGCTGCACCCCCTTGCTTCCGCGCGCCGGATGCGCCCGAGAATTTCAAAATACTTGCCCTTTCGCCCGCAGGGGCAGTCATCCTCGCCCAGCACGCGGCCCTGATCCTCCGTCAGCAGCACATGGCCAGGGTAGCTTGCCGGCAGAGCGCTTACAACCTCGATCAAGCCCGTTTCCCCCTGTGTTGCCAGCGAGAAATCCAGCGGACGGCGGATCAGCACATCCGACCATACCGGCGCGTGCAGATGCCCGTGCTCGCATTCCAGGTAAATCGTTCCGGTCTGCTCCACCATACCGTAATAATCCAGCACGCGGATATTGCCGCATACCGACTGCAGCGCCTGCTTAAACTGCGGCTTGCTCACCGCCTGATCCTTTAGCTTTTTCCAGCCTCCGCCATGGATCAGCACGCCGTTTTGAATACCCAGCGTTTTGCCCGTGCGCTTCAGCTCCGTATAAAAATGCTGCCATATAATAGAAGTAAAGCCAAACAGAAAAATGCTTTCGCCCGCATGCTTTTGTATAAAAGCATCCAACGCATCCGCATCCAGCTTCATATTCTCATCCAGTGCATAGATCGTATCGCGCCCAAACATGCTGAAGCCGCGGATACCCGCGCCGCGTGCGGAAAACATAGCGGGATTTTTCATCACCGAGGACGAATCCACCACAATCATCGGCAGCCGCTGCTTGCCCAGCGCACTTTGCATGATCTTCGCCAACACCTTGCTTTGCAGTACGGCGGTTTCCCGATCCAGGTAAATACGGCTCACCCGCTGTCCCGTAGTGCCGGAGCTGGTCATGGTGCGGTAAATGACGTCGTCCGGCACGCTTTTTAAAGTAAATTCCTTAAACAGCCGCACAGGCAGCGGCGGGATCTGCTCATAAGCAGTAATGGTTTCCAGATCCGTTTGGTTTGCCGCAAGCATCCGTGCATAGGCGGGACAGTTTGCCGCATGATATTTCGTCAGCGATAGCAGCGCATCGGAAAGAAACACATGTTTTTCCGCATATGCCAGATCATAGGGTTCCATCTCATGCAACGTTTGCCTGTCAATCATTCAGCATCTCCAACTCACGGTATAATGTTTTTCCAGCGTCGTTTTTGGGAATACACGCAACAGTTTTTACCGTAAAGCCCGAGGCATGCAAGCCTGTTTTTTCCGCCAGATAGGGCTGCATCTGCCTAAGCAGCGCATCATCCGTGCCGTAAATCACCAGATGGTCGTCTTTACCGCCGCAGGCGACATCCGCCCCCGCAAACCTTGCTTTGAGCAGGCGTTCCGCCTCGTCCAGGTTCACGCGGTTTCCAAACAGCTTGACGAAACGTTTCTTCCGTCCGACGATAGTATAATACCCGTCATCGTCAAACTGTGCCATGTCCCCCGTATCCAACACGCCGCCGCGTTCGTCGCCTTTGGCCAGGTCCGCCGCGCCGGTCGCATATCCCAGCGTAACATTATCGCCAAAATAGCGCAGCTCGCCGGTTGTATGGGGCTGTGTAACTTCGCTGCCATCTACGTCAATCAGCGCAAATCGGCCGCCCGGGATGGGCACACCCATCGCGCCGATCTTTTCGATACCGCGGTCCCACGGCAGATATGCCATGCGGGCGGTAGCCTCGCACTGGCCGTACATCACGATGAACTCCCGCCCCGTTTCCTTGCTCCATAGGGCAAACTTTTGGTGCAGTTTCGGCAGCAGCTTACCGCCCGCCTGCGTCATGGTGCGCAAAGACGGAAGTTCCATCCGCGTAAAGCGCATGCGGTCCAGCATTTCATAGGTAAACGGTACGCCGCCAAAGCTTGTGGCGGCATGATCTTTAAAGAAATTCCAAAATTCCTTCTGCGCAATGCCATATTGCGTCATCAGCAGCGTCGCGCCGACATCCAGATGCGTATTGATGATGCTCAACCCGTAGGTATAGTTCATCGGAAGGGTGGTAATGGGGCGTTCGTCCGCTGTCAGACGCAGATATTCCACAATGGAATCCGTATTGGCACGGATGTTGCGATAGCTTTGGCGCACAAACTTGGGGCTGCCGGTAGAGCCGCTGGTGGTCAGCAGCAGCGCAAGCTGCACATACAGCGGCGGCGTATCGGCAAACTGCGTTTTCGTCAGCCGGTAGCCAAAGGCGATATAGCATGCGTCGCCCTCTACCGCCATCGTCTCCGGCGCCCAAAGGTAGCGCGGATGATAGGTTGTAAGCAGCGACTGTAAAAGCTCCGCATCCAGTTTCGCCGATAAAAGCGCAGGCACGATGTGATGGTTGAGAAACGCCGTATAGCCCAGCAGGCTGCCGAGGTCGTTTTGACATAAGCAAAACACAAGGCAGCGTTCCCCCACCTGACCAGCCAGCCTTTGTCCCTCTGCAGCCAACTGTTCATAGGTCAGTTCTGTGCCGGAATCGTCAATCGCAGCAATAGAATTCGGTCTGCTATCAAATTTCCACATCATATTTGCGCAGAATTTCCTTGCCCTTGGCAAAGGAGCTGAAATCGATAATATCATCCATATCCATCATGATATCGAAGGCGTCCTCCAGATTGGCGATCAGCCGCATATGTCCCACGCTGTCCCATGCGCCGGATTGCCCATAAACCAAAGCGCCGGTTTCGCCCGCCTCAACATTCAGCGCATCCGTAAACGCACCGATATACTTTTCCTGGTTCGTCATGATCTTTCTCCTATTCGCTTTATTATATAATCCCGCCGTCTGCGCGCCATATCTGCGCGGTAACAAAGGAAGCATCGTCACTTGCCAGAAACGCGATCACCGCGGCAATCTCCCGCGGGGTGCCCTTGCGATGCATCAAGTTGTTCGCCATCGCATCCGCGACTACCTTATCGCTCAGGCAGCTTGTCATTTCGGTATCGGTAAATCCCGGTGCAACGGCATTGACGCGGATGCCGGATGCAATCAGTTCCCGTGCCATTTTTTTCGTTGCCGCGATCAGCGCCGCCTTGCTGGCGGAGTAATCCAGCCGGCTGTCACCGTCCAGCCCCGCCACGGAAGCGACGTTCACCACCGCGCCACGCTGCTTGCGCGCCATCCAGCGGGTCGCAATCTGTGTAAGCGCCATGGTGCCGAAGAAATTGACGGCGAATGTCCGTTGCATTTCTTCCGGGCGCGTCATCTGGAACATTTTATCCTCGCCCATGACGCCCGCGTTATTCACCAGAATATCCAGCGGCAACTTATCCGCCATTGCCTGTTTAACAGCCGCCTTCACCGCGTCGGCATCGGTCAGATCGGCATATATCGGTTTAACAAACACGCCGTATTGCGCTGCCGTATTGGCGCACCATGCTTCAAACGCATCGCTTTTCCGGTTGGCAAACGCCCATATATTGGCACCCTGCTGCGCAAACAACTCCGCCGTTGCCTTGCCAATCCCGCGTGACGCGCCCGTGATCAGTGCGTTTTTGCCGTTCAATCGCATGGATGCCCTCACTCTTCCCTGTGTACCTAATTTTTGTATCACAGTCGTCCCGTCCTGTCAAACCTGCTATTCCACCGTAACGGATTGTTTACGGTAATACACTTCCAGCGACCTTGCGATGCCGTCCGCCAAATCGGTTGCAAGCGAATCCTCCATAAAAGTTTTGGGTGTGTTTTCCAGCGGCGACAGCACAACATCCTGCAGCTCCGGATCGTTGAGCTGCTGCTCGCGCGCGTCCATCGCGGCGTCGTATGCCTGCGCTTCCCCGCGGATGATGGAGACCGCCGCCTCGATACCTGTCAGGTTCTTCGGCCCAAAGGTACCGTCTGTCGGTCGGGCAAAGCCGAGGAGACCTAATGCGAATAACGCAGCGGACAGGATCGCGATCCCGCGCTTTGCTCCCGTGGAAAGCACAAACGGTTTTTGAAGCCTGTGCTGGATATAACCGATCAGGTAAAGCTCATACAGCAGCGCCATCACGACAAAGCTGAAATAGTATGTGTTTTGAATACGTCCCCCGCCGATAAACACGCCCGAGTACATCGGCGGCACGAGCTGTACACAAAACAGACCGATGCCCAGTATCAGCACA
>DAOPIR010000012.1:0-29722 GCA_035399245.1 Candidatus Limiplasma sp.
GGTTTTATGCCCTGCAGGAAATCCATAACTATATTTCGGACGTAATGCTCAACGATACCGGCGTAGGCGCGCTGGTGGTGGCGGATGTGGACTACGACCTGTGCGTAGACGCCCAGGCGTCCTCCGTTACCTATTGGGACAGGGAGGCCCTGCGGCAGTATACCATTGAAGCCGCGCAAACCGGCGACGCCGCCAAGGGCTGGCGGTTTGTGACCCTCAACGGGCAGGCGTACCTGTGCAAGCTGGCGGTATACAACGGGCGCGCGGCGGCTGCCTTTACCGCCACGGATGTGTTTTTGGCCAATGTACCGGGCGCCGGGGAAAATCAGCAAACTATTGTGCTGACCGACGGGGAGAACGTGATTGCCGATTTTGCGGGCGAGGCGCTTACCGCCGACCAGATCGGCCGGAATCTCACGGATATCCAGGCGCTGGGCACGCAGACCGCCGTATATACCATCGCGGACGGGCAGGTGCTGCTGCATCTGCGCATCAAAAACGTGATTGTGTGGAACCAGACGCGCATCCTGATGGCGGTGGCGCTGGCGGTGATCGTGGTCACGCTGCTGTTTGGCACGCTGATCGTGCGCTACGTCAGCCATGAGGTGGTGCGCCCGATGAACCGTATGACCGAGGATATGCGCCGCATCGATGGCGGCGCGCACGAGCTGCGTATCCAGGGCGAGTATGACACGCAGGAGTTTACCCAGCTCAAGGATACCTTCAACCGCCTGATGGATGTGATCGTGCACCTCAGGATCGAGTCCTATGAAAAGCGGATTGCACTGCGGGATATGGAGCTGAAGTCCATCCGCCTGCAGCTGCGGCCGCACTTTTTCCTAAATGCTATCACGACGATTTCCAGCCTCTCCGCGCAGGGCCGCAACGACGAAATCCGTACCTATGTGGACGCGCTTTCCAAAAACATCCGCTATATGTTCAAATCCGGCCTGCATACCGTGCCTATCGGCGAGGAGATCCGCCATATCGAAAATTATTTCGAAATGCAGGAGTGCAAGTATCCGGGCTGCCTGTTCCATTTTGTCGATTTGCCGCAGGACCTGCAGGATTGGCCGGTGCCGCAGATGCTGGTGCAGACGTTTGTGGAAAACGAGTATAAATACGCCGTGTCCGTGGACGATGTGCTCACGCTTCTCATTCATATTTCAAAAGAGACCTTTCATGGGGAGGAGATGCTGCTCATCCGTATTGAGGACGACGGCAAGGGCTATCCCGCCGACGTACTGCGCTATATGAGCGGCGAAGCGCCGCGCCCGCAAAGCGAAGGCGAGCGTGTGGGTCTGTGGAGCGTGCAGCGCATGATGGCAATCATGTACGAGCGGGACGACCTGATGGAGCTTACAAACATCGAGCCGCACGGATGCCTCAACCTCATCCGTGTGCCGAAAAGGCCAGTAAACGAGTACAGGGACGCGGCGGCAAACGAATAACCGGAAAGGAGGGCGGCTATGCGCTTATTGATCGTGGATGACGATATGCCTACGGTGGAAGCCATTCGCCAGGCCATAGACTGGAACGCCATCGAAATCGATACGGTGGACACGGCCTACAGCGCCGCGCAGGCACGGCGTGTGCTGCGGCGCGGGCAGACGGATATCGTGATCAGCGATATCGAGATGCCCAAAGGCTCGGGTCTTGATCTGCTCTCCTGGGCACGCGCGCAGACGCTGGATGTGGAGTTTTTATTCCTCACCTGCCACGAACGCTTTGACTATGCCAAAAGCGCGCTGAAGCTGGACGCCGCCGAGTACCTGACCAAGCCGTTTAACGCGCATGTGATGGCGCTGTCGCTGCAAAAAACCGTAGCGAAGATCAAAGAAAACCGTCGCCTGCGCGAAAGCAGCCGCTACGGCGAGTGGCGCTCGGAAAATCCGCAGCAGGAGGAACGCAATTTCTGGCTGTCGCTGTTCAGCGGCGTTGCGATGCACGACCATGCGCATATCCGCGCCGAGATCGAGGCGCGCAGCCTGCCCATAGACGCGGAAAGCAAGTATCGGCTGGTGGCCACGCGGGTAATGGAGTATGAGCCGCAGGCGGTGGAGCTGGGGCAGGAGCTGCTGTTTTATATGCTGGAAAATCTGCACGGCCGCCTGCTGTGCGGCGGGGAAGAGAGCGGGCGCGTGGTGCGGCGGTTTGATTCCGGCGGGCTTTGGTTTTTTACGGCCGCGGAGGATGCGCCTGACGAACCGATGAAAAAACGGTGTGCGGCGCTGATCGACGCCTGCGCCGATGCTGCGCGCGTGAAGGTCACCTGCTGCATCGGTCATGCGGCGTCCATTGAGGCGCTGGCGGACCAACCGGCCATACTGCAGGCGCTGATTGAGCGCAGTGTGGTATTTTACGGACAGGCGTTTACCGAGGACGAAGCGGTATCGTCCGCCGCGCCGGAAATGCAGGTGCTGGATACCGACAGCCTGCGCGCCATGCTGCTGCAGCACGACAAGGTGCAGCTGCTCAATGCCGTCAAAGGCGCGCTCAACAGCCGTACGGCGCTGAAAACCTTAAGCGAACGTACGCTGTACCTGATTGAACAGGAGCTTTTGCAGGCTGTGTATGCCCATCTGTCGGACGCCGGCGTGCAGGCGACCAAGCTGTTTTCGGATGAGGAGAGCGTACGTTTTGCCGATCAGGCATGCCGCTCGTCGGTGGATATGCTCCGCTGGGCCAGCTACCTTCTGGAGCGCACCTTTGCCTTTGAGGATGATCTGCGTCAGGCCGCGACGCTGGTCAAACGCATCGACACATACATCCGCGAGAACTATCGGGAGGACATCGGCCGCAGCGAGATCGCGGCGGAGTTTCACCTGTCGCCGGAGTATCTGGCAAAGCTTTATAAGCGCAAAACAGGAAAATCCCTGAAAACCGCCATCTGGGAGCAGCGCATGGAGCAGGCAAAGCTTCTGCTGCGCAATCCGGAGATCCGGATCAGCGATGTGGCGGGCGAGGTCGGAATCGATAATTTATCGTACTTTACCACAGTATTCAAGCAAAAAGTCGGCGTAACACCGCAGGAATATCAACGTAACGGAGAAGAAAGTCAACCGTAAGACATTCATAGGGTGTAAATTGGTCAAATACCTCCCAAAATTGAAAAAAGAACGCCCGAAATTGATAGCCTCGTTTTCCCTGCACAGATATACTGAAAGTATAGAAAGGGAGGTCGTTTCCATGAAATTGAAAAAAATTCTGTCCCTGTTTACTCTGATTGCCTTGCTGGTCGCATCGCTTGGCACCGTCACCACCGCAGCGGCGGATGATTACGACAAAGTCGTCTTCGCCTATGCCACCTTCAACAACATTCCTTCGGACGAGACCCTTGCTACTGTGGAGGAAGCCATCAACGAAATCACGCGCGGCAAGATCGGCGTGGAAGTGGAACTGATGCCGATTGCCATCTGGGATTACTCCTCCACCGTAAGCCTTGCGCTGCAGGGCGGCGAACAGATTGATGTATTCGAGACGCTGGGCGACCTGAATACGTCCATCAGCTCCGGCATGTGTATGGATATCACCGACCTGATCGGCACCTGCGCACCCGAGTCTGAAGAGCTGATCGGCGATGACTGGCTGGCCGCATGCAGCCAGGCCGGCAGGCTGTACGGCATCCCCACGCTCAAGCCCATCGCGCTGACGCCGATGCTGGTGTACCGGCAGGATATCGCCGATGCGCTGGGTCTGGACATGACCGCTGTCAACAGCGTGGATGACATTACAGCCGTGCTGCAGGCCGTGAAGGACGCCTATCCCGACATGACCCCCATGGCCGCCGTCAACACCGGCAACATTGGCCTGGGCCTGACCGTGCCGGACGTGGATTACCTGACCGACAACTACTATTCCCCCAAGGGTGTGCTGATGAACGACGAGCTGACCGTGGTCGATTTCTATGCCTCCGACGCGTTTGCGGGTCTGTGCAGCCTTGCGCGCAGCTGGTATGAGAACGATCTCGTGATGAAGGATGCCGCCACCACCTCCTCCACCGCGGCGGAGCTGATGTCGTCGGGCAACTACTTCTGCTATCTCGCCTCCTACAGCTATCCGGAAGCCGATACCGCGGCCAGCCTCGAAGCGCAGTGCGGCGGCTATGATCTGGGCGCCAAGATCGTGGGCGATGCGTTCCTGGATACCTCGTCCATCAACGCGCTTACGTGGTGCGTAGCCTCCACCTCCAAGGTATCCGAGGCGGCGCTGAAGTTCCTCAACCTTACCTTTACCGACGCGGATGTCATCAACCTTATTATCTACGGCATCGAAGGCCGCGATTATGTGATGAATAACGATGGTTCCGTCAGCTATCCCGAGGGCGAGGAAGCTGCTTCCGTGCCCTACACGGCGCAGCTGTCCTGCGGCACGCTTGGCAACTTCTTCCTGATGTATGCCATGGACGGCACCAGCCCCGAGTCGCTTGCATGGGAACTGGAGCAAAACCAGAACGCCAAAACCTCCGTTGCCATGGGCTTCACGTTTGACAGCTCCAGCGTGAAAACGCAGTACACCGCCGTGACCAACGTGATCGACCAGTATCTGGACGGCCTGATCTGCGGCAGCGTGGATCCCGCCACCGAAATCCCGATCTTCCTGGAGCGGCTGGATGAAGCCGGCCTGGGCGATATCATTGCCGCCAAGCAGGCACAGCTGGATGCCTGGGTAGCCGCGAACAAATAACTCTCCGGGTAAGCGATGGAAAAATCCCTGTACGCTGGTGGGCCATATTTCTGCCAGCTTGGGTTCACGTAACCTTCGATGTAGTGCTGCTACTGCTTCAGGTTGCGCAAACCCAACCTGACATGAATCTGGCCCGCCATCGCACAGGTGCTTTCTCCATCGCTTATCCTAGTGTACTTTACAGTGATTTTTTGACTGTGTGACGGATGCTCGTTATACACAAGCATATCATAACGAATGAGGGATCATCATGGAAAAACGCCGAAAAAAAGGTCTTGCCAAAACCGGCCCGCTCCTGTTGATCGCAGCGCCTGGTATCCTTTATCTGCTGATCAACAACTATCTGCCGATGTTCGGCGTCTTTCTGGCATTCAAGGATTTCAACTATTTCAAAGGCATTTTTGGCAGCGACTGGTGCGGGTTTGACAACTTCAACTTTTTGTTCAAAACGCGCGACGCGTGGATTATGACCCGCAATACGCTGCTTTACAACGCCGCGTTTATCGTGCTGGGCACGGTCGTGGCGATATTCATCGCAATCCTGATCTTCGAGCTTGGGCAAAAGCGCCGCGTGCGGCTGTTCCAGTCCGCGCTGATGCTGCCGAATTTGTTTTCGTGGGTCGTGATCGGGTTTGTGGTTTACGCGTTCCTCAATGCCGATACGGGTTTTATCAACAACTCGGTGTGTGAGTGGTTCGGGCTTACGCCGTTCAGCTGGTATTCCACACCCGGGCCGTGGCCGGTGATACTGGTGCTAGTGTACCTGTGGAAATACATGGGCGTATCCTCGGTGGTGTATATCGCAAGCATTGCCGGGATCGATAAAAGCGTATACGAGGCCGCGCAGCTGGACGGCGCCAGTAAAATCCAGCAGATACTCAAGGTGACCGTGCCCATGCTGCGGCCGACGGTGACCATCATGGTGCTGATGTCCGTGGGGCGCATCTTCTTTTCCGATTTCGGGCTGTTTTATCAGGTGCCGCAGAACTCCGGCAGGCTGTTTGATGTTACGCAGACGATCGACACCTACGTGTACCGCGGCCTGATGGAATTAAACGACGTGGGCATGTCGGCGGCGGCGGCGCTGTACCAGTCCGTGGTCGGGCTGCTGCTGGTGCTGGGCGCCAACGCGCTGGTGCGCAAGCTGGACAACGACAACGCGCTGTTTTAGGAGGTGGAGCAGATGATGAAACAACAATTTAACGATGTCACCCGCTTTCGCCGCTTTGCCACGATTGTGCTGACGGTATTTGCCGTGCTGGCGATCCTGCCGGTGCTGCTGATGGCTATCGGCTCGATTACCGATGAAAACGAACTGGTTGCGACCGGCTATACGTTTTTCCCGTCGAAGCTGAGCCTCGATTCGTACTACTACATGGTCAAACAGAGCGCGATCATCCTGCGTTCGTACGGTATTACCATTCTGGTTACCGCAATCGGCACGCTGACCAGCCTGTTTTTAACCACCACGCTGGCTTATCCCATGTCGCGCCGCGACTTCAAGTATAAAAACGCGCTGGCATTCTTCGTGTTCTTCACCATGCTGTTTAACGGCGGCGTGGTATCGTCCTACATCATGTGGTCGCGCATCTTCGGCATTAAAAACACGCTGGCTGCGCTGATCGTGCCCAACTATCTGGTGACGGCGTTCAACGTGCTGCTGGTGCGCAACTACTATGCCAACAGCATTCCCCATGAGATGATCGAATCTGCGCAGATCGACGGGGCGAAGGAATACACGATCTTTTTGAAAATCATGCTGCCGCTGGCAATCCCCACCATTGCCACCATCAGCCTGTTTACAGGGTTGATCTACTGGAACGATTGGGTCAACTGCCTGTATTATGTGACCGATTCCAAACTCTATCCGCTGCAAAATCTGCTAATCCGGATTATGAACAATATCCAGTTTCTCAAGGTCTCCACCAACGCACAGCTGCTGGGCACGCAGAACATCGATCTGCCCGGCTCCTCCGTGCGCATGGCGATGGCCGTGATCGGTATCCTGCCGGTGCTGATCATCTTCCCGTTTGTGCAAAAATACTTCATCAAGGGCGTCGTGCTGGGCGCACTGAAAGGATAAGGAGGCAATCGTATGACAGTTGGCGAGATTATTGACGGTATGATTTTAAAAACAGGGGTGCCCCGCCTGCCGGAGGACAAAACCTGCGACCATCTGATGATGGGCAGCCTGGACCACGAAGTGAAAAAGATCGCGGTCACCTTTATGGCAACAGTCGATGTAATCCGCGAGGCGGCGGAGCAGGGCGTGGATTTCATCATCACGCACGAGCCCACCTGGTTTACCGGCAGGGATGACACCGGATGGCTGGAGGGCGATCCCATCTACCGGCAGAAAAAACAGCTGATTGAAGACGCCGGAATCACCATCTGGCGCTTTCACGACCATATGCATTTTGATCCGGACGACGGTATTTACCGCGGGTTTGACATGGAAGCCGGCTGGGCGCAGTACCGCATGCCGCCGGATGAGAACGCGTCGGGATTTTTCAGCAAAGGCAAGCATTTTGACGGCTGTTATCAGCTGCCCCGCACCACGCTGCGAAAGCTGGCGGAGTTCTTTAAAGCGCGGTTTGAAATGCCGTATATCCGCATTATCGGCGATCCGGAAATGCTGGTGGAGCGCGTGTCCCTGCTGATGGGCGGCGGCAGCCTGGGCCTGGGCAACGAGCACATGCCCATGGAGCTGATGCGCTCGCGCAACCTGGATGTGATTATCTGCGGCGAGGTAACCGAGTGGACGCTGCCCGCCTATGTGCGTGACGCCGCGCAGATGGGTATGAACAAGGCAATATTGATCCTCGGGCATGAGCGCAGCGAGGAAGCCGGCATGAAGCACCTGGGCGTGTGGCTCAAGTCCGTTACGGGTGATATCCCCGTGGTGTTTATCGATGCCAAGGAGCCGTTTACCACCTTATAAAAAATAACGCGTTCCGCTGCTTTTACCGCCCTTTTGCGGCAGGAAAAATCAGCCGGATTGAGAAGCGTACCTTAATACCAAACGGAAACGGAGGATCTTGATTATGGCAGTTCTTACCTGTAATTTCTATTCCAAAGCAAGGGTCGGCATGCAGACCTTTACGGCCGTCCTTCCGGTGGATCCGCCGCCGGATGGCATGATGCCCCGCCCCTACGACCAGGGCCCGTGGCCGACCATCTACCTTTTGCATGGCTACAGCGGCAACCAGGTGGACTGGCTGTACCGGTCCGACATCGAAAAATGGGCCGGCATGAACGGCTTTGCGGTCATCATGCCGTCCGGCGCCAACTACTTTTATCTGGATAATGAGGAAACGGGCGAGCGCTTCGGCGGCTATATCGGCGAGGAGCTGGTAGAGGTCACCCGCAAGATGTTCCCGCTGTCCCACAAGCGGGAGGAAACGGCGATCGCGGGGCTGTCGATGGGCGGCTACGGCGCTATCCGCAACGGGCTGTACTATGCGGATACGTTCGGCGCGATCATCGGGCTGTCCTCGGCGCTGATCACCGACGATGTGGCGAAGATGACGCCGGAGCAAAAGCCGGCCCATGCTGTTGCGCCCTACGGGTATTACCGGCATACCTTCGGCGATCTGGAAAAGCTTCCGGGAAGCGATAAGGATCCGAAGTTCCTGGCGAAAAAGCGCATGGACGACGGCAAAATGCCGCGCATGTTCATCGCCTGCGGCACGGAGGACTTTGTGTACAGGGAAAATCTGGATTATCACAACTATCTGGACAAGATCGGCTATCCGCACGAGTGGTGGACCAAGCCCGGTATCCATGACTACGTATTTTGGAACCAGTCGATGCCCGCCGGCATGGAGTGGCTTAAGAAGGGCTGACGGCAGCACGGCAATACGTTCTGTTTGGCGCAAACGCGGGTACCGGCCGGCGCCCGCGTTTGCGCTTTTGTATAAGCTTAAAGAACCGGCTTGACGCGGCAATGGCAACAAGCTGTTAAGCGCTTGACAATCGTGGGGCGTCATGCTATCGTGACTGCAATAAAACATGAGGTGAATCGCAGCATGGCAACGCTGAAGGAAGTCGCCCAGCGGGCGGGCGTTACGGTAACGACGGTCTCCCGTATGCTCAATAAGCCGGACATAGTCAGCCCCGCGACAAGCAAGCGGATACGGCAGGCAATGAACGATCTGGACTATCAGCCCAATGAGATCGCGCGTTCCCTGTCCAAAAAAACAAGCAACTTTATCGGCCTCATCGTGCCCTCGGCGCGCAATGCGTTTTTTGCCAAGGTGATTGAGAGCATGGAGTGCCATATCACCGCCAACGGGTATAAGCTGCTGCTGTGTGTGTCCAACCATGAGCGCAAAAAGGAAATCGAGTACTTTTCCATGCTGCGGGCCAACAAGGTAGCCGGTGTGATTCTTGCCAGCCACACGCAGGATATCGCCGAAAGCATTTCGCTGGACGCGCCGATCCTTTCCATTGACCGTGTGATCTCACCGCGGATATCCGCCGTATGCTCCGATAACCTGAGCGGCGGCAGAATGGCGGCAGAGCTGCTGATACAAAAAGGCTGCAAGCGCATTGCCTACTTTAACGGCGGCACTACCCTGCGCGGGATGAGCGCGTCGCTCAGGCAGCAGGGTTTTGAGCAGGCGCTGCGGGAGCACGGTATGCAGCCCATCATCCAGGAGCACCGCGAGGACCGCTTTATCTCCATGCAATATCAGGATCTCATCCGTGCGTTTTTCGGTGCGCACGGCGATATCGACGGCGCGGTATGCTCCAACGATATCCTGGCTGCCGAAATCATCCACTTTGCCATCCGCCACGGGATTAACGTGCCAACAAAGCTTAAGGTCATCGGGTATGACGATATCGATCTGGCCGCGCTGTACACACCGTCCATCACCACGGTGCACCAGCCGGTTAATGATATCTGCCGCTTTGCTGTGGAGAGCATCGTGCATTACGGCGAGCGCGCCATTCCCTCGACCACCGTATTCCCCGTACGCCTGATCGAACGGGAAAGCACACAGTAACGCGCATGGCAGCGCAAGGGATTCCAATCTGATTTGAAACCAAGCCTCATATGGATATTAGGATATTTGACGGATAGGCTGCTGGTTCTTTAGTATAAAATGTCAAGCGATTGACATTTCAAAACGCGTTGGGTATACTATCCTTGCAAACCGGTAGCAGCGCACACGGGAAAGATCGATACGACACCATCGGCATCAAAGGAAAAGGAGAGATCGGCATGGAAGTGAAAATTACGGGTTCCGGAGAAATACCTTCTTTCTTTGGCCGGACACTGTACGACGGGGAAAGAAAAGCCATGTTTTTCAACTGGACGGCGTCCGGTTTTGCGCTGCGGTTTTACGGTACGCGTCTGGCGATGGACGTTACGGCGTTTACGGAAGATTTTCCCGGAGAGGCGAAGAACCTGCCGTGGGTTACGGTATTATTGGATGATGAAACGGAGCCCTTGCGGCGGATACGGCTGGAGGAAGGCCGAAAGGCATACGAGCTGTTTACGGCAGCGCAGGCCGCGGAGCACACCCTGCGCGTGGTTAAGCATACGGAAAACTCCAAGGGCCGCGTGGGCCTGCATACGCTGCTGGTGGAAGGCGAGCTGCGGCCGTATACCTTGCCGGTGAAGCGCTGGAAGCTTGAGTTTGTGGGCGATTCCATCACCTGCGGCTATGGCAACGCCATGGCGGCGGACGCGCCGATGTTTATCAACGATCTGGAGGAAGGTTTATCCGCGTATCCGGCGATTACGGCACAGCTGCTGGATGCCGCGTATCAAAGCGTGTGCATTTCCGGCATCCCGCTTTGCCCTCCCGCCGATCCCGATTTTAAGCTGCGGCTGCCGGGCATGCCGGACTTTACCCCGCCGCCGCGCGCCATGGAGACATACTATCAATATACCGACCGCAATCATCAGGAAGCTATGGGCCAAAAGGACGAGTTTACCCTTTGGGATTTCAGGCGTTTCCGTCCGGATGCCGTCGTGATTAACCTGGGCACCAACGATGCGTTCCGGCTGAGCGTATCCGGCTGTATGCCGGCGGAAGAAACCCATTTTTGCAAGCGCTATACGGCGTTTTTGCAGGAGGTGCGCCGCT
Organism: Candidatus Limiplasma sp.; assembly: GCA_035399245.1. Classification (GTDB taxonomy): domain Bacteria; phylum Bacillota; class Clostridia; order Christensenellales; family Aristaeellaceae; genus CAXXOK01. The sequence continues at coordinate 10,785 of DAOPIR010000012.1, forward strand.
TAAACGGCCCGCATCCGGTACTTGCATGCACGCTGGGACCGATGAACTATTACCTGTACGATACATTGGAAAAGGCCGTAAACGCATACCGGACGGAAACGGGTGATACGCGGGTTTTCTGCATGAAGTTCGGCGCGATCGATCCGTGGGGCGAGGGCTTTGGCGGGTTGACGCACCCCAACCTGAAAACCCATGCCCGCATGGGCCGCGAGCTGGCGGCGGCGCTGCGGCCCTGGCTGGAACAGGAGGCATAATATGAGCACATATTTCAATACCGGCACCGCGGCATGGACGCCGCCGGATGTGCCGGATACCATCCCCCACGGCGATATGCCGGGCGATAAGATCAGCATCAGCGATGTACATAAGCAAAAGGCAAATGTGATCTTTCCCAAGCTGATGGAGCTGCTGCCGCCGATCCTGACGCAAAATCCGCACCGGCGCGCCGTGATCGCGGTGTGCGGCGGCTCCGGCGTAGGCAAATCGGAAACCGCATCCCTGCTGGCGTACTATTTCCGGCAGGCGGGCATGGGCAGCTATACGCTTTCGGGTGATAATTACCCGCGCCGGATTCCGGTCTACAACGACGCGGAACGCCTGCGCATTTTCCGGCAGGGCGGCATGCGCGGGCTAGTGCAAAACGGGCTGTATACCATGCAGCGCGGCGATATCGTGCGCGCGTATCAGCGCGGGGAACGCGACGCCGATCCGTCACTTGCCATAGAACAGCCGTGGATGGCGGCGTATCAGCGCGAGGGACGCACCGCTTTGGCCGGCTATCTGGGATCAACGGCGGAGATCAACTTTGACGAGCTGAGCGATATTATTGCGCAGTTCAAAAACGGGGCGGATACGTTGTACCTCAAGCGTATGGGACGTGAGGAAACCGCGCTGTGGTACGAGGCGGTGGATTGCCGCGCGACCGGCATCCTGCTGATCGAGTGGACGCACGCCAACAGCGACCATCTGCACGGCGTGGACGTGCCGGTGCTGCTCAACAGCACGCCGAGCGAAACGCTGGCCCATCGCAAGGCGCGCCACCGCGACGGCGGTACGGACAGCCCGTTCACCACTATGGTGCTGGAACTGGAGCAGCAAATGCTGGAAAAACAGGCAAGCAAGGCAAAGCTGATCGTATCCAAATCGGCACAGCTGCTCAGCTTCTGCGCGTATCGCCGCACGATGGCGGAGGAATAGCCATGGATAACAAGCAATATGCCGTATCCGACGGCCCGATCTTAAACGCCTATCCGGACAGCATGGGCGGCACGCTGAAAGAAATCGTGCGCTTTGTGCAAACCGACGCAAGCGGTGCGTTTGCCACAGCGTATATTCTGCCAAGCCTCTTCAACACCGATCTGGACCGCGGATTTTCGGTGATTGATTACGGGCTGAACAAGCTGTACGCCGCGCAGGATGATCTGGACGCGCTCAAGGCGGCGGGCGTCAGCCTGAAGCTGGATATTATCCTCAACCATGCCTCGGTGCTCTCCCCGCAGTTTCAGGATATTCTCAAACAGGGGGACGCGTCCCCGTACCGCGATTTCTTTATCGATTGGAACCGATTCTGGGCGGGGCACGGCACCCTGACGACGGACGGCTATATCCAGCCGGACGAGGCGGACATCAAGGATATGTTCTTCCGCAAGCCCGGGCTGCCGATCCTGATGGTGCGCCTGCCGGATGGCCGCAATGTGCCGTACTGGAACACCTTCTATCAGGAGGTGCGCTATCCGCGCATGGACGCGCAGGATATCATGCGCGCCGCCGATATGCAATACGCGTCCGCCGATCGGTTGGCCGGCATGGTCAACAGCGCACTGGACGCGGGGCAAAAGCCCGCCGAAATCGACTTTGGATGCTGGGAGGCGGCACGTCCCGCCGTGACCGAATGGCTGGAAAGTAACCGCAAGTATCTGGGACAGCTGGATTTGAACGTGCAATCCGAAACCGTATGGGCGTTTTACGATCACACGCTGCAAACGCTGGCGGAATACGGCGCGGAAATTATCCGGCTGGACGCCTTTGCCTATGCGCCCAAGACGCCTGGCAAGCGGAACTTTTTGAACGAGCCGGACACCTGGGAGCTGCTTGATAAGGTGCATACGCTTGCGAAACGTTATCAGCTTACGCTGCTGCCGGAAATCCACGCCAGCTATGCCGAAAAAACCTATGAAAAGCTCTCTTCGCAGGGCTATATGTGCTACGATTTCTTTCTGCCGGGCTTGATATTGGATGCGCTGGAGCGGTACGACGGGGCCTATCTGGCCGCATGGGCACAGGAACAGCAGGCAAAGGGTATCCGCACAGTGAACATGCTGGGCTGCCATGACGGGATTCCGCTGCTGGACCTGAAAGGTCTGCTGCCGGAAGAGTATATTGAAAAGCTGATTGAAACCGTAGTCGCGCGCGGCGGCATGGTAAAGGACCTGCACGGCAAGAAAAACGTGTATTATCAGGTGAACGCCACCTATTACAGCGCGCTTGGCGCGAACGACAAAAAGCTTCTGCTGGCGCGCGCGCTGCAGCTGTTTATGCCGGGGAAACCACAGATATGGTACCTGGATTTATTCGCCGGTGAAAATGATCTGGGTGCTGTCGCCCATGGCGGGCCGGCGGCCCATAAGGAGATTAACCGCACCAACATGACCGATGCGCAGATCGCAAAGGCCATGGAGCGAGACATCGTCAAAGACCAGCTGGCGCTGCTGCGCCTGCGCAATACCTGTCCGGCTTTTGGGTTTGACGCAAACCTGATTATCGATCAGCCCGACGCACATACGCTGCGCCTGATCTGGCACAAGGCCGGCCATACGGCGGCGCTGACCGCTAATCTTAAAACCTGCGCGTTTGACATTATGGTCAACGGCAAGCCGTTTGTGTGGGAGCGATAAGTCGGGTCAATATAAGAAAGCCTCCTGTGGTAAAGCAGGGAGCTTCTTATATACGGCGGCTACTCGCCGCTGCTTGCTTTTTCCATCCATTGCCGGATTTCTGTTAGAAAAACATCGGCATACCGCTCGGCCTTCACCTTGCCCACGCCGGAGACCTGCAGGAAATCGTCTAAGGATTGGGGCTGCTTGACGGCCATGTCGGCCAGCGCGGCATTGGAAAATACCACATAAGCCGGCACGTTTTCCGCCTGTGCCAGGCGAAAACGCAGCGCTTTGAGTACGGCAAACAGGCCTTCGTCCGCCTGTGCGGGCAGCGCGGCGGCTTTTTTGTGTTTCACGGCGGGTTCGGTTTCCGATGCGCTGGGCCTGCGGCAGGTGCACAACACCTTTTCACCGTTAAACAGCACCGGTTTGGCCAGCTCGGTTAAGTGCACCACGGGGTAATCGTCGCCGGCCATGGCCAGATAGCCGCCGTGGATCAGATGGTCGATAGTATCCCGAATTTGGGCGCGGCTGGCAGCCTGCATGATGCCGTAGGTCGGCAGCTCGTCAAGGCCAAGCTGCCCGATGCGCTGCTCCTTGCTGCCGTGCAGCATATGCACGATCATGGTGATGCCCAGGCCGGAGGGGTAGCGCTTCTCCACACGGGCGACGGCGGAGAGAATCTTCTGGGCGTCGGTGGTGATGTCCAGCTGGACCATATCCGCACAGCAGTTGCCGCAGTTGCCGCAATCGTCGGGCGCGGGCTCGCCGAAGTATTGCAGCAGATAGGCGCGCAGGCAATCGGTCGTTTTGCAATAGGCGATCATCTGCTCCAGCCGCTGCAGGTCCTGCCGGTGAATGAGCTCCTGTTCGGCTTGCGGCAGCGCTTCGCTTTTTTCCGCGTGGCTGATTAAAAACTTTGCCGTTACAATATCACCGGCGGAAAACAGCAGCACGCAATGCGCCGGCTCGCCGTCGCGTCCGGCGCGGCCTGCCTCCTGATAATAGCTTTCGATGTTTTTGGGCATGTTATAGTGCACCACAAAGCCGACGTTGGATTTGTCAATCCCCATGCCAAAGGCGTTGGTCGCCACCATCACACGGGCACGGTCAAAAACGAAATCCTCCTGATTTTGCCTGCGCTCTTCATCGTCCAGTCCTGCATGGTAGCGCGTGGCGGCAATGCCGCGCTGCCGCAGATTGCCGCAGACGGCTTCCACCTTTTTGCGGGTGGCGCAATAGATAATACCGCTTTGTTCCGGCCGCTCGGCCAGAAAACTGCGCAGATAGGCATCCTTGTTTTTGGGGTGCGCGACCGCGAAATGCAGATTGGGCCGGTCAAAGCCGGTGGTGACGCGCAGCGGATGCTGCAGCGCAAGCAGCTTTACGATATCATCCTTCACGGTTACGGTTGCGGTGGCGGTAAAGGCGCCGATCACCGGCCGGCCGGCAAGCGAGGCCGCAAACTGTGCAATGGCCAAATAGCTGGGGCGGAAATCCTGCCCCCACTGGGATACGCAGTGCGCTTCGTCCACCGCCAGCAGGGAGATTTTTTCGCTTCTGGCAAACGACAGAAAATCAGCGGTCATCAGCCGTTCCGGCGCAACATAGATCAGCCGATATGCTCCGGCTTTGGCACGACGGTATACCTCGCGGTACTGGCTGGGCGTCAGGGTGGAGTTGATGTAGGCGGAAGGAATACCGGCCTGCGACAGCGCCGCCACCTGATCTTTCATCAGCGAAATCAGGGGCGAAACCACCAGCGTAATCCCCGGCAGCAGCAGCGCCGGCAGCTGATAGCATATGGATTTGCCGGCGCCGGTGGGCATTACGCCCAGCACATCCCTTCCGGTTAGCAGCGCCTCGATCAGCGCTTCCTGCCCCGGGCGGAATTGGCTGTGGCCAAAGGATTGTTTCAGCTGCGCAAGCGTGTCGATGGGGAACACGATCCTTTCTGTATATGGCGGTTACTGGTCCAGCAGCGCGCACAGGGCGTCCGTAAACGCGGCGTCATTTTCGTGTGTCCGCTTGGGCGGGCCTTTCAGCCGGCCGCCGCCCATGCGTATTTTGCGGGCGGTATGCCGTGCCAGCAATAGCGAATCGATATTCTGATCGGTATACTGCATACCATTCTGGTTGAGCACACGGGCCTGCTTTGCCAGTGCCATAGCCGCAAGGCCATAGTCCTGCGTGATAACGATGTCACCCTTGGCAATGAGGTTCACCAGCCGGAAATCCGCGCTGTCGGCGCCTTTATCCACGGTGATCGTCTGGGCGCCTTCGCGCTGGAAATAGTGCGCGGTATCGCAGACCAGTATCACGGCCAGCGCCCTTTGGCGGGCGCACGAAATGGTAAGGTCCACCACCGGACAGCCGTCCGCGTCGATCAGTATTTTCATGCCGGCACTCCTTTGCACTTCGATGGGCTGATACATATTGTACCACATATACACGGCGGCGGTTTGCCCGATATAGTATAATGAAAGCAGAGGGAGAATAAGGCTCCCCACAGCATACGATAAGGAGATGCATGCAGATGAGCTATCGGAAAGTGGAGATTGAACCTTATGCGATCAAGCCGTTTGAAGCCATTGGGGAGAAGTGGACGCTGATTACCGCCCAAAAGGATGGAAAGGTGAACACGATGACCGCAAGCTGGGGCGGGATCGGCGTGCTTTGGAGCCGCAACGTGGTTACGGTTTATATCCGTCCGCAGCGCTATACCCGGGAATTTTTAGACGCGAGCGACAGCTTTACCGTCACGCTTTTTGACGGATATAAAAAAGAGCTGAGCGTTTTGGGCTCCAAATCCGGACGCGACGGCGACAAGATTGCGGAAGTGGGCTTTCATGTGGAGCAGGTCGACGGCCAGCCGACCTTCCGCGAAGGCAAAACGGCGATTGTCTGCCGCAAGCTGTACCGCGGGCGGATTCGGCCGGAGGATTTTATCGCTGCGGAGATCGTAGGCTCCTGTTACCCGAAAAATGATTTCCATTATGTTTACATCGGCGAGATTACGGGTATTTATGAAAACGAGACCTAGGTAAACGCTGATTAAATCCTTTATACGCTAGCAGGCCATATTTCCACCAGCTTGGGTCTGCAGAACCTTCGACGTAGCGCTGCTACTACCTCAGGTTCCGCAAACCTAATCTGATGAAAATCTACCCCACTATCGCACAAATGCTTTAATCATCGTTTACCTAGGTAAACACTGAATAAATCCCCCCGCACGCTGCCGCGCCATATTTTTCCATCTTGTGCCCGCGAAAGCCTTGACGTAGCGCTGCTGCTACTGCGGCTTGCGCAAACACAACCTGGAAAAAATCTAGCGCGCCATCGCACAGACGCTTTAATCAGCGTTTACCTAAATCCGGCGGGTGCAAAGGAGGAACCTCATGTACTATAACAAGCTGGGGAAAACCGGCCTGAACGTCAGTGCGGTGGCGTTTGCGGGCATTGTGAACATGGACGAGACACGGGAAGACGCCATCCGCTACACGGCGTATGCCGTGGGCGCGGGCGTGAATTATTTTGACGCGCCGTCCTACGGCAACGCGGAAGAGCGGCTGGCCGACGCGCTGGCGCCGTTTCGCAAGGATATCTATCTTGCCTGCAAAACCCAGAAGCGCGATGCGGCAGGGTCCCGCGAAGAGCTGCTGGCTTCGCTGAAACGGCTGAAAACCGATCATTTTGACGTGTACCAGCTGCACGCGATGACCACGCCAGACGATGTGGAGCGCGCCTTTGCCAAAGACGGCGCTATCGAAACCCTGAAATGGGCAAAAAGTGAAGGCCTGGTCCGCCATTGCGGGTTTTCGGCGCACAACGAGGATACGGCACTGCAATGCCTGGAACGCTTTGACTTTGATACCGTCATGTTTCCCATGAACTGGGCCATGGGGCTGAATACCGGCTGGGGAAACCGCATTGCCGATGCGGTAAAGCAAAGAGGCATCGGCCTGATCGCCATTAAGACCCTGATCGAGCGCAAATGGCGGGAGGAAGAAACGCATACATTTGCTAAAAGCTGGTGTAAGCCGATAGGAGATAACGAGGCGCTGTCCGTAGCCGCGATGAAATACGGCGTGGAAAAAGGCGCTGCCATGCTCATCCCGCCCGGCAATTTCACGCACCAGCGCTTCATGCTGGAGCATATTGACGCCTGCAAAGAGCCGCTGACCGCTGATGAATGGGCGCTGCTGCGTGCGGCGGCGGAAACGGTGAAGGACGAAGCGATATTCTAAAAACAGCAAAACGACAGATTAAAAATGCCCTTGAAACGATTGTTGCAAGGGCAGATCTATACTTCGGGAAACTTATGCAAAGGGCACGGTGTTCCAATCGCGGCCGGTGGCTTTGTCATCAAAGGTTTCATCGCAGAAATCCAGCAGGGCCTGCCAGTCTTCCGGCGTAAACGCATGGCCGCCTTCGTGATAAGAAATGGCATTTTTGCCGCCGAGCATGTCAAACACGGGCTGCGCCGCCCGCCAGCTGATAAAAGCGCCGTAAGGATTAGACCAGGTGTCCTGCTTGCCCTCGCAGTTAAGCAGGGCACGGGGCGCAAGCAGCGCGCGGAGAACATGCGAATCTAATGGAAAGCGGTCGGCACCGGCCTGGCTTTCCTGCGGGAAGGTATGGGCCCACCAGTGCGGAAACACTGCCGCGATCCGCTCGATGCTTTCCTCAAGCGCCGGGTTCTGGTTCAAGCCGTTTAGATCGCCCAGATAGCGAAAGCAGCCGCAGCCGCCGCAACCGGAGCACACGGGCACACAGACCTGAAAACGTTCCTCAAAAATCCCGGCGGCCAGCGCGGCCTTACCCCCGCGGGACAGCCCCGTGCAGGCCATTTTACCGCTGTCGATTTCGCGGCGTGTGGACAGATATTCGGCCAGCAACTGGTGCCCCCATGCCCATACGCGCAGTGCGCCCCAATCGCATGCCGGATACGCGCGGTAAGCGTCGCCCTGGCCGATGGCCTGGTCGCCGTCGCCGGCAAGCTGGGTTTTGATAAACGATGCAATCGCATAACCGCGCGTGAGCACCGCATGCTTTGCAACGGGGCAGTCGCCCTCATCGTCAAATTGGTTCCATGTAATCACGGCGTGCTTTTGATCGTCCGCCGGCCTTGTTAATACCGCAGTAAAGGCAAACTGAAGGCTGGGCCCGTAGGCAATGCGCAGGGTTTCCCGCACGGCCTGCCCGTCCCACAGCGGCTGGGCGTCCGTCACGGTACCGGCGCAGCTTACGGTATCGGGCGCGTGGCCGTAGAGATGGTCCTCCGCCAGGGCAATCCAGCGGGCACGCTGCTGTTTCCATTGTGCGGGGGACTGGCAATTGAGATCCGGCAATATACACATAATACTCCTCACCCTTCGGGCACTTATTAAAAATAATCATATAATTTTCAGGCGATATTCGCCTTGCCGTCCAACTGATCATACCGCAAAAAGCAGGGGAAAGCCAGCAAAATACAGCGCAAATTGTAAAGAAAACAAGATGAAAACGTTTATCCTATTGCGGCAACTGAAAAGCATGAGGTATACTACGATGATGTGTTTCCGCATCCGGCGGATGCATATTTACAATTTGCTTCTGCAAGGTTATTGCCGCAACAGTGGAGAGTATGCTATGATAAACTTAACAGTACAGTTCGGCACGACATGAAAATTCATAAGCATGGGGGATGAAGATGCAAAACGCACTTTATATTGAGATTAGTTTTATCGGCATATGTCTGCTGCTGACGATATTGATTAACCAGCGGCAGGATATCGGTTCTTCCACGCTGCAGCGGCAGTTCAATATTTTCATTTATTCGTTGATCACGATGCTGGTGGTTGACGCTGTGTGCTGGCTGCTGGATGGCGCAACGTTTCCGCATGCCCGCATTTATATATTGCTCGGACAAACGGTGTACTTTTTTCTGAATATCATGATCCCGTTTTTATGGGTTGTATATGTGGAATTTACGCAAAAGGACAAACAAAAGACCATATTCCGCAGGCTGCGGCTGCTGTCTATCCCGCTGGTGGCGCTGACAGTGCTGCTGCTGGTAAACCTGCATACGAGCATTGTGTTTATTATTGACGAAAACAACGTATATCACCGCAACACCGGTTATCTTGCCTATGCGATTTTAGCGTACGCCTATTTGGCATATGCAACGGTGCGCGCGGTGATAGCCGCGCATCATGCCAGCTGGGTGGAAGAAAAGCGGAAATATTATCCTATGACGCTGTTTGTTGTGCTGCCGGCGGTGGGCGGCATTATCCAGATGTTTTTGTACGGGGTTACGCTGATTTGGATATCGGTGGCGATCTCCACGCTGCTGCTGTACCTGGATTCCCTCAACCGGCAGATATCGGCCGATCCGCTGACGGGGCTTAACAACCGGCGGGAATTATCCAAGTATCTCTTCCGCGAGACCAGGGATACGATGTGCGAAAGCGTCCTTTCGCTGATTATGATGGATGTGGATGATTTCAAGCAGGTGAACGATACGCTGGGGCATTTTTACGGGGACAATGTGCTGGTTGCGGTGTCGGAGATACTCAAGCAGGCCTGTAAGAACACGGAAGCGTTCCTGGCGCGCTACGGCGGGGACGAGTTTTGCATTGTATATCGGGCAAAGGATACCGATGCGGTGGAAAGCATGATCAGCAGCATTCAGGCCAATGTGGCCCGATGGAATAAAAAGAGCAACGAGATTGTCAGCATCGGGCTGAGCATCGGGTATGCCATTTGGCAGCCGGAGATTGACGAGAATATCGAGGCGCTGTACAAGCAGGCGGACCAAAAGATGTATCAGGCGAAAAACGCTAAAAAAGCCATAAGATCCGTCGCGTAAACGCACCGCAAACCGTACCGTTAGCAACGGCCGGCGGTCGGATTATGGGGAGCGGCGTTTGGGCGTGTCGTTTGCGCCAGGAAGTATGTCATAAAAATTTAACGTGCAATCCAAGAGATTGAAAATCATAAGATGTATCATAATAAAATACTAACATCCGACCGACTGCAAACGATGCTGCCGAACCGGCGGAGCGTATCGTTACAGCGCAGAGGATTTGCGATATTCGCGGGGGGTTTGGCGGATCATTTTCTTAAACAGGGCGTTAAAGAACTTGATATCAAGATAGCCGACCGCTTCCGCGACCGCCGATACCGGCAGCCGGCTGCCGGCCAGAAGCTCACAGCTTTTTTCGATGCGGGTTTTCTGCAGATATTCACTGACGGTGAAGCCGGTTTCCTGCTTAAATCTCCGGCTGACATACTGGGGCGAGTAGTGGCAGGCTTCACAGTAGGCGGTCAGCAGCTTATGCTGCGGATAGTGGCTGTGGATATATTCGATCATCCGCAGCGTCAGGTCTGTATTTACATCTTGCAAACCGCGATCCATCAGGTTACGCATGGTAATAATGATGATTTCCAGCAGAAGGTTTTTCAAAACCTCCTGATATCCGACGTTTTTATCCGCCAGCTCCCGCTGCATAACGGTCAGGATGGAATATACGCGCCCGCTGCCGTCGTAAAAAATCCGGTTGGCGGAATTTTGTTCGCTGTATAATTTGTAGTAACGCAGCAGGCAGATATGGATCAGGCTGCCGAAGGAGCGGCAATCAGCCAGCGAAACGTCGATAATCTCCGGCAGAAACAGGCAGTTGATCAGCGTCAGGCCTTGCTTTGCGAGTAGCTGTGGCTGCTGCCGTAATCCACGATGAAATAATTGCCCCGGTGCAGCGGAGCGCTGCTGCCGCGCAGGGTATGGCAGGCTGTACCGCCGGTGATGTAGGCGAGCTCAAAAAAATCGTGATTATGGGACGGAATGTCCTCCTGCTCATAGGTTTTGATAAAAATCTTATCCTGCACAAACATACCGTCGATCGCAAACCGGCGCTCGATGGTGAAATTTTGACTCATGTGGTTAAATAAACCCCCAATACAAGCGATAATCAGGTGTTAATATTGATAATAGCTTCTGCTATCCTGTAAGTCAACAACAAGTCGTTTATATAATGGAGGTGCGATCATGGATTGGCATGCGCAATGGATCCAACCGGCGGAGAATCTGGGTGACGTTTCGCCGCTGTTTGAAAAAAAATTCCCGCTGGGGAAACAGGTGCAATCGGCTACACTGTATATCACGGCATTGGGCGTATATGAAGCAGAGCTTAACGGGCAACGGGTCGGCACGTATGTGCTCGCGCCGGGCTGGACAAGCTATCAAAAGCGGCTGCAGTATCAGGCGTATGACGTAACGGCTCTCCTGCAGGCGGAAAATACGCTGCGTGTTACGATAGGCAAGGGATGGTATCGCGGCCGGCTGCCCGGCTGGGAAGCGAACGAATGCTATAACGAGCTTCACAAAGCTCCGGCCGGCATGCTGGCACAGCTGGAGATTCGTTATCGGGACGGGCGGCGCGAGGATATTGCCACCGACGATACCTGGACGGCGGGGGAAAGCCGCGTCCGATTTTCCGAGCTCTACGACGGCGAAACGTATGACGCGTCGTTTGTACCTGAAAAAGCCAGCCGAAGCGCAGCCGTTTGCTTTCATGGGCCGTACGATTGCCTGATTCCCCAGCAGGGCGAAGAAATCAGGGAAAAGGAACAGGTACGGGCGGCACGGATTTTTACGACGCCCAAAGGGGAAACCGTCGTGGATTTCGGGCAGAACCTGACGGGATATGTTGCAATCAGCCTCAACGCACACAGGGGCGATATGGTGGAGCTGTCGCATGCCGAGGTTATGGACCGGCAGGGTAACTTTTACACGGAAAACTACCGCAGCGCCAAAGCCAAGTATTGCTATATCTGCAAGGAAGGGCCCCAAACCTATCAGCCGAAGTTTACGTATTTCGGATTCCGCTATATCCGCATCGATGCGTTTCCGGGCGGCGCGGCCAATGCAAAGCTGGAAGACTTCACGGCGGTCGTCGTATATTCCGACATCAGGCGCACCGGGTCGCTGTGCTGCTCCAATCAAGCGCTGAACCAGCTGTTTGCCAACATTCTGTGGGGGCAAAAGGGAAATTTCCTGGATGTGCCGACCGATTGCCCGCAGCGCGACGAGCGGCTGGGCTGGACGGGAGATGCGCAGGTGTTTATCAGAACCGCGGCGCTGAATTTCGACGTGGAGAAGTTTTTTACAAAGTGGCTGGCGGATCTGGCGGCGGATCAGGGGGCCGACGGCAGCGTGGGCCATGTGATCCCCAATGTGCTGGGAAATGAAAGCAGCGCCGCATGGGGCGACGCCGCTGCCATCTGTCCGTGGGAAATATATCTGGCATACGGCAATCCGGACATCCTGTCCCGCCAGTTTGCCAGCATGAAACAATGGGTGCGCTATATCACTACGCATACCAGGCAGCCGTATCTGTGGACGGGCGGAACCCATTTTGGCGATTGGCTGGGGCTGGACGCGCCAAGCGGCAGCTATAAGGGCTTGACCCGTGATGATTTGATTGCATCCGCTTTTTATGCGCATTCTACCGATCTGGTCATCCGCGCCGGAAAGGTGCTGGGCGAGGATGTAAGTGAATTTGAAGCGCTGTATCCGCGGATTGTGGACGCGTTTCAAACGATGTATCCCCAATACGAAACCCAAACGGAGTGTGTGCTGGCGGCGCATTTCAAGCTGGCGAAGGACTGCCAAAAGGCGGCCGATCAGCTGGCGGATATGGTGCAAAAGGCCGGCACGGCGCTGCAGACGGGTTTTGTGGGCACGCCGTACCTGCTGCATGTGCTAAGCGATTACGGCTATTGTGATCTGGCGTATTCCCTGCTCGTACGGGAGGCATACCCCTCGTGGCTGTATCCGGTAACCAAAGGCGCAACCACCATTTGGGAACACTGGGACGGTATCAAGGAAAACGGCGATTTCTGGTCAAAGGACATGAACTCCTTTAACCACTATGCCTATGGCGCGGTTGCCGACTGGGTGTACGGCGTCGCCGCCGGCATTGTGCGCGACGAGGCGCACCCCGGATATGCAAAGGTGACCGTAGCACCCCACCCCGACAAGCGTCTGGACTGGCTGAAAGCCGCGCTGGAAACACGGCACGGGCTGGTGCGATCCGAATGGAAGAAGGCGGACGGCATGTGGCGCTATGAGATCGAAACGCCGGTGGACGCAACGATTACCATCAGCGGAATCGCCTATTCCGTTTCCAGGGGAATCCACACGTTCTACAGCGCGCTTTGATCCGTTCATTCCTCAAAATCCCGTGATGGTGCGCAAACATCGCGGGATTTTTATGCGCCTCCGATATGGCACGGCTTATGCCCAAAACAGGCAAATAGGCCGCGCTTTTGCCTTTGCTTGGGGTACGTCTATTGACAATGCGGTAACAAGCGGACTATAATTCGCGTGTTCAAACCGTAACCGCTTATAATATTGCGGTGGTGATGAAGCCGGACAAGGGATTACGGCACCGGACATGGGCGTACATTGCGGCCATGCCCGCGGCGGCAGGATACTGCCGTAAGCGTAGCCTTGGAGCGGCTTTATTTTTGTGCAAGGGATACAGAAAGGGAGATTGCGATATGACAATTTTCGGGGACGGAATTCATGATGATACCGCCGGAATTCAGGCATTGCTGGACACGAGGGACCGCATCGTTGCGCTGCCCATGCCGCAGGAAACCTATATGATTTCCAAACCGCTTATAATCCATAAAAGTCAGGAACTGAAGCTGCCGTTGCTGGGGCGCATCAAACTGATGGACAACAGCAACTGTGTGATGCTCAAAAACGCATCCGACGAGCAGGGCAACAGCGATATCTGCATCACCGGCGGCATCTGGGACCAGAACAATCAGGGCCAGCTGTCCAATTCCCTGTCATTTGCGCATCCGCAGGCTAAGGACAACGGGATATTATTTTCAAATGTCAAAAACCTGCATATAACGCATTTACAGCTCACGAATCCGGTAACGTTTGCGCTGACGCTGGATGCCGTAAGCTGCTTTTCGGCGGAGGATATCACCTTTGCTTTTCATAAACACAATCCCTTAGCGGTAAACAATGGCGGTATCCGCCTTAACGGCGGCTGCCTCTTGGGCACGATACGCAACCTGAAGGGAACCTGCTGCGGCGACATGGTCACACTCAATGCGGACGAGGGAACGGGCGGGACCATCAGCAATATTGATATCGACGGCATTTTTACGGAAAACAGCCACAGCGCCGTGCGGCTGTGCAGCGGCGCATGTAATGCAGAAAACATCCATGTCCACAACGTGTTCGGGACATATAATCAGTGCTGTATCGGCATCATGCCGTCCAACGCGCGAACGGCCTGCGCATATTGCGACGGGTTGGTTTGGGATAACATTTTTGCTTCCAAAGCGGAGCACTTGTCGATCGATCACAAGGACGATACGTATCCGCTGCTATACATTGCGCCTCATCTGCGAATCAAAAACCTGTCGGTTGCCAATGTATGCCGCACGGAAAAAACGACCGCGGCACCTACGCTGCTTATCGGCCAAAACAGCGTGGTGGAAAGCCTTTCACTGCAAAATATTGCCTGCGATAACCAAACCGGAAGCCCCATGCCGCTGATTGAAAACAACGGGCTGATCAAGCGCCTGTTTTACTCCAATCTGCGGGCCGACGGGGATGCACTGTTAGCGGGCGACGGGCATCCATCCGGCACGCTGAACGCCTGCCACGATGCGCGGCAGCGCCAGGCGGATGAAAAAGTCCGATCTGCGGTGTCGGCTTAATAAAGCTTCCCTGTGCGGGATGCATAGGAGGATTTCTGCTAAGCGATCCGGCGCATGCGGCACGGATTACGACATGCTATCCAAATAACCGTTTCAAAAAGTATACCGTAGGTTCATACAATCCGGCACCGTGGGATCACTGCATCCGGCATCCACAAAGCCTGCTTTTTCGTACACGTGCAGTGCGCAGCAGGCTTTTTGGTTTACGCATACCTCGATACAGCCGTACTTGCGCTCCCTGCGCAGCAATGCGATGATCAGGTGGAGCGCTTGGGTTCCGTACCCTATATTTTGATAACGGCTGTCGATCATAAACTGCTGCTCTTTGCTAACCGATAAGCGGCAACGGCAATCCAATTTTCCTGGGTGATGGGCTGAAGCTATATTGGTCGACGGCTTCTTTCCGATCGCTGTGCGGCCACGGATCACCGGCCGATGCGAAGGTTGCTGATGGTGCGCGTTTCGATCGTCAGATGCTCATAGGTTCTGTCGCCGCCGGTTCCGATGGGCGCTTGCGGGAGCAACCCGACTTTCATGGTCTTTTGGTCGGGCAGATTGAAAACGCGGCTCATCGTGTACGTTTCGCCGTCCGTGGAGTAATGCAGGGCCATAGCGTTGCCGACGCGCGCAATCTGGAGCCATACGCTGTCGCCGCTGATGTTGCAGCCGTTTGCATCGTCGGCTTCGCTGTTGCGCGTAACAACGCTTACAACGGCATGGGTGCCGAAATCCGTAAGCTCAAAGCAGGATTTTGCCCAGTTGGCCATATCCGCCATCACCACGACCGACGCGGAATCGTAGGTGTCCTGAAAGGCGTGGCGTACCTTAACGCGCAGCACAAAATCCCCCGTGATCTCTGTGAAATAGAACGGGGCGTTGTATACCGAGCCGGGTGTGACGCCCGCTTCGTTTGGGGTGCCGTTCTTACAGAAAAAGTCGGTCCCGGGCGGCGCATACAGCGTCCAGCCGTCCGCCTCTTCCCGCAGCGTGCTCTCGTTCATCCATTGAAACTGATATTGCGTTTTCAAATGCATATCTCCTTTACAGGGTTATTTGATGCGATGACTGTACCCGATATTTTACAGAAACGCGGGTTGTTATGCAAGATACCGGCGGTAAATGGCACGCAGAGCAGGATATTATCCGGAGGCAAGCCCGCCGTATATTCCGCAACCGGCGAAAACGATGTAAATATGGTACAATAGGAAGCATAAAAAGTCTATATAAAGAACAGCCGGCCATAACCTTGCGGATCGTTTCAGAAAGGATAAAGGTTACATGGAGAAACTGTACTTGTTTTTCGGGGAAGCAAGGGAGGGAGAAA
Organism: Candidatus Limiplasma sp.; assembly: GCA_035399245.1. GTDB lineage: Bacteria > Bacillota > Clostridia > Christensenellales > Aristaeellaceae > CAXXOK01. The sequence continues at coordinate 26,715 of DAOPIR010000012.1, forward strand.
TCAACCATTATATCAACGATATTGGCCTGCAAGAAACAAAAAACAGATTCATAGTATATGGTGAAAAAATCCTCGGTGTGTCCGACGGCAGGCTGAACCGGGATAATACGGTTGTGGTGCTTCACAGCGAATGGCAGTCCGGCAAAAGCCTTTCCCAAAAGACAGATGAAGAGCTTTATGAGGATGCCAGATGGTACCTGCATGCACAACGGCTCAGCGACGGCATGCGCCCGTATAATGAAACAAAAATCACGTTTGGGAACTGGCTGGCGGGATTGATCGTGCTGCCGGTCTATGTTTCGCTTTCATCGGATAAACCCGCAAATGATGAGAAGAAACCGGAAATCACAAAGAAACAAGCAGTGGATGACCGCAGCCAAACGAACAGTATGCGCAAAAATGATACGCCGGACGATTTGCTCCGGTGGGAAAATGTATATGTTTTCATCAGCTCCACCTTCAACGATATGCATGCAGAGCGTGACTATCTTGTAAAAAGGGTGTTTCCGGAACTGAGGCTGTGGTGCGAACAAAGAAAGCTCAAGCTGGTGGATGTCGATCTACGGTGGGGCGTAACAGAGGCGGATTCCGTTCAGAACAAGCGCACGGTGGAGGTGTGCCTCAACAGCATCGATCAATGCCGTCCGTTTTTTCTTTGCTTGTTGGGGCAAAGGCGCGGATGGGTGCCGCAGCGATGCGAAATCGCAGCCGATACCATGGATGCGTTTCCCGGGCTTGCGGACAACCTCGGGCATTCGATGACCGAGCTGGAAATCATACATGCGTTAATGGAGCCTTTCCGGGAGATACCTAACGACCGGAATACTGTCCCGCAAAAGTGTGCGCTGCTATATTGCAGAAAGCCTGATTTTCTGCAGGAGATTACTTCGGACTCGATCAAAAAGATTTTCACCGACGACTTACACGTAACGGAAATATCGGACTGGAAACGCTTTGTTGGCGATACCATCCAGACCTCGGTGCGGGAATGCCGTGAATACAGCGCTTTTTGGGATAAGCGCTTACGCACGCCAGAGCTTTCGTTTGCCTTAACGAACGGGGCGGATGATACAGCCGGCAGGCTGTCCGACTTCAGGTGTGGCAAAAAAGTGTTGGCGCAGCAAGTGATCGAAGACCTCAAGCAGGCCATTACGGATCGCTTTGGCGAGCGTGAAATTGCCGGCGACCATCCGCTGCATAAAGAGCTGGACGAGCAGGCTATGTTTCTGAAAGCCGCCAGCGAAGGCTTTATCGAAAGAGAAGATGACTTTCTGGCGATCAACCGATATATCCAAAGCGATGATACAAGGCCTTTCGTGATTGCGGCAAAAGCCGGCATTGGCAAAACGAGCTATCTAGCGCACTTTATCAAAACGTGCGATTACAAGGTGTATTATCGTTTTATCGGCAAAAGTGACGAAGCGAACGCGTCGGAAACGCTGGCGCTGTCGCTGCTTGATGAGCTTGCGTGCGAGCACCGGATCCAAGGCAGCGTGCCGCGGGATCCCGATACGTTGCTGCGCGTTTATCCCTCGCTGCTTGCGCAAGCGGCGCAAAGCGGAGGGTTTGTGATCGTGATTGACGCGCTGGACCAGCTATCCGGCGGCGCGGAAACAGCGGACTTCATGCTGGGCAGCCTTCCGCAAGGAGTGAAGCTGATTGCCAGTATCAAGCAGGAAGGCTCGCAAGCGTATATCTCCCGCATTTCGGGTTATGCGCAGGTGCTGGACATACGTCCGTTTGATTCTATGGAGGACAGGCGGCGGCTGGTGCACGCGTTTTTGGGAAGCTATCTGAAAAAACTTGATGATAATAAAATGGAGGTTCTCCTGTCGGCTGAAGAAACTAAAAATCCGCTGTATCTGAAAGTCCTTTTGCGGGAATTGCGTGTGTTTGGCTCGCACGAAGGACTGATGAAAGTGATTCGCGATCATTTTGGCGATACACCGGTTTCCGCCTTTTCGGCCGTACTGGCCAGGCTGGAGCACGATCCCGCATATTGCCAGGTATCGATGGAAGCGTTGACGGAAAATGTGTTCGGGTGGCTGTGCTGCACGCCGTCCGGCCTTTCCGTTGAGGAGCTGGCACAGCTTCTTGTCCGGTTTGGGGTTGCGGCGGATCGCGACGCCGCAAACGACGCGGTTAACTTGTTGTTCAGACAGTTGAGACCCTATCTTGCCGCACGGGGCGGGCGCGTCGGCTTCTTTTTTGAAAGCTTCAAAACAGCCTGTAAACAGCGCTATACGCTGCGGAAACCGGAGGCGAAGTGGCATGCGGAGCTTGCGCTGTATTTCAGCGAACAGCCGATCTCCGATCCGCATCGGCTGCTTGAGCAGGCGTATCAGTATTACCATGCAGGAATGACGGAAGCGCTGATGGCGTATTTGTTTTCGTATCGCTATATGGAAAACAAGCTGGCGCGGTTTGACGTTGAGCGGCTGGTGGAGGATTACGCTTATTACGCGTGCGAAAGCACCGGAATCATGATCGGCTTCCTGCGCATCTGTGCGTCTGTGCTGCGGCAGGATCCCATCCAGCTTGCCGGCCGGCTGTACGGCCACCTGTCCGGCCTGGATGACGCACATTGCGAGAAACTGCTATTAGACGCAAAGAGAACAAAAGCGGCCCGCGGCGATGCATGGCTGCAGCCGGAATTTCCCTGCTTTCGACAACCGATGGGCGCAAGCATACGGGAATATCGAACCGATTCTGCGCTGGGTACCGATGTAAATCTAATCCTGAATGATACGCACTTCGTTGTCGGCCTGGGGAAACATCAGATCGCCGTATGGTGCATCGACAGCGACAGAATTGTCAAGCGCATCGGAACGGACGCTTGCCATGTAGCCGCAATCAAAGCGGCGCCGGACGGAACCGGCTTTTGCGCGCTGCTTGTGCTGGATCAAAGCATGCATTTGAAAATATGGAGCTCTGCCGGCTTTCAGGCTATATGTACGATTGAAATCGCCAACTACTACCGAACCACGAAGTACGGTTCCTCATGCTAT
>DAOPIR010000013.1:0-19619 GCA_035399245.1 Candidatus Limiplasma sp.
CGATCATCAGCGGTGCGGAAGCGCCGAACTGGTCTTTGTAGGCCGTCAGGGCGGTGTGCCAGTCGTCGATCGTTACGGGCACATCCAGACCCGCTTTTTCCAGCCAGTCCTGCCGCACCAGAATGCCGGACCAAACCATTTCACGGGCGGGGCCTTCGAGGTTGCCGTTCATCACATACACGGCCGCATTGGTGCCGCTGTCGGTGAGGGTGCCCTTGCGGGTGGATTCGTTGGTGTTGCACAGCGCCTGATAATTGGGCATATACTCGGCCACCAGATCGGTCATGTCGATAAACACGCCTTCTTCGATGCCTTTATCGATGCCGCCGGGATAGTAGGTGGAAGCGCCGATCACGATATCGGGATAATCGCCGGAAGCCAGCATCAGGCCGAATTTTTCGGTTGCGTCGTTTTTCGTGGCAATCTGCCAGTTGATCTTGACGCCGGTGATCTCTTCCATTTTCTGAACGGAAACGATTTCATCGGGCGATTCCGGAACATCTCCCTGGTATACCATCCAGATCGACAGCTCCGCTCCGTCGGGGGCGATCATTTCTTCGGCGCTTGCGGGCACAACGGCGATCAGCATCATCACGCCGACCAGCAGTGCCAGCAGTTTGGACATGGTTTTCATAAAAATATACCTCCATATTATTTACGCGCGAGCGCGTTTGGCTCAGCCTTTGATCGATCCGATCATCACGCCGGTTACGAAGTACTTTTGCACAAACGGATAGATGCACAGGATCGGCAGGGTGGAAACCACGATGGTCCCGTATTTCGCCAGCGTTTTATACAGCTGGGAGTTATCCACCACGTCGGCGGCGGATGTGATGTTTTCCGAGGTGATCAGGATCTGCCGCAGGAACATCTGCAGCGGGTACTTGGTGCGGGCTGTGGGCAGGTATAACAGCGCGGGGAACCACTCGTTCCATTTTGCCACGGCGATAAACAGGATAATGACCGCCAGCGTGGCCTTGGACAGCGGCACCACAATGCGAAACAGGATGGTTAACTCGCCCGCGCCGTCCAGCCGCGCCGATTCCTCCAGGCTGTCGGGGATACGGGAGATGGAGGTGCGCATGATGATGATGTAAAACGGCATCAGCGCCATGGGGATCAGCAGCGCGCCGTAGGTATCCAGCAATCCGAGGTTGCGCACCACCATGTATGTGGGGATCATGCCGCCGTTGAACATCATGGTGAACACGATGAACCCCATGAGCACATTGCGGTAGCGGAACCGCTTGCGGGACAGGATATACCCCGCGATCACCGTCAGTGTGCCGGTGATGGCGCACTGGGCAATGACGTAGAAAATGGTGTTAAGGTAGCCTGTCCACAGGTTTTTGTAACGCAGGATAAACTTGTACGCGTACAGGGACGGCTCGCCCAGCGGCCAGAAGATGATGCCGTCGTGCAGCTCCACCAAACCGGGATCGGAGATCGACGCGATGAGCACGTGCCACAGCGGGATCACGCAGATCAGCGCAAGAAGAATCATGAGAACGGTATTCAGGATTTCAAATACAATCCTGCCGGGCGATCTTTTAATAACCATCTGCTTATCCCCCCTAAAACAGGCTGGTTTCGGAGTATTTCCTGCTCAGGAAATTGGCCCCCAACAGCAATGCGGTGTTGATAAACGAGTTGAACAGACCCACGGCGGTGGAATAACCGTAGTTGAAGTTCTGCAGGCCCTCGCGGTAAACGTAGGTACTGATGACATCCGCCGTTTCATACGTGGCCGGCGAATATAGCAGCAATATCTTTTCCGCGCCGACGGCCAGCAGCGTGCCCATTTTCAGGATCAGCAGGATGATAACGGTGGGCATGATTTCGGGGATCGTGATGTGGACGGTCTGCCGCCAGCGGCCTGCGCCGTCCACTACCGCGGCTTCGTACAGCGCCTGATCCACGCCCGCGATGGCAGCCAGATAAATAATGCTGCCGTAGCCGAACGTCTGCCAGATGCTGGAGATGATGTAGATGGCCCGGAAGTTGGCCGAGTTGCCCAGCAGGTTATACGCCTTCCCGCCCGAGATCGCGGCCACAAGGTTGGATATCACGCCGTTGCTCTCGGTAAAGTCCTTGATAATGCCGCAGATGACCACCATCGAAATGAAGTACGGCATATAGCTGATCGTCTGCACGACCTTCTTAAAGCGGATGTGGTGCACCTCGTTGAGCAGCAGCGCAAACAGGATGGGCATTGGGAAGGAAAACAGCAGCTCCAGCAGGCCGATCATGGCGGTGTTGCGCAGCGTGCGGAAAAAGAACGGACCCGTGAAAAATTGCTCGAAGTTTTTCAGGCCGACCCATTTGCTGCCGAAGATGCCCTTGGCAGGCGAAAACTGCTCAAACGACATCACCAGCCCGCCCATGGGCAGATAGCAAAAAATGATATACCAGATTACAATCGGGATGCACAGCAGGTAGATGACCTTGTTGCGCTGAAAATCCTGCGCCAGATTATGCGGAAACGCCCGCAGGCCGCTCTCCCGCAAACGGGGTTTGGGGCTGGTATTCGTTTGGCTCATAGCGTCCAATCTCCTTATACGTTGGTGTTGGGCAGATTACTCGTTGGTGGGCAGCCAGTCCAGCACATGCTTGATGTAGGTGTCCCAGAAGTTCCACTCATGCGCGCCCGGGCCTTCCTCGTAGGTAACCTCAATGCCTTCGGAGAGCAGATATTGGTGAAAATCGCGGTTTTGCGCGATCAGAAAATCCTCGGTGCCGCAAGCCAGGTACAGCTTGGGAAATGCAGCGCCCTGCGCGCGCAGCTTGCGAACCAGCGCCTTGTAATCCATATCGCTGCCCCGCAGCTTTTCCAGATTGCCGAACACGGCCTCGTAAAACGAGCGCTTGTGCGTGGGCAGGTCCGCAGCCTCGTTTGTCGATTGCAGCACGCCGTCCAGGATAAAGCCGGATGACAGCCCCGCCGCATAGCTGAAGCGGTCGTGATACTTCAGCCCGTTGCGTATCGCGCCGTATCCGCCCATCGACAGGCCGGCGATATAGCGGTCCTCCCGCTTGGCCGACAGGTGGAACAGCTTTTCGCACAGCGTCGGCAGTTCCACGCCGATAAACTCGCCGTATGCTTCTCCCGTCGCTTCGCTGTCCACATAAAACCGGTTGTCGCCGGACGGCATGATGACGGCCAGGTTTTTTTCCATGGCCCAGGGTGCGATGCGCGTGCCCGCCACCCAATCCGTGTAATTGCCGAAAATGCCGTGCAGCAGATACAATGTCTTAGACGGTTTTTCCTCGGGTGCCTTCTGCCCCGGAAATACAAACCGGTCCGCCGGCAGCACCGCATGGATAGTTACCGTCCGCATTAAACATTTGGAGAAGATATTCGCTTGCAAAATTGCCATGATAACGCTCCTTGCCAGAATGATTATTGAGTATTACGTTCTACTATACGACTATTAAACCGTATAAATTGTCCATTGTCAAGAACAATTTATCATTTTTTATTTATTTTTTCCCACAACAGATAATAGACAGATTGGTGTCGCAGTGCCCATATACTATGGTTTTTCGGTTGCTTTCCTATAAAATATACGATTTTCGATTTATACTCCGACATGCTTGACAAGAAATGGAGAAGCTGTATAATAAGTATATCGTTATACTTACTTCAGCCTATAAAAGAACAAGGAGGACTTCACGGTGAAGCGTGTTTCTATCGGCGGGGGACAAGGTTTTTGGGGCGACAGCAACGATGCCGCTATTCACATGATCCGAACCGCAGATCTGGACTATATGGCCTGCGACTATTTGGCGGAGCTGACGCTGTCGATCATGCAGCGGCAAAAGCTCAAGCACCCGGAAGCAGGCTACGCAAGAGATTTTTTGGGCCTGATGGGCGAAATCGGCAAAGAAGCCTGGCAAAAGCACACCACCATCCTTACCAACGCCGGCGGCATGAACATTCCGGCGCTGGTTGAGGCGCTTGGCGGCATGGCAAAACAGCAGGATATGCAGGGCTACAAGATCGGCTATGTGCTGGGTGACGACCTGCTCCAGCAGCTGCCGCAGCTGGAAAGCGAAGGCGTAGCCTTTGACAATATGGACGATACCGGCGATTATCAGCAGATCAAGGACAAGATCGTCAACGCCAACGTGTACTTCGGCCACGAGCCGATCGTGGATTGCCTGCGGCAGGACGCCGACGTGGTGATTACCGGCCGGGCGACCGATTCGGCGCTGTTCTTATCGCCGCTGATGCACCGCATGGGCTGGGCCGAAAACGACTGGGACCAGCTGGCACGCGGCATCATGGCGGGCCATCTGCTGGAGTGCGGCGGCCAGGGTGCAGGCGGCAACTATATGTACGACTGGCGCGGCGTGCCCCGCATGGACGAGCTGGGCTTCCCCATTGCCGAGCTGACCGACGACACCATGCACATCACCAAAGCGCCGGACTGCGGCGGCATCATCTGCGAGCAGTCCGTCAAAGAGCAGCTTTTATACGAGGTGCATGATCCCGCCAACTATATCACGCCCGACGTCACCGTGGACATCAGCCGCGTTACCCTTGCGCAGGACGGCGAAAACCGCGTGCGCGTAGGCGGCATCCGCGGCAAGCAGCGCCCCGACAAGCTGAAGCTGTGCATCGGCTACCAGGCGGGCTACCGCGTGGTGACCTACCTGAGCTTCGCGTGGCCCGACGCCTACGAAAAGGCACAGTACGCCGCCGATATCCTGATGAAGAAAATGAAGCGCAAGGGCCTGAAAGCCAAGGATATACACATCAGCTACCTTGGGCTCAACGCGCTGCACCTGGGCGTCGCCGATATGTCCAAGGAGACGATCGACCGGCTGAACGAGTGCGTGCTGCGCATTGCTATCCATACCGAGGACCGCACCGAGGCGCAGAAGATCATCCCCGAGGTTTCGCCGCTGCAGCTCAACGGCCCTCCGGGCGCCAGCTTCTTCGGCGGCCGCGCGCACGTGCAGGAGGTTATCGCGCTGTGGCCGACGCTCATCCCGCGCGACGCTGTGAAACTGACCAGCCACATTGCGGAGGTGAAATAACATGAAGGAAGTCTACCTCAACGATATCGCGCACGGACGCTCCGGCGACAAGGGCGACACCAGCAACATCTGCGTTTTTGCCCGCGAGCCGCAGTACTACGACGTGATCAAGCGGCAGGTAACCGCCGAGGCCGTCAAGGCTTATTTCGGCGATATGGTCAAGGGCGAGGTTGTACGCTACGAAGTGCCCACGGTGTGCGGTTTCAACTTTGTGATGAAGCACGCGCTGGGCGGCGGCGCCACACTGTCGCTCCGGTTGGATTCGCTGGGCAAGTCCATGGGTTCCGCCCTGATGCGCATGAAGGTGAAGCTCGATGCCTGAACCGGCCGATCTGCAGGTGATGCTGGAAGCGTTTGTCCGGCACACGCGCGAGGAATACCGGGCGCTGGAAGCGCCCACCACCCATCCGGACGCGCCGCAGACGGTCCTGCTGCCGATGCCCGACGGCGTGAAGCTGCGCACCGAGGTGCTCAAGCCCGTGGGCGCAGGCCCGTTTCCCACCATCATCCAGCGCAGCTGCTATCCGATGATGGAGCAGATGCTCAAGGTGCATGCCGACGAATACGCCCGGCGCGGCTTTGCCTATGTGTACCAGTTTTGCCGCGGCACCGGCGGATCGGAGGGCGTTTGGGAGCCCAACGTTAACGACCGTGCCGACGGCAAGGCCACGCTCGACTGGCTCGATGCCCAGCCGTGGGTGGAGAGCATCGGCTGGCTGGGCTCCTCTTATACGGCGTTCACGGGCTGGGTACTGGCCGACATCGTGCCCGGTAAGGTGAAAACCCTGTACCTGACACACTACGGCACCGACCGCTTTGCATCGGCCTACTGCCGCGGGCTGTTCCGCCAGGATGTGCTCACCGCGTGGGCGATGGAAAACGCGGGCCGGCCTATCGCGGCCAGCTACGAAGCCTCCGCCGCGTACCGCCCGCAGATCCACGTGGATACCGACGTGTGGCACGTAGGCAAGCTTTCGTGGTATCGGGACTGGATTACCCATACCAACCGTTCCGACGCGTACTGGAACACCGGCTTTTGGAAGATGCTCGAAGAGATTCCTTCCAAAATCTCGGTGCCCGTATATCTGGGTGAATCGTGGTACGACCATCATCTGGGCAGCGCCCTGCATACCTGGCGCAGGCTCTCGCCGGAAAGCCGGAAGCACAGCACGCTGCGCATCGGCGCGTGGAACCACATGTTCCAGCCCTGCCTGGAAGGGCACGCCATGGAGCATTTGGAAAACAGCGATACCAAAACCGCGTTTACATGGTTTGTCCGCCTGCTGCGCAATCACGAACTGCCGCAGGGCAAGGTGCTGGTGTACAACACCGGCGCCGACCGCTGGGAAGAAAAGCCCGCCTATCCCTTTGCCAAAGATAAAACACTGACGCTGTATTTTACGGACGGCCGCCTTACCTCGGGCATGCCACCCGCTGGCAGCGCGGGCTACGTCTACGATCCGGACGATCCGGTGCCCTCCCACGGGGCCGAGGCGCTGCTGCGCAGCGTGCAGCACAACGGCAGCCTTTTCCAGCCGCCGGCGGGCTATCGCGCCGATGTGCTGAGCTTCGTATCCGAGCCCATGACGGAGGATACCACCATCCTCGGGGCGATCACCGCTTCCCTGTTCGTGGCGTCTGACGCCGAGGACACCGCCTTTACCGCCAAGGTAATGGAAGCGCTGCCCGACGGCAGGGCGCTGAGCATCCGCGGCGGCATCACTACGCTTGCCTACCGCAACGATCCTGACGACGACCGCATCGCCTATACGCCTGGCGAGGTCGTGCAGGCGCAGATCACCCTGTGGGATGTGATGTACACCGTTAAAAAGGACTCCCGCATCCGCGTGGATATTTCCTCGTCCGATTTTCCCCAGTATGCGGCGCATACCAACCAGGCAGGGATCTGGTCGCTGCAGGCCGGCGTGCGCAAGGCCGCGCAGACCGTGCATTTTGGCGGCCGGTATCCTTCCGCGATACACATACCGTTAGACCAGTAAGGAGGGACAGACATGGAACACAAGGGTGCTCTGCAGAACTTGACCGTTCTGGATCTTACAAGGGTGGTGGCCGGTCCTTATGCCGGCTCGATTCTCGGCGATTTAGGCGCCGATGTTATTAAAATTGAAATCCCGGGCACCGGCGACGACGCGCGGGGGTACGGCCCGTATAAAAACGGTGAAAGCACGTATTATGCCAACCTCAACCGCAACAAGCGCGGCATTACCCTGAACCTGAAAACCGAAAAGGGTAAGGAGATTTTTCTCAAGCTGGCTGAAAAAACGGATATATTGATCGAAAACTTCCGCCCGGGCGTGATGGAAAAGCTCGGGCTGGGCTACGATGTGCTCAAACCGCATAACGAGCGGCTGATTTACGCTGCCGTATCGGGCTTTGGCACCTACGGGCCCTATTCCCAGCGCCCGGGTTACGATATCCTGTCGCAGGCAATGGGCGGACTGATGAGCCTGACCGGCACCAAGGGCAGCCCGCCCACGCGCTCGGGCAACGCCATGGGCGATATGCTGGGCGGCATGAATATGGTGATCGGCGTACTCGCCGCCGTCAACGCCCGCCACGAAACGGGCAAGGGCCAGCGCATCGACGTATCGCTGGTGGACTCCGTGGTTGCCAGCCTGGAAAACGCGTTTGCCCGCTACTTTGACACCGGAAAGATCCCCGAGCGGATGGGCAACTCCTACGCGTCCATCGCGCCCTATGATTCCTATCGGGCCAGCGACGGCTACGTGATCATCGCCTGTGGCAACCAGCGCCTGTACGAAAAGCTGTGCAACGACGTGCTGGATATGCCGTGGATGATCACCGACGAGCGGTTTTTAACCGTGCCGCTGCGCGTGCACAACAATGAAATTCAAAAGCAGTATATCGAAACATGGACCCTGCAGCACACCGTGGAAGAGGTGACCGACATCGTGCTCAGCCACGGCATTCCCGCCGGCCCGATCTTCGACGTCGGCCAGATCACGCGGGATCAGCATATCGCGGGCGCGCGGGAGATGTTTGTGGAGATCGAGCACCCCGTGATCGGCAAAATGAAGGTGAACGGCAATCCCATCAAGATGCTGGACACCATGCCCTCCATTCGCCGGCCCGCCCCTGTGCTGGGCCAGCACAACGACGAGATTTACACCGGCATGCTTGGCTATACCCCGCAGGAATTGGCGAACTTCGAGCATGACGGCGTTATTTAAGGAGATGTCGATATGAACCTGAAAGGAAAACCGTATTATCTGAGCGATGAAGACGTGCAGTGGGTGAACGATACCATCGCTTCCATGACGACGGAAGAAAAGATCGGGCAGCTTTTCTGTCCGGTCGGTTTCACCAAGGATCCGACGGACCTGCTGCCGTACCTGCAAAAGGGCATCGGCGGCATGATGTACCGCGCCGGCCTCGGCGCGGAAATACAGGAGGCGCACCGCTACCTGCAAGACCACGCGAAGGTACCCATGTTCCTGGCCGCCAACCTGGAGGCCGGCGGCACCGGCACCGCGTCCGACGGCACCACCTTCGGCAAAAATATGCAGGTCGCGGCCACAGGCGATCCCGAGCAGGCATACCGCCTGGGCTACATCGGCTGCACCGAGGGCGCGGCGGTGGGCTGCAACTGGGCGTTCGCGCCCGTGATCGACATCAACATCAACTGGCGCAACCCCATCACCAACCTGCGCACCTTCGGCAGCGATCCGGACACCGTGCTTGCCATGGGGCGTGAGTTCTGCCGCGGCGCGCGGGAAGCGGGCTGTGCCGTATCCATCAAGCATTTCCCGGGCGACGGCGTGGACGAGCGCGACCAGCACCTGCATCTCACCGTCAACAGCCTGGACGCCGATACCTGGATGAAAACCTACGGCATGATCTACCGCGGCCTGATCGACGACGGCGCGCGCACGGTGATGATCGGCCATATCGCGCAGCCGGCGTGGGCCAAGCGGATAAATCCCGCGGCGTCCGAGGCGGAAGCCTATCTGCCCGGCACGCTTTCCCGCGAGCTGCTTGAGGGCCTTTTGCGCAAGGAGCTGGGCTTTGAGGGCATGATCGTATCCGACGCCACCAGCATGGGCGGTTTTACCACCGCCATGCCGCGCGAGCAGGCTGTGCCCCAGAGCATCGCCCGCGGGGTCGACATGTTCCTGTTTAACAAGGATTTCTTCGAGGATTACGGCTTTATGCTCAAGGGTTATCAGGACGGCGTAATTACCGGGGAGCGCCTGCACGAGGCGCTTACCCGTATCCTCGGCGTCAAGGCTTCGCTGGGCCTGCACAAAAAGCAAAAGGCCGGAACGCTTGTGCCGGACGCCGGCGCGCTGAAGGTGCTTGCCAACGATCAGTTTACCGCCTGGGCCGACGAGTGCGCCGACCGGTCCGTAACCCTGGTGAAAAACAAGGAAACCATGCTGCCGCTGACGCCCGATAAATACAAGCGCGTCATGCTGGTAGTGGTGGACGGCGGCGATATGTTCGGCATGCACTGCGACCTTGCCGAAAAAATGCGCGCCGCGCTGACGGAACGCGGCTTTACCGTGCTGGACGCGCCCGAAAACTCCATGGCGTTTTCCGACAAGCCCAACGGCATAAAGCAGCTGAAAGAAGCGTTTGACGCGGCGGTTTATGTGTTCCACTTCCCCACCGCCTCCAACAACACCGTCATCCGCCTGGCGTGGAAGGGCGTGCTCGGCTTTGGCAACCTGCCATGGTTCACGAAGGAAATCCCCGTCATGGGCATCAGCTTTGCCAACCCCTACCACCTCATCGACGTGCCGCAGATTAAAACCTTCATCAACGCCTATACCTATACGCCGGCCACGCTCAAGGCCGTGCTGGACAAGATCACCGGCGTATCCGCCTTTACGGGCAAGAGCCCTGTGGACGCCTTCTGCGGCCGGGAAGACACGGCGCTGTAATATACGATCCTATGGAGGAAAGCAACATGAAAGAAATTGTACTGGCCGGCGCCTGCCGCACGGCGATCGGCAAATTCGGCGGCGCGCTGAAGGATACCTCCGCCGCGCAGCTGGGCAGCATCGTAATCCGGGACGCCCTCGCGCGCACGGGCATCCAGCCCTGCGACGTGGACGAGGTGATCCTGGGCTGCGTGCTTACCGCTGCGCAGGGGCAAAACGTGGCGCGGCAGGCGGCTGTCCATGCGGGCATCCCTGTGGAAACACCGGCGATGACCCTCAACCAGGTATGCGGCTCCGGCCTGCAGGCCGTGCTGCTGGCGGCCGACCGCATCCGTGCCGGCGAGGCAAATATTATCGTCGCGGGCGGCACGGAAAACATGTCCGCCGCGCCCTTTGCACTCAAAAGCGCGCGCTACGGCTACCGCATGGGCGACGGCAGCCTGGTGGATACCATGATCACCGACGCCCTGTGGGATGCGTTCAACCAGTTTCATATGGGGATTACGGCGGAAAACATCGCCGCCAAGTACGGCATCACCCGCGCCCAGCAGGACGCCTTTGCCGCCGCAAGCCAGCAAAAATGCGAGGCGGCCCGCGCCGCCGGCAAATTTACGGATGAGATCACACCGGTTCCCGTGCGGCAGAAAAAGGCCGAAATTCTGTTTGAGCAAGACGAGTTCCCCCGCGACGGCGTAACGGCGGAAAACATCGCCGGCCTGCGCCCCGCCTTTAAGCCGGACGGCACCGTGACCGCCGCCAATGCCTCGGGCATCAACGACGGCGCGGCCGCGGTCGTGGTGATGAGCGCGCAAAAAGCGCAGGCGCTGGGCGTGGCCCCGATGGCACGCTACCTGTGCGGCGCGGCGGCGGGCGTAGATCCCGCGGTGATGGGGCTGGGCCCCATTCCGGCCACCCGCAAGGCGCTTGCAAAGGCCGCCCTCACCATCGGCGATCTGGATCTCATCGAGGCAAACGAAGCCTTTGCCGCGCAGTCCATCGCCGTGGGACGCGAGCTGGGCATTAACGACGAAATCCTTAATGTCAACGGCGGTGCCATCGCGCTGGGCCACCCCGTGGGCGCGTCCGGCGCGAGGATACTGGTCACCCTGCTGCACGAGATGCAGCGCTCCGGCAAAAAGCGCGGCCTCGCCACGCTGTGCGTGGGCGGCGGCATGGGTGTGGCGGCCATCGTGGAAGCCATCGGCTGATTTTTTCCTGCGCAAACGAAAAGGCAGCAGCGCTTCACCATGATGCGTGTGCTGCCTTTTATTTTCCGGCAGAAAAGCCGCAGCCGCGCGGTACCCGTACGGTTTCTGGCAGAAGAAACCCGGCGTCTCCCGCTATCGGGAGACGCCGCATACTATATTTCAGTTGGCTTCCGGCTCGATCATCGGGCCGCAGCTTTCCCGGCAGCGGTACACCACCGGCAGCATCACGGAGCCTTCGCCCTCCGATTGTCCCCACGAGCTCGACAGCGCCAGCCGCAGGCACTCGGCCGCCATCCGCTCCATGGGCAGATGCACCACCGACAGCGACGTGCTGGCATATTCCTCCAAATCCTTGTCGCCGTTGCCCACGCTGATCAGCTCGATATCTTCCGGCACCCGCACGCCGCGGGACGCAAAGCCCTTCAGCGCACCGATCGCCAGCGCATCGTGCAGGCAGAACACGCAGTCGGGCCGCGGCTCCATGGCGGCAATCGCCTGCGCCGCCTGATAGCCGCCCTCCATGGACGCCTCCACACGCAGCAGCCGGATGGACAGCCCGTTGTTGATCACTTCCTGCGTAAAGCGCTGCTCGCGCTCCTCCATGCCCATGAAGGGCGCCAGATTGGTGATCATCACGGCGTGCCTGTGCCCGCGCGAGGTAAAGATGGCCGCGGGCAGGACGCCCATGGCAACGTTATCCACACAGACATTAAGGATGGTCTGCGAGTGCCGGTTGTACAGCACCACAGGCACGGGGATGTTGTCGTTTTCCAAAAAGGCGATATCGTCCTTATTGGCGTTGCAGACGATGGCGGCGTTATAAAAGTACGGCTCCCGCAGCGCTTCCCTCAGCTTGCCCACGTGGTAGGGATAGATCACAAACTCGCTTGTATCGCCGCTGTCCAGCACGGCCTTTTGCAGCCCGCGCAAAAAGCGCACCATCAGCGGCGCGCGAAAATCAGACGCCCAGAACACGGCAAGCGTACGCACGTTTTCCTGCCCCGAGCGCAGGCGCCGCGCCGAGAGGTTGGGCTGATATCCCATCTTCTGCGCCGTCATGCGGATCTTTTTTTGCGTCTCTTCCGAAACCCGGCCTTTGGGCACGTTGCCGCGCAGCACGATGGACACCGTGCTGACCGAAAGGCCTGTTTCTTTCGCGATTTCCCGGATAGTGGGCATGGTTTCACCTCATTTAATCTGCTAAATTGTACCAGAAACGAAGAGCAAATGCAACGTTGCAGTGAGAAACGGCCGCCCTTTCATCAGGTGCGGATTCATAGCGAAGCCAAATATAAGTATTACGTTATACTTTTTGTACAGAGGTCGTCCTTTCTTATGATTGACAAAAAGAAATTTACCGTGATATAGTCTGGAATAGAGATAGAACGCACCTGATTTTTGCGCATGGATAGAACGATATACTTCCGTGTCGTCCGATACGGCGGATCATCCCTGTGCAACAGGCGCTTTACAATGAGGAGGACACCATGACAAACGTACAAAAGCTCGTGGAACAGATGACGCTGGAGGAGAAGGCCGGCATGCTCTCGGGCAGCGGTTTTTGGAACCTGAAAGGCGTACAGCGCCTGGGCATCCCGCCGGTGATGATTACCGACGGTCCGCACGGCCTGCGCAAGCAGAACACCGCGGGCGATCACCTTGCCCTTCACGAAGCGGTGAAGGCGGTCTGCTATCCCGCCGCCTGCGCCACCGCCTGCTCTTTCGACCGGGATCTGCTGTATGGCCTGGGGCGGGCGCTGGGCGAGGAATGCCAGGCCGAGGACGTGAGCGTGATTTTGGGCCCCGGAGCCAATATCAAACGCAGCCCGCTGTGCGGCCGCAACTTTGAATATTTCAGTGAGGACCCGTATCTGGCGTCCGAGATGGCGGCGGCGCACATACAGGGTGTGCAGAGCCAAAACGTGGGCACCAGCCTGAAGCACTACGCTATGAACAACCAGGAAACCCGCCGCCTGACCGTGAGCGCAAACGCGGACGAACGCACCCTGCGCGAAATTTATCTGGCGAGCTTCGAAGGCGCGGTAAAAAAAGGCAAGCCGTGGACGGTAATGTGCTCCTACAATCGGGTAAACGGCACCTACGCCAGCGAGAATGAGCTTTTACTGCGCACCATTCTCAAGGACGAATGGGGCTTTGACGGGTACACCATGACCGACTGGGGCGCGTGCAACGACCACGTGGCCGGCGTGCTGGCAGGCATGGACCTGGAAATGCCGAGCAAAACCACGCAAAACGACCAAAAGCTCGTGGCCGCCGTGCAGAGCGGGCGCGTGCCCATGGCCGTGGTGGACGAAGCCGTTACGCGAATCCTGACCATTGTGTACCGCTATCTGGACAATCATCGCGCCGACGCGGCCTTTGACCTGCGAGCCGGCCACGCAGCAGCCCGCCGTATCGCCGCCGACTGCATGGTGCTGCTGAAAAACGAGGACGATATACTGCCGCTTTGCAGGGATGAGAAAATCGCCTTTATCGGCAAATACGCCAAAACGCCGCGCTATCAGGGCGGCGGCTCCAGCCATATCAACCCGTCCGATATCACCGGCGCGATGGATGCGGTGCCCGCCGGCGCCGATGTGCGCTACGCACAGGGATTTGACGACGCAGAGGACGCCGTTGACCCGCGCCTTGTGGCCGAAGCCGTGGCGCTGGCAAAGGATTGCGATACGGCGGTAGTGTTTGCCGGCCTTTCGCCGGCGTCCGAATCGGAGGGCTTTGACCGCAGGCATATGCGGATGCCCCAAAACCAGATTCACTTGATCGAGGAAATCGCAAAGGCCAATCCGCGCACCGTTGTGGTACTGCATAACGGCTCGGCCATCGAGCTGCCGTGGATCGGCAAGGTCAAGGCCGTGCTGGAAACCTATCTGGGCGGGCAGGCCGTTGGCGGCGCCGCGGCGGATGTACTGTTTGGCACGGTCAATCCCTCCGGCAAGCTAGCCGAAACCTTCCCCCTTCGGCTGGAGGATAACCCCAGCTACCTCAACTTCCCGGGCGACGGCGACGCGGTATCGTATCGGGAAGGCGTGTATGTGGGCTACCGCTATTACGATTCCGTCAAAGCCGACGTCCGTTTCCCGTTCGGGTTCGGGCTGAGCTACACCACCTTTGCCTACCAAAACCTGCGCATTGACGATGCCGCGTTTGCCACGGGCGGCCCGCTGACCGTTTCCGCGGACATCCGCAACACGGGCAAGCGCGCCGGCAAGGAGGTCGTTCAGCTCTACGTTGCCAGCCGGCACGAGGGCATCCGCCGTCCCGTGCATGAGCTGAAAGGCTTTGACAAGGTGGCGCTTGCCGCCGGCGAAACCAAGACCGTCACCTTTACGCTCTCCCGCCGCGATTTTGCCTATTTCGATACCGGCATCCATGACTGGTATGCCGAAAACGGCCGGTATGAAATCCAGATCGGCGCGTCCAGCCGCGATATTCGCCTGACGGGAACGGTGGACATCACCGATTCCAAGCCGCTGATCCGCGCCTTTACCAGAAATTCCACCATCGGCGACCTGCTTCAGGTCTCCGGCGCGCAGGAGGAGCTTCAGCCCCTGATGGACGCCCTGCAGCGGTCCTTCCCTGTGCCTGAGAAAAAGAAGCCGGCGAAAAAAGAAGACGGAGACGACCTGTTTACCAAAATGTTTCAGGAGATGCCGCTGCGCGGTATGAATTCCTTTCTGGACAAACCCTACACGGAGGAAGAGCTGGACGCGATCCTCCGCCGGATCGAGGCGCTGTATCGGCGGGAAACCTCCGTATAGCCGCGGTATCCGACGCGTAACCGGCAGGTAACCGGCGGAAGGGACGCAGGCAATTTCTTTGCTGCGGCGGTCCCTTCCGTTTTTTCTTGCCGGCGGATACTCGGTTGCTCCGCTGCCGGGACTGCTTTTGGTATCTCTCCACAATTTGCCGAAGAAATCTTTTACAGCGACCGCGATAAAAACCGATTGACAATAAAATTTATTGTCGCTATACTGTTAGCATGCTAATTGTTAGTGTGCTAACAGTAGGGGGTGAAACGATGCCGGATCAGCGCAGAATCGGCTTTGCGATTAAATCGGTTTCCAATCTGGCAAAGCAATGCATCGACCAAACGATTGCCAGCCATGAAACGCAGGGTGTTACAGGCATGCAGGGCTGGATTATCGGGTACTTATACCATCATAAGGACGAGGGCGATATCTTCCAGCATGATCTGGAGCTGGAGTTCAACATCCGCCGCTCCACCGCCAGCGGCATACTGCAGCGCATGGAGCGCGACGGCCTGATCGTGCGCACACCCGTCGCTTCGGACGCGCGCTGCAAAAAGGTAACGCTGACGCCCAAGGCCATCGGCATCCACGAAAACGTGATGCACGCCATCGACCAGGTGGAGGAAAGCATCACCGCGGGGCTGAGCGAAAATGAAATCGAAACGCTGTTTCGCATTCTGGGCAAGATCCGGCAGAATCTCGCGCCGCCTTCATCGCCCGCGGATACGCACCCCCGGTAAACGGGGTTGCCGGCAACGCACAGGGAATGACTGCCCTGCTTAACCTGATCAATAACACGGAGGACACTTATGATCAAACGAC
Source organism: Candidatus Limiplasma sp. (assembly GCA_035399245.1). GTDB lineage: Bacteria > Bacillota > Clostridia > Christensenellales > Aristaeellaceae > CAXXOK01. Next base: position 15,769 of record DAOPIR010000013.1, read on the forward strand.
TGCTTGGATGCGTACGGGAATACAAAAAAGCATCCCTTCTATCTCCCTTCTTTGTCACAATGGAAGTGGTGATGGAAGTCATTATCCCGCTGCTGATGGCCAGCCTGATCGATAAAGGCATCGAGGGCGGCGACATGAACTATATTTGGAAAATGGGCATCGCGCTGGTAGCGGGCGCGCTGATGTCGCTGATGTTCGGCGTGCTGTCGGGCTTCTATTCCGCCAAGGCCGCGGCGGGCTTTGCGCGCAACCTGCGCCACGATATGTTCTACAGCGTGCAGAAGTTTTCGTTTTCCAACATCGACAAGTTTTCCACCTCGAGCATCGTCACCCGCCTGACCACCGACGTTACCAACATCCAGAATGCCTACATGATGCTCATCCGCATGGCCGTGCGCGCGCCCGCGATGATCATCTTTTCGCTGATCATGGCGTTTTCCATCAGCGCGCAGGTATCGCTGATCTTCCTGGGCATCATCCCCTTCCTTGCGGTGGGGCTGTACCTGATTATGAGCCACGTGCACCCCATCTTTCAGCGCGTATTCAAAACGTACGACAAGCTCAACAACGTCGTACAGGAAAACCTGCACGGCATCCGCGTGGTCAAGTCCTTCGTGCGCGAGGATTACGAGAACAAAAAGTTCGGCGTGATATCGCAGCGCATCTACAACGACTTTTCCAAGGCGGAAAAGATTATCGCCTTCAACGGCCCGCTGATGCAGCTGAGCGTGTACATCTGCATGCTGCTGATCGCGTGGGTCGGCGCCAAGCTGATCGTGGCCGGCAGCATGACCACCGGCGAGCTGGTCAGCTTCCTGTCCTACGTCATGATGATCCTTATGAGCCTGATGATGCTGTCGTTTTTGTTCGTCATGGTCATCATTTCGCGCGCATCGGCCGAGCGTATTTCGGAAGTGCTTTCCGAGACGCCCGACCTGGCCAACAAGCCCTCGCCCGTCATGGCCGTCAAGGACGGTTCCATCACTTTTCAAAATGTAGACTTCAGCTATGCGCAGCAGGCGGATAAGCTATGTCTGGCCGGCGTCAACCTGAACATCGCCTCGGGCGAAACCATCGGTATAATCGGCGGCACGGGCAGCTCCAAATCCACGCTGGTGCAGCTGATCCCGCGCCTGTACGACGTGACCGACGGTGTGCTGCAGGTGGGCGGACAGGACGTGCGCGATTACGATATTCAAACGCTACGCGACGCCGTATCCGTCGTGCTGCAGAAAAACGTGCTCTTCTCCGGTACCATCAAGGATAACCTGCGCTGGGGCAATCCCGACGCTACGGACGACGAGCTGATCGCGGCCTGCAAGCTGGCGCAGGCGGACGAGTTTATCACGTCCTTCCCCGACGGCTACGACACCCACATCGAGCAGGGCGGCACCAACGTATCCGGCGGGCAGAAGCAGCGGCTGTGCATTGCGCGCGCGCTGCTCAAAAAGCCCAAGATCCTGATCCTGGACGACTCTACCAGCGCCGTGGACACGCGCACCGACGCGTCCCTTCGGCAGGCGTTTAAAACCGATCTGCCCGACACCACCAAGCTGATCATCGCCCAGCGCATCTCCTCCATCAGCGACGCCGACCGCATCATCGTCATGGACGGCGGCAAAATCAACGCCGTCGGCACGCACGAGGAGCTGCTGAAAACCAATACCATTTATCAGGAAGTTTATCATTCGCAGATGAAGGGAGGCGATTTTGATGATGAGGGGAGGTAGAATGCGCCCGGGCGCCCACGGTAAACCCGAAAACCTCGGCAAAACCATCAAACGCCTGATGTCCTACATCACGGGCCGGTACCGCGCGCTGTTTATCGTGGTGCTGGTATGCATACTGATCAACGCGGTCACGGGCGTGATCTCCACGCTGTTCATCCGCTCGCTGATCGACGATTACATCGCGCCGCTGCTGCTTAGCGACAGTCCGGATTTTTCCGGCCTGCTGCAAGCCATCCTCACGATCGGTGCCATCTGCCTGGCCGGCGTGCTCGCGCTGCTGTTTTACAGCCGGTTTATGGTCACCATTGCGCAGGGCGTGCTCAAGCGCGTGCGCGACGAGATGTTTGCCCACATGCAGACGCTGCCCGTTAAATACTTCGACAGCCATACCCACGGCGACATCATGAGCCACTACACCAACGACACCGATACCCTGCGCCAGATGATCTCCCAGAGCATCCCGTCGCTGTTCTCCTCTGTGATCACGATCGCCGCGGTGTTTACCGCGATGCTGTCCATCAGCGTATGGCTGACGCTGCTGGTGCTCTGTTTCCTCGGTATTATGCTGATCGTCACCAAAAAGGTCGGCGGCAAGTCCGCCAAATACTTCATCCACCAGCAAAAGTCGCTGGGCGACGTAAACGGCTACATCGAAGAGATGATCAACGGCCAGAAGGTGATCAAGGTCTTTAACCACGAGCGGCAGGCCGAGATCGACTTTGACCAAAAGAACGACGAGCTGTTTGACAACGCCGAAAAAGCCAATCGCTACGCCAACATTTTCATGCCCATCATGGCCAACATCGGCAACCTGCAATACGTGCTGATCGCCATTGTGGGCGGCGCGCTGGCCATCGGCGGCGTCGGCGGGCTGACGCTGGGCGGCATTGCCTCGTTCCTCACCCTGTCCAAGAGCTTCAGCCAGCCCATCAGCCAGGTAGCCCAGCAGATCAACTCGGTCGTTATGGCCTTTGCCGGCGCCGAGCGCATCTTCAACCTCATGGACGAAGCGCCGGAGGTGGACGACGGCTATGTGACGCTCGTCAACGCCAACGATGAAAACGGCGTCCTCACCGAGGCCGACCACCGTACCGGCGTGTGGGCGTGGAAACACCCGCACCAGCAGGACGGCTCGGTTACCTACACACGGCTGATGGGCGACGTGCAGTTTTTCGACGTAGACTTCGGCTACGAGCCTAATAAGCTGGTGCTGCACGATATTTCGCTGTTTGCCAAGCCCGGTCAGAAGATCGCCTTCGTAGGCGCCACCGGCGCGGGCAAGACCACGATCACCAACCTGATCAACCGCTTTTACGACATTGCCGACGGCAAAATCCACTACGACGGCATCAACATTTCCAAGATCAAAAAAAGCGACCTGCGCCGCTCGCTGGGCATGGTACTGCAGGATACCCGCCTGTTTACCGGCACCGTGATGGAGAACATCCGTTACGGCCGGCTGAACGCCACCGACGACGAGGTGATCGAGGCCGCCAAGCTTGCCAACGCGCACGATTTCATCACGCGCCTGCCCGAGGGCTATCAAACCGAGATCTCCGGCGACGGCGGCCGCCTGTCACAGGGCCAGCGGCAGCTGCTATCCATCGCGCGCGCCGCCGTGGCCGATCCGCCCGTGATGATCCTGGACGAAGCAACCTCCTCCATCGATACCCGCACCGAGGCGCTGGTGCAGCGGGGCATGGATCAGCTGATGACCGGCCGCACCGTGTTCGTGATCGCCCACCGCCTGTCCACCGTGCAAAACTCCGAAGCCATCCTGGTGCTGGAGGACGGCCGCATCATCGAGCGCGGCAACCACAACACCCTGCTGGCCGAAAAAGGCACGTATTACCAGTTCTATACGGGGGCGTTCAAGTAACTTACTTCTCTTTTGGGATAAAAGAGAAGTAAGCAAGAGAAAACCGGATTGGCCGCTTCTCTTTTGGACAAGAAAGAAATAAGCAAGAGAAAACCACATTTAGCCGCTTTTCTTTTGGGACAAGAAAGAAATAAGCAAGAGAAAACCGCATCTAGCCGCTTCTCTTTTGGACAAGAGAAAAATAGGTAAGAGAAAACCGCATCTAGCCGCTTCTCTTTTGGACAAGAGAAAAATAGGTAAGA
>DAOPIR010000013.1:19719-28774 GCA_035399245.1 Candidatus Limiplasma sp.
GAAAACCGGATTGGCCGCTTCGGCGGCCAATCGGTTTATCTATTGCCGATCGTATATCTCCTATTCATGTCAGTACGGCTGTCGCAGTATACGTGCGGCAGCCAATGTTTACTTTGTAAGTTAATGTATGAAAAGCTGCCCCTATTCTTCCGCCGCCGGTGCAACCGACTGCAGCACCGTTTCCAAGGTTTGCAGCAGCGCTTCGTCCGGCTCGGCATCGAAATAGTAGCACACGAAGTTCGCGCACACACCGTTTTCGATCACCTCGGCATACAGGTACACACCTTCGTCATCCGTCATCCGGAAAACGTAGAACACCAGGCCGCTGTCCGTTGCCACGGTGCTCAGCAGCTCGGGATTTTCCTCGGCAAAGGTGGACGCGATCTCGTTGAGATACATCTGTTCATCCACAGCATTGGCGTTGCTGAGGCTGAAATCCGCATACTCTGCAAGCGTCATCCAGTAGGCGTCAATGATAAAATCGTCGCCCTCCAGCATAAACAGCCATGCGTCATCCTCCGTGTTGTTCTCGGCATAGGAGGTATCGTCCAGCAGCAGCTCGTCGGGATAGGTGATGGCATAATAATCGCCCGCCGTGTAGGTAGCCGCGGCAGCCGTGGCGCAAAGCGCCGCCGCCATGGTCAGCGCAAGCAGAACCGCAATCAGTTTTTTCATAGATGGATTACCCTCCTCTATCGTAGCTTTTCACCTGTAGGCACGGCTTATGTACCGTTACCCAATCCGCATGTACAGCTGCTCAAACGCGGTCCATTCCTCCGGTTTATCCAGCATGCGGCGGATGACCTGCACACACTGATCCGTGGTTTGGCGCGCCGTGTTGACCTGCACATCGTAGATCTGATTTCCGTGGATATGCTCTGTCTGCCATTTGGCCATGCCGGCCTCCCGGTCGCCGCGCGCCTTCTCGCGGCGCTCCAGCTCCGCCAGGTCGCAGTCCACCCGGACAAACAGCACCGGCGAATCATGCAGCAGCTTTACACATTCCGGCGTGGCAAACGCCAGCTCGGGCGTATCCAGCAGCACATGGTCCACAATCACGTTGAGCCCCCTGTCGGAAAACAGCTTCACCGTATGGTGCATGGCCGATACGGTATTCACAAAGCAATCATATGTAATCTTTTCCAGCTTCTGTTCGTCCATCATATGCAGAAAGTCGTCCGCTGCGATATGGTAATACACCTCGTCCAGCGATGCCTGCAGGCATCGCGCCAGCGTGGTTTTGCCGGAGCTTGAGGTACCGTTGAGAAAAATGATCTTTCCCTTCATATCCGTTTCCCTCTTATGCTTTCAGGTTTTCCTCCCGCACCACAGCGAGCAGCACCGTATCGTGAAACTCTCTGCCGAAACGGTATTTTCGCAAAATGCCCTCCTGCGTATAGCCCGCTTTTTGCAGCACGCGGATGGATGCGGCGTTTTGCGGCAGCACGGCAGCCTGGATGCGGTGCAGCTTCAGCTCGTCCAGCCCGAAGCGCGTCACCTCCGCCACGGCCTCCGTGGCAAAGCCCTGCCCCCACGCCGCCGGCGCGAAGTAATAGGATAGCTCCGCCATGGACTGCTTCACAAAGCCACCAAGGTCCACGCGGCCAATCACCGCGCGGTCCGCCTTGCGCTGCGCACACCACGTCAGCACGGTTTTCGTTTGCAGCAGCCGCCCGTTGATATTGTTCAGCCAGTTGGTAATATGCGGCTCCCCGTCGAACACGTTCACGCCGCCGCCCAGATACCGCTGCACCCGCGGGTCGCGGATCATCAGCAGATAGGCGTCCATGTCCGCCCGCGCAAAGGCGCGCAGCGTAAGCCGCTGCGTTTCCAGCCGCGGGACGGACGCAAAATAATCGCTGAACGCCATACGTTCTCCTTTCGACTCCATAGACTTCTTCAAACGCCGCACGCCTTCCTTCCGTTGCAGGGATTGGCACGCCGCATTGCGTATATACACCATCATAAGGGGGAATGGTTCATGGAATGGAATATGGCATGCGCCGGCCTTCGCGGGCGGATGTTCGGCCTGGCGGGCTGCCAGTGGAACGGAACCATCGCGTACCGGCAGCGCGAAGCGCTGCGCGTGATGCAGAAGGAAAATTCGCTGGTCATCGAAGCCCCCGATCTGTCGGGGATCGCCCGCGGGCTCTATCAGGCGGGCTGCGCGCTCCGCAGCGGCGGGCCGATGCCCGCAATGGAGCAGAAGCGCCATTTTGCGTCCTGCGGCGCGATGCTGGATATGTCGCGCGGCGGCGTGATGACCGTCGCCTCCGTGAAAAGGTACATCGATTATCAGGCAGCGCTGGGCCTGAACCTGCTGATGCTCTACACCGAGGATGTCTATCCCGTGGAGGAGTACCCGTATCTGGGCTACCTGCGCGGCCGGTACACCCGTGAGGAGCTGCGCGAGCTGGACGAATACGCCGCGCAGGCGGGCGTGGAGTTGGTGCCCTGCATCCAGACGCTGGCGCATCTGGCGCAGTTCCTGCAGTGGGAGGAGAACGCGGCCCTCCGCGACAACGACGACTGCATACTGATTGACGAGCCGGCAACCTACCGGTTCATCGAGGCCTGCATCGCCTCCGTGAAGCAATGCTTCCGCAGCCGGCGCATCCACATCGGGATGGACGAGGCGCACGGCGTGGGTCTGGGCCGGTTCCTGGAAAAGCACGGCGTTCAGGATCGCTTTGCGCTGCTGAACCGCCACCTGCAAAGGGTGGTCGCCCTCTGTGAAAAGCAGGGGCTGCGGCCGATCATGTGGAGCGATATGTTCTACCGCCTCGGCTCCAAGACCAACGATTATTACGATCCCGAGGCCGTTATACCCGCCGAAGCGGCCGCCGGCATACCCAACGTGGCGCTGTGCTATTGGGATTATTATCATACGGACGAAGGCTTCTACGCCGCCATGCTGCAGCGGCACAAGCAGCTGAACAGGGAGATTGTGTTTGCCGGCGGCATCTGGACGTGGTCCGGCTTCCTGCCCCATGTGGCGCTAACGGACGCCACCGCCTATCCTGCGCTGCGCGCCTGCCTGCACGCCGGTATTGGCACGGTGCTGGCGACCCAGTGGGGCGACGACGGCTGCGAGACGAATTACTTCCTCGCGCTCAACCAGCTGGCGGTCTATTCGGAGCATTGCTGGCTGGGCGACGCCTGCACGCCGGAAGCCGTGCGCGCGCTCGGGGCGCGGCTGACCGGCCTCGATCCGGCCGCATATGAGGCGTTCGGCGCCTTTTACGCCGACGCGGAGGATCACCGCACCGGCAAAGGGCTGTTCTACTGCGATCCGCTCTATCCGCTCACCTTCGGGCTGTGGGATTTGCGGGGCTATGCCGATACGCTCGCGCAGGGCCTCGCCGTGCTGCAGGGCAGGCGCGGCGATCCGCGCTGCGATTATGCCTGGCTGCTTCTGGCCATCGCGCAGAAAAAGCTGGCCTGGATCGAAGCGCTCCGGCCGGCATACAAGGCCGACGACCGCGCGAAAATCCGGTACATGGCGCAAACCTTGCTTCCGGAGCTGTGCGCGCTGTACGAGCAGTTTTTCGCCGTGTTCCGCGCCCAGTGGGAGGCCGCCAACAAGCGTAACGGCTGGGAAGCCCACTGCTTCCGGATCGGCGGCATCCTCAAACGGCTGGAGGATGCCCAGCTGGAGCTGCTCCGCTGGGCCGACGGTGAAACCGCCGCTATAGAAGCGCTGGAGGAGGAGCCGCGCTGCGCCCTCCGCCGCGGCGGCCGGCAGGATTATCCGATGTTTACATCTGTACAGTATCAGTAAAACAAGCGGCCGTTTACAGTGTGCAAAACGCAGATCCGTAACGATATTTCCATTTTATATATCAGGCGGTTCTTCTTATAACAGAATATAAGCTTCCAGCCGGTTCAAAACGGGTGATATGCACGGCGCGGCCAAGCAAGCCGCTTGCGCGTTATCATTCCGCTTCCGCCCAGCCCTTGGCGCGCTCTACGGCGCGGTGCCAGCCGTCCAGTGCGTTGGTGCGGTCAAACTCGTCCATGGCGGGGGTGAAGGTAAGGTCTGGCTTTACGCAGGCCTTGGCCTGCTCAAAGGTGAGCGTGCCGGTGGCGATCCCCGCCAGCATCGCCGCGCCCAGCGCCGTGGTCTCGGTCACCTGCGGGCGCACCACGGGGATGCCCAGCACGTCGGACTGGAACTGCATCAAAAACGCGTTGGCGCTGGCGCCGCCGTCGGCCTGCATGCGGGGCGGCTGCTCGCCGCAGTGTTTGACCATGGCGCCGTAAAGATCGGCCGACTGGTACGCGATGGACTCCAGCGCCGCACGCACAAACTGCGCCTTGCCGCTGCCGCGCGTAAGCCCCACAATGGTGCCGCGCGCATACATATCCCAGTACGGCGCACCAAGGCCCGTAAACGCGGGCACGATGTACATGCCGCCGGTATCCTCAATGCTCTGGGCAATGGTCTCGGTTTCGGCGGAGGAACGGATCAGCTGCAGCTCGTCGCGCAGCCACTGCACCACCGCGCCGCCGACAAACACGCTGCCCTCCAGCGCGTAGGTCGGCTTGCCGTTCAGCCGCCATGCCATGGTGGTTAACAGCCCGCTTTTGCAGTCCACGGCGTCGTCGCCGGTGTTCATCAGCATAAAACAGCCGGTGCCGTAGGTGTTTTTCACCATGCCTTTTTCAAAGCAAGCCTGCCCGAACAGCGCCGCGTGCTGGTCGCCCGCCAGCGACGCCACGGGGATGGGCCGCCCGAGGATCTCCGTGCGCAGGTTGCCGATCACCTGTGCCGAATCCACCACCTGCGGCAAAAGCTGCCTGGGGATGGTCAGCATCTTAAGCAGATCGTCGTCCCACTGCTGGGTGTGGATATTGTAAAGCATCGTGCGGGACGCATTGGTCGCGTCGGTCACATGCGGCCGGCCATCCACCAGGTTCCACGCCAGAAAGCTGTCCACCGTACCAAAGCACAGCTCACCGCGCTCCGCACGGTCGTACACATTCAGCGTGTCCAACAGATAGGCAAGCTTCGTGCCGCTGAAATACGCATCCGGCACCAGCCCCGTTTTCTGGCGGATGGTCTCCGCCTGCCCTTCGGCTACCAGGCGCTCCACATAGGGCGCGGTACGGCGGCACTGCCAGCAGATGGCGTTGTGCAGGCATTCCCCCGTGTTTTTGTCCCATAAAAGTGTGGTTTCGCGCTGGTTGGTAATGCCGATGGCGGCGATGTCGTTCACGTCCACGCCCGACAGCTTTACCGCCGCCTGCAGCGCCTCAATCTGCCCCGATAAAATCTCGTCGGGGTTATGCTCCACCCAGCCCGGCTTGGGATAGATTTGCTTAAGCTCCTTCATGCGCGAGGCAAGCATGCGTCCGTTCTGGTCAAACACCACGGCGCGGCTGGAGGTCGTGCCCTGATCCAATGCTACAAATACCGTCATTTTCAGCCCTCCATAAATAATCTGGTTTTACGCCGGATCATTTCTTCTATATTTTTGATGTAGACGTCCACATTGCCGGCGTTGGGCGCGCGCTCAATGCGCATATCCGCCGCGCGGAACACGCGCTTGGATATCGCGCCCGCGCCGATAGCCAGCACTGTGGCGGTTTCTTCCATTATATCCATATTATACAAGCAGACCTTGTTTTCCTTGGCATATCCAATATTTTGCTGCGCCGCGGCCATATACTTCTGCCGGTACAGGTAATACGGCTTCATGCCCATGCGGGCGGCGGCCTGCGCGCCGATCCCAACCATCTCTTCCACGGCAGCCACCGGCGGCAGGGGCGTGGTTTCCGGCCGCAGCTTGCCGCCCTTTTTGATGGCCAGCGTGTGCACGGTTACACTGTCGGGATCCAGCGCCGCTATGCGCTCCATCGTCCGGCGAAAATCCTGCGGCGTCTCACCCGGCAGGCCGGCGATAACATCCATATTGATATGGGTAAAGCCGTGCGCGCGCGCCAGATGAAAGGCGTCCTCCGCCTGCTGGGACGTATGGTTGCGCCCGATCAAGCGCAGGGTAGGATCGTTCATCGTCTGCGGGTTTACGCAGATGCGCTGTACGTCGTGCTGCCGCATGGCCCGCAGCTTGCCCGCGGTAATCGCGTCCGGCCGGCCGGCCTCCACGGTGAACTCCATCGGCTGGGGAAACCGCGCGCATACGCGCTCCAGCAAGAGCGCGAAGGTTTCGTCATCCGGCGATACGGGCGTGCCGCCGCCGATGTACAGCGCCCGAAGCGCTGCGCCGCGCTGCCGCATCAGCGCCGCGGCGGCGTCCATCTCGCGGGTAAGCGCGTCCAGATAGGGCCGCACCTTTTCGCCGCCCGCGATCGCCTCGCCCGCAAAGGAGCAATAGGTGCAGCGCGTGGGGCAAAACGGGATACCGATATAAACATCCCAATCAAGCGCGCCCGCCTGCGGCAGAGACTGCTGCACCTGTACGATGTCGGCCAGCAGCGCCGTTTTGGCGGGCGATACGTCAAATTCGGTTTGTAAGGCGGTTTGCGCCTGCTGTAAGGTTTGTCCCGCGTCGAGCTGCGCGTAGAGCAATCGCGTGGGCCGGATGCCCGTCAGCGCGCCCCAGGCGGGGTGGATGCCGGAAATGGATTTGCACAGGTCGTACAGCGTCATCTTGCACAGGCGCTTAAGCAGCCGCCGCCGCACCAGCTCGCTTACACCGGAGGGGATGGGCGCGCTGCGCTGCACCTCGTTCCCTTGCAGCACAAAGCGGCAGCGCCAGCTGCCATCCTGCTCGGTCAGCGTGTGTTCCAATATCTGCATATCCGCCGTGGGCACCGTGGCGGTGAACTGCGCTTTTTGGATGTCCTGCGCCGACAGCGGTGCAGTCGCCCGCACAGCAAAGCCGTCGGTGACGAAAAACAGCTTGAGCACGTCCCACAGCTCGTTGGCAAAGCGCGGCAGCGGCGTATGCAGACAGATTTTCATAACTATTTTCCCGCTACGGTTGTTGAGCCGTGGCCGGGATACGCAATGCGCTGCGGGTGCAGCTGAAAGAGCTTGCGCAGGCTCTGCTTGAGTTCGGCAAAGCTGCCGTCGGCAAAGTCATACCGGCCGTAGCCCTGATGAAACAGCGTGTCCCCGCAGAACACGCCCTGGTTGTCGGGCAGCAGATAGCACACCCCGCCTTTGGAATGCCCGGGCGTGTGCATCACAGTAATTTCCATGCCGCCGAGGGACAGCACCTGCCCGTCCTCTACGGGAACAGGCGCGGTATGCACCACGACATTGCAGTCAAACTGCCGGCTCACGTTCAGCACGGGATCAGTCAGTTTGGGCGCGTCCAGCGCATGGATGTACATCGGGATCTGATAGTGCTCGCATACGCCGTCCACGGCGCCGATGTGGTCAAAATGCCCGTGTGTAATCAGCACCGCCACAGGCTTGCAGTCGCCCACCGCTTCGATAATGCGCGGGGCATCGTCGCCGGGATCGACGATCAGCAGTTCATGCGTGTCCGGATTTTCCGCGAGATAGCAGTTCATATCATAGCTGCCTACATGCAGTTTTTCGACATTGATTTTCATGTAATCGCCTCTAGAATAGCTTTCTGGAATCCAATAAAATGGTTACCGGTCCATCGTTGAGCAGGCTCACGGCCATATCCGCGCGGAACACGCCCGTGCCCACCGTGATGCCCATCGCCCGCCACTTATCCACCGCCAGAGAATACAGCTGATCGGCACGCTGGGGTTCCTCCGCCGCGGTAAAGCCGGGCCGCCGGCCGTGGCGCGCATCGCCCAGCAGCGTAAATTGGCTCACCACCAGCAGCTGCCCGCCGATATCCGTAATCGAGCGGTTCATCTTGCCCTGCTCATCTTCAAATACGCGCAGCCCCGCCACCTTATCCACCATGTATTGCAGATCGGCCTGCGTGTCACCCGTTTCCACGCCCAGCAGCACCAGATAGCCCTGCCCGATCTCCGAGATTATCCGGTCGTTTACGGCCACCGACGCGCGGGTAACCCGCTGTATAACTGCTCGCATGCTTTGCTTCCCCCATCCGCCTTGCTCCATTGCCCGCACAAACACAAAATGCCCGCGGATACCCCGACAAGGCGTTCATTTTCAGGTGCTTCATATCCCATTGCTTTACGAGGTTCCGCGGTAAACCTCCACGACATCCGTTCGCCGTTTGAGCGCCTTGATCAGCTTATCCAGCGTTTCGCGGCTTTTTACCTGCACGATCATAATCACGGTGCTGGTGCGGTGTTTTTTATCGCGCTTGACGTTAACGCCGATAATCGGCACACCCATGTTGTTGATGCAGGTCGCCAGGTCGCCCATCAGGGTTACGCTGTCGTAAGCGATAATGTTGATCGTGGCGTTGAAATCGCCGCCTTCGGTATCTGCCCATTCGACCTCGATCATGCGGTCGTCATCCGGATCGCCCATGTTGGGACAGTCGGCTTTGTGAACGGTTACACCGCGCCCGCGGGTGATGTAACCGACAATTTCATCGCCCGGAACGGGGTTGCAGCAGCGCGCAAACCGAACCAGGATACCGCTTTGCCCCTTCACGTATATACCATGGATAGGCTTACCGACGTGCTCATGTACTTCATCTTGTGTAATTTCTTTTAGCTCCGGTGTAACCTGCGCTTCGGTCTTGCGCAGCTCCTCCATCAGGCGGCTGATGACGTAGCTGGCGGCCATGCCGCCGTAGCCCACCGCGCCGTAAATATCGTCCAGTTCCTGAAACGCATAGCGCTTGAGGATGGGATCGTAAAACTCCGGCTTTAAAAGCGTGTGGATCTGCACGCCGCGGCGCTTGGCCTCGTGCTCCAGCATTTCACGCCCGCGCACCATGTTTTCGCCGCGCAGCTCGCGCTTGAAAAACTGGCGGATTTTGGAGCGTGCCTGCGGGGTTTTGACAATTTTCAGCCAGTCCATGCTGGGGCCCTTGGAGTTGGCCGAGGTGATGATCTCCACGCGGTCGCCGGTCTCCAGTTCCGTGTCCAGCGGCACGATGCGGCCATTGATCTTGGCGCCTACGCAGCGGTTGCCCACGCCCGAGTGGATGCGGTAGGCAAAGTCGATCGGCGTGGAGCCGCG
>DAOPIR010000014.1:0-27993 GCA_035399245.1 Candidatus Limiplasma sp.
CCATTCTCCCATACACGCAAAATTGCCTTTCCAATAGCATAATGTGTTTTGGGAACATTTGCAACAAAAAGTTTAGCCTTTTTAGCCTGCCTTGCCACACGATCATTATCTGTGCTAGAATGAACAGCACTACCTATGATAACAGATAAGGAGATCCCAACGGAATGAAGGTTGTCATGATCGGCGCCGGTCCGGCAGGGCTGACTGCGGCATACGAACTGCTTACAAAGCATCAGGGATATGAAGTCATCGTTCTGGAAAAGACCGATACCATCGGCGGCATCAGCCAAACGGTACGTCACAACGGTAACCGGATGGATATCGGCGGCCACCGTTTTTTTTCCAAGGATCAACGCGTAATGGATTGGTGGCAGCAGGTGATGCCCTTGCAGGGCGCGCCGTCGCTTGATGATCTGCTGCTGCACCGCGATATCCCGCTTGCGCAAGGCGGGCCCGATCCCCAGCGCGAGGATCGCGTGATGCTTGTGCGCAACCGCGTAAGCCGCATCTATTATCAGGGACATTTTTTTGATTATCCCGTCAGTTTAAAGTGGAAAACGCTGAAAGCCATGGGATTTTTCACCACCATGCAGGTGGGCTTCAGCTACCTGCACTCGGTGTTTCATAAACTGCCGGAAACATCGCTTGAAAATTTCTATATAAATTCTTTCGGACGCAAGCTCTACTCCATGTTTTTTGAAAGCTACACCGAAAAGTTATGGGGCCGCCATCCCCGCGCCATCTCTGCTGAGTGGGGCGCACAGCGCACCAAGGGGCTAAGCATACGCGGCGTACTCAAAGATATGCTCGGCAAAGTATTTTTGACCAAAAAGCAACGTCAAAAGACCGTGCAAACCTCGCTGATTGAAGAGTTCCGCTATCCGAAGTTCGGCCCCGGTCAGCTGTGGGAAACGGTTGCCGACGATATCCAACGCGCCGGCGGCGAGATACGCAAGCACTGTGCTGTAACCGCTGTGGAAACCGAAGGCGGCAAAATTACCGCCGTTACTTATCAGCAGAACGGCCAGGAGGTTCGCCTGGAAGCGGACGCCTTCTTCTCCTCCATGCCGATCAAGGATCTGGTGCACGGAATGGCCGGCGCACCCGCCGATATCGAAGCGCTCGCAGGCGATCTCCCCTATCGTGATTTTGTAACCGTGGGGCTGTTGGTCGATAAGCTGAACATTCATAACGAAACGCAGCTGAAAACGCTGGGCAATATCGTACCCGATTGCTGGATTTATGTGCAGGACCGCGATGTGAAAATGGGGCGCGTGCAGATATTCAACAACTGGTCGCCGTATATGGTCAAGGATCCGGAGCACACCGTATGGGTGGGACTGGAGTACTTTTGCACGGAGGGCGACGAGTTCTGGAACATGAGTGAAGAGAGCTGCACCGCGCTTGCCATTGACGAGCTGATTAAAATCGGGATCTTGAAAAACCCGCAGGATGTGCTGGATTCCCGCCGTGAACAAATCCAAAAGGCGTATCCCGCTTACTTTGACAGCTATGCGCACATGGATCAAATCATCAGCTATCTCGATGGCTTTTCAAACCTCTATTGCATCGGCCGCAACGGCCAGCACCGTTACAACAACATGGACCACTCCATGGCTACCGCCTTTGAAGCCGTAGACAACCTCACGACAGGTAAAACCGATAAGCGAAACATCTGGCGCGTGAATACCGAGCAAGCTTATCACGAAGAAAAGCAGCAATAACCGTTGCTGCCCTTTCTTTGATATGCAATTGGCTGCGCGTTGCGCAGCCAATTTTGCTATTCTGTTTCGGCGAGTCCCTCGCCGATCTTTTTATATTTCCGGCCGCATACGGGGCAGATTAACCCGTCCAGCCTTTGCCCGCACGCGCATACAAATCCGGCCGGTTTGGCCGGTACGCCGAGCATCAGCACATGATCCGGCACATCGGACACTACCACCGCACCGGCACCGATCATGGCGTTTTTACCGATGGTATGGCCGCAGACAATTGTCGCGTTTGCGCCGATGGACGCACCGTCCATTACCACAGTCGGCAAAAAGTGCTCGGTGCCCTTGGGGTATAGCGCGCGTGGCGTTAAATCATTGGTAAATACGCAGCTGGGGCCGCAGAACACGCCGTTGCCCAGCGTAACGCCCTGATAAACGCTCACGTTGTTTTGCAGCTTACAGCAATCGCCAATCGTTACCGCGCTGCCCACATACACGTTCTGCCCCAGATTGCATTGCCTGCCGATGCGTGCGCCGCTCTGCACATGGGTAAAGTGCCAGACTTTCGTACCTTCGCCAATCAGCACATCCCTGTCGATTACAGCGGTGGGATGAATGCTCATTTCCCAAACCTCCCCGCAAAATCCAACGTGCAGCAATTCCCAAGCGGCAGCTTAACGGGCCGATGCTCCGCCGCGCTTTGATAGATCGCCAGCACCAGTTCCAGCGTTTTCAGCCCTTCGGCAGCCGATACGTACGGCTCACGGTCGTCCGCAATCGCCGCGATCATATCGGCATACAGTGGCGTATGGCCGAAGCCGTATATGTTGGGCGGATTTTCGCAAAACTCCATCTTGATCGTCGCGGGATCGCCGCGCCCGTCGCGAAAATCCCACTCCTCGATGATATTTACGCTCTTGCCGCCGGCCTTTACCGTGCCGTCCTGTCCAAACAGATACAGCGTTTCTTCCAGGTTCTGCGGATAGATGTTCGTCGTGCCCTCAATCAGCCCATACGCACCGTTTGTAAACTTTACCAGCGCCATACCGAGATCCTCTGCCTCGATGTACGGGTGCTCCAGATTATCGGTGTAGGCCATTACCTCATCCACTTCGCCGCCCATCATCCAGCGCAAAAGGTCGATATTGTGGATGCATTGGTTCATCAGTGCGCCGCCGTCCTGTGCCCAGGTGCCGCGCCACGGAGCCTGCTCGTAGTAATCTTTCCCGCGGTTCCAGCGGATATGCGCCGCGCCGTGCAGCATCTTGCCGAAGCGGCCCTCGTCGACTGCCGAGCGAATTTTCTGAATGGATTTATTAAAGCGATTCTGGTGGCACGCGCAAAGTTTGACGTCGTGTTTTTCCGCCATGGCAATCATCGCGCGCGTATCGGAAAGACTGAGGGCAATCGGTTTTTCAATTATGACATTCGCGCCGGCTTGTAGGCAACACATACCGATTTTCGCATGCTCACCGCTTTCAGTCGCAACAGCAACCAGTGTCGGATGAATATCCGTCAGCATCTTCTGATAATCCGTATAGCGCTTAATTTTTCCGCGTTCCTGCTCCGGCACCTGCTGTAATACGGCTTCCATCCGCTCCGGTATCAGGTCGCAAACCGCCGCAATGGTCAGGTTTTCCTTGTTGTTCATCGCGGCGGCAATATGGTTTGGCGCAATGCGCCCGCAGCCGATCAGCGCATAGCGCTGTTTATCTGTCATCGTGTCGGACATCCTTCCTAGAGCAGTTTGATGTTGTCGCGGGGTGTAATATCCTTCATCGCGTTTTTGGTATCAAACACGATCTTTGCATGCCTGGCCACAAACGCATAGTCCACTGTGGTATGTGCGGTGGTTACGATCACCAGATCGGCTGCGTCCAGCACCTCCGCCGTCAATTGCGCAATGCTCTGGAATGTTTTCCCGTGGTGGGTAAAGCTTGCGACAAACGGATCGTAATACGAAACATCCGCACCGTATGTCTTCAGGCGTTCCAGCACACGTATCGCCGGGCTTTCGCGATAGTCGTCGATATCCTGTTTATAGGCTACGCCAAGCAGCAGCACCTTGGCGCCGTTCAGCGATTTTTTATCCTGATTGAGCAGCTTCATCGCACGCTGTGTGCAGTACTCGGGCATCTGGTCGTTGACCATCATACTGGCCTCGATCATTGAGGTATGGAAACCATACTCGCGGGCTTTCCAGCTCAGGTAATACGGATCGAGCGGAATGCAGTGCCCGCCCAGGCCAGGTCCCGGATAAAACGCCTGAAAGCCGTAGGGCTTGGTTTTCGCGGCTTCTATAACTTCCCAGATGTTGATGTTCATCCGGTCGCACAAAATGGCCAGTTCGTTAATCAAGCCGATGTTCACGTTACGGTAGGTGTTTTCCAGAATCTTTTCCATCTCCGCCACTGCGGGGCACGATACACGCTGCACCGGTGCTTCCAATACCGCTTCATACAGCGTGGCAGCAACGTCCGTACACTCCGGCGTTACGCCGCCTACCACCTTGGGGGTATTGCGGGTCTTATACAGCGCGTTGCCCGGGTCCACACGCTCCGGAGAAAAGGCGAGGTAGAAGTCTTTTCCGCATATCAGGCCGGAAGACTCAAAGATCGGCTTGAGCATTTCCTCGGTTGTACCGGGGTAGGTGGTGGATTCCAGCACGATCAGCATATCCTTGTGCATATAGGGCAAAATGCTCTCGCTGGAGGCTTTTACATAGCTGATATCCGGCTGTTGATGCTCGTCAAGCGGCGTCGGCACGGCAATGCATACGCAGTCACAGCTGGCCACCTCGGCAAAGTTACAGGTCGCGCTGAATTTGCCGCTGTTTACAATTGCTTCCAAATCATGGGCTACTACATCACCGATATAATTGTGCCCCTGATTGACCATATCCACCTTAGCCTGCTGTACGTCAAATCCAACCACGTGAAAACCGGCCTTTGCCTTTTCCACGGCCAACGGCAGCCCAACATAGCCAAGGCCCACCACGCCCAGTGTGGCTGTGCGATCCTGTATTCTCTGTTTCAGTGAAGACATATGCTCTCCTTTGGTTTAGCAATAATATCTGTGTTCAATACGCTATTATAGCACGCGCCATACCCGCAGGCAAATATCGACAAGCCGTCCCATTCCATGTATAATGGGTGAAACTAAGTAGAGGTTGATGCAATTTGAGTACATCGGAAAACATGAACGGGCGCATGTGGCTGCGGATGATGAAAAACAACCGCGCAAAGGGCGACTTGACCGTACCCTGCGATTTTGAGCATCCGGAGCTGGCGCTGCGCGAGGCTATGCACCAGTTGGACTTGAGCATGCCGGTATGGCTGCCGCGCCATCAGAAGGACTGGCAGGAGTTTTCACTCACGCGTTTTACGGCGGATCATTTTCTGGAGCCCATTCATTTTGACCGGCTGGAGATCAGCTATATCGCTCCGGATGATAAAAAGAAAAAGAAGCGCAATCCGATGTACGAGGTTTAGCCGATGGCGGAGACTGTTTTACAGAAAAATCAAATGGTCCGCTTAACCTGCGACCGGCTTGGCGCCGAGCTGGAAGGCATTTGCCGATATAACGGCTTGCCTGTATTCATCCCCGGCGTATTGCCCGGTGAGACCGTGGACGCCAGAATACTGAAAACACAGGCGTCGTATGCGTTTGCCAAAGCCGATAAACTGCTGCTCCCCTCGCCTGCGCGCCGTGAACCTTTTTGCGAAGCCTATGCGCTTTGCGGCGGATGCAGCGGGCAGCATATGGACTATCAAATAACGCTGCTGGCTAAGCGCCAGCAGGTATATGACAACCTGACGCGCATCGGCAAACTGCCGCTTAGTGCCCAGGATGTTCCGCCTGTGCTGGGGGCGGCTAATCCTATCCACTGCCGCAACAAGGCAAGCCTGCCGGTCGCCGGCAGTGTGCAGAGTCCCATGATCGGCTTTTACCGCAAGCGCTCGCATGATATCGTAGCGATACCGGATTGTCCGATTGCGCTGCACAGCATTGCCGGCGTGGTCGCCGCCATCAAACAGTGGATACGTGCAAACCGGATCGCGCCTTACGACGAGAGAACCTTTACGGGACTGCTGCGGCATGTGGTCGTGCGTTTCAACCGTGCCGGAGATATGCTGGTGGTGCTGTGCGCCACATCGGCCGATCTGCCCGCCGTGGACAGATTGCTTGCCCTGCTCACCAACAGCGTACCGGGGTTCAAGGGACTGCACGTCAGTGTAAACAAAGCAAGAGGCAACGTCATTCTCGGCAATACAAGCCGCAAGCTGTATGGCGCCGACGCCATTACCGAAACCCTTTTAGGGCTTACCTTTACCATCTCTCCGCTATCCTTCTTTCAGGTCAATCCCGAACAAACGGAGGTTCTGTATCAAAAGGCGATCGAATTTGCCAATCTTGCGGCAGATGATCTGGTCGTGGACGCCTATGCCGGTGCCGGCACCATCTCGCTGTGCATGGCAAGGCATTGCCAGCGCGTAATCGGGCTGGAAATCGTGCCGCAGGCCGTGGAAAGCGCAATCCATAATGCCCAGGTCAACGGCATTTCCAATGCTGAGTTTATCGCCGCCGCTGTGGAAGACGCGCTGCCAAAGCTGGTAGCCGACGGCCTGCGCCCCGATGTTGTGGTGCTCGATCCGCCCCGCAAGGGCGTGGAGCAGCCCGTGATCGACGCGCTGCTGGAAGCAAATCCAAAACGTATCGTATACGTCAGCTGCCACGTGCCCACACAGGCACGCGATCTGCAAAAGCTGACAACGGGCGGGTATCGCTTTGTCCGTTGTCAGCCTGTGGATATGTTCTGTTATGCCGGAGGGGTGGAAAATATTGTGTGTTTGGAGCGTTAAGCGCTCTGCGACGGATTGACGGGATGCACGTTACGGCTTTTCACCTTGTCCAATCCCTTATTGCCAAGCACCTTGTTCGCTAGCTTATACAAGCCCGCCTGTGAGAAGTATGCGCCTTCTTTTGCAGGCGGCTTTTGCATTTCCGCCGCCCACTGCGCGGGTGTGATATCGAGTTTTTTCAAAATATAGGCTTCGTCCTCCGCCATTTCGTCTTGCGGATACGGCGGCTGCGCCAGCTCCTCGAGGGCTTCCTCCCGTGTCATTTCACCGTTAAGCACCAGGCAGGAAAGATGGTAGCGCCGCTTGTCGTACCCAAACTTCTGCGGCAGATAGACCGACTGGAACCACTTGGTAAAGCGGCTTTCAAAGTGTTTGCCGCCGTAGTATTCCCAGCCGAAGGTCTTGGTCAGAAATTTGATTGCGCCGGTTTTGGTATAAGGCACATAATCCAGCAGGTTCATCTTGGTCACGCCCGGTACGCCGAACCATGCTTCCGGCAGCGACAGGTGGATATATTTCTTCAGGCTTTTGCCGCGCCCGTGCTTGCGGTAGACGCTTTTCATTTCCCAGTAATCCCGGTAGCTGTGCTGTGCGCTGAACGGCGCGGATGCGCCCTCCGTAGCCAGATTGGAACCGTTGAGCAGATATTTAACCCCGTATTGTTTGGCAAAGCGGTAAACCGCCGCGCAGAACAGATGATCCTGCGGTACGTCTAAGTTGGCAAGGCCGGAAAACATATAGGCGCGCATCAGCTCTTTCATGGTCGGCCAGTCCATCACAATGGTATGCAGCTCGTAGCCCAGCCCGTTGCAAACACGCTCGATATTACGTACGGCCATTTCGCTGTTCCAACCGGTATCCACATGCACAGCCAGCACGCGCAGCCCGTATTCGTGTGCCATATAGGCCATATAGCTGGAGTCTACCCCGCCGGAAAGTCCCAGCACACAGTCAAATTCCTTGCCTTCGCCGGCCTTTTTGATCTGTGCCACCAGCGCTTTAAGGGTTTCCTCGCTGGCGCCCGCGTGGTACCCGCTCAACTCCGTCTGCTCCAGATAGCGCGTACAAACGTTGCAGCGTCCCTGTTCATCAAAGGTGATACCACTGTCGCTGTCGTCCATCACGCAGCGCGTACAAACTGTTGCCATGGCTGTGCCTCCCCAACCTTCAATGCCCGAATCATAGCATTGCGTCCAGACGCTTGTCAAGCCGCGTACAGGATTGCTATAATACAGATATCCGTACTGACAGGAGGCCGTTATGCCGCTGAGAGACAAACTGCTTAAGGCACTGGAAGTCCACCGCGATACGCCCGTTTCCGGACAGGCGCTGGCGACGCAGTTCTTCGTGTCCCGAACCGCAATCTGGAAAGCGGTGAACGAGCTGAAATCACAGGGGTATCAAATCGAATCCGCTCCCAACCGCGGATATCAGCTGGCGCATGACGATGATCATTTATCCGCCTCCGCCATCAGCCGCTATTTGGATCGTCCTTGCCCCGTATACGCGTTTGATACTGTCGATTCTACACTGAACGAGGCCAAGCGCCGCCTCGGCGATGAAAAATGTTTCCTGATCGTAGCCGACAGCCAAACCGCGGGGCGCGGCCGACGCGGACGGCAGTTCTATTCTCCCAAGGGTTCCGGACTGTACCTTACGCTTGCGATGCCGCTGCACTTTTCGGTAGAGGCCGCGCCAACGATTACGGCCTACGCCGCCGTATGCGTATGCCAGGCGATTGAAACGCTTACCGGCAAGCAGGGCAAAATCAAATGGGTTAACGATGTATTTCTTGACGGAAAGAAGATCTGCGGAATTCTAACCGAGGCCAGCACCAGCCTGGAAAGCGGAATGATCGAAGCCGTGATCATCGGCATCGGCATCAACGTAAACAGCTGTGAACTGCCCGAAGATTTAAAGGATATCGTAGGCTTTCTCCAGCCTGACATACCGATCCGCAATCGGTTAGCGGCAGAGATTGCCAATAAGCTGCTGGCGTTTTCGCAGAAGCAATCGACGTTTCTTAATGACTACCGCGCACGTTCGCTTTCCATCGGCAGGCGGGTGCGCTGCACCGTAGGCAGCGAAACATTTTTAGCGACCGGCATTGGCATCGACGCAACCGGCGGTCTGATCGTGCGCACGGATGACGGTAAGGAACGTACGCTGCACAGTGGCGAGGCAAAGCTGATCTGACCTGTTATAGGATAGGTGATCGTATGGATGAAACCATTACGCCCATTAACGAGGCACTGCGTGCCAAAATTCAACCGCTGATTGACGAAGCATGGGCCGGCCCCATGATCGCCGTCAACGGCAGGCTATGGGATACGCGTACCTTGCCGGGGTTTGCCGTGCTGGATAAAAACGGTGTGATCGCAGGCTACCTTCTGTTCGCCTTTCATGACGGGGAATGCGAAATCATGGTACTGGAAAGCCTGCGGGAAAACAGCGGCATCGGCACAGCGCTGACCAACGCGGCAAAGGAGATTGCCAAAGAAAACGGATTGCACAAGCTGATTGTGATGACAACAAACGACAATCTGCATGCAATCCGGTTTTATCAGAAGCGCGGCTTCACCCTGCGCGCGCTGCGCCCCAATATGCTGGAAACGTCGCGCCGGTTGAAGTCCGGTATCCCGCTGATGAGCGAGGACGGCATTCCACTGCGCGACGAAATTGAATTTGAGATGGAAATTTAGAGTGTAAGCATATCCTTTACGCGCAGGCTGGCGGCATATACCGCGTTTTTGCGCTGTCCCTGTGCTATGAGCTTATCCATGCTTTCCCGCAGGGAGAGACCCTTTATAACACCGTCAAACAGCATCGCTTCGAGCGATGTTGTTTCCGCCTCCGTTTCTTGCACCGGCTGGGCCTGCCATTTGAATACAATGCAATACTCACCTTTATTCGCCTTGGGGTTCTGGCGCAGATTTTGCAGAATATCGGATACATTCCCGTGCAGTGTGAGTTCGAATTTTTTGGTCAGATCGCAGCTGATGCTGATCTGCGTGTCCGGCAGCACCGCCTCCACGCTTTCCAAAAGGGCAATCACACGATGGGGTGACTCGTACGCCACCGCAATTTTCGATTGCGCGGCAATCTCCGTAAGCCTTGCCTGCAGTGCGTTTTTCTGGCGCGGCAGGAAACCGTAAAAGGTGAATTCCTCCAGCGCAAAACCACTAATGCTCAGCGCGGCAATAATCGCGCTTGCGCCGGGAACGGCAACGACACAGATTTGGTTTTGAATGGCCAGATCGGCCAATATGCTGCCGGGATCGCTGATGCAGGGCGTACCAGCATCCGTGGTTACGGCAACGTCGATATCTTCCGCAAGCATGCGACCGATGATCGCCTGCGCCTTTTCCGTTTCGTTGTGTTCGTGGCAGCTGGTAAGCGGCGTATGAATGTCAAACGCGGACAGCAGCTTGCGCGTCACGCGGGTATCCTCCGCCGCGATCAGCGAAACCTGTTTCAGCGTTTCAATCGCGCGCGGCGTCATATCGCCCAGATTGCCGATCGGAGTCGCCACGATATACAGTGTCGGCACGCCCTCACCCCCTTTTTTCAAACACGCGCAGCTTAGCGCTTCTGGCGCGGGGATTGCGTTCAATTTCTTCCGCAGACGGCTTAATCGCACCGCCGCCCAGCGCCTTGCCCAGCGGCTTTTTCCCGCAGGTGCAGATCGGCGCTTTCGGCGGACAGGTGCACGGGTTCTGCATGGTGCGGAAGGTCTGCTTTACAATGCGATCCTCCAGCGAGTGGAAGGTGATCACCAGCAGCCGGCCGCCGTCTGTGAGCAATCCTTCCAGATCCTGCAAAGCCTGCCGCAAAGGCGCAAGTTCATCATTCACCGCAATGCGCACCGCCTGGAACGTACGCCGTGCCGGATGCCCATCATCCTTACGGCGCACCGCTTTGGGAATGGCCGCGTCTACTACCGCCACCAAGTCAAGCGTCGTTTGGATCGGCTTTTCTCTGCGTTTTTCATCCAATATCTGCGCGATACGCGCCGCCCATTTTTCCTCGCCGTATTCGCGCAGCACGCGTGTAAGCTCCGGCACGGATACCGCAGCCAGATACTCCGCCGCGGTCTGTCCGCAGGATGCGTCCATTCGCATATCCAGCGGCGCGTCCTCGTGGTAGCTAAAGCCACGATCGGCGTTATCCAACTGGTAGCTGCTCACGCCTAAATCAATCAGAATGCCGTTGAGCGGCGGCAGATTCAGCTGTGCCGCCTCATGAAAGTTGCCGTGAACGGCATGAAAGCCTTTATAAGCGGCCAACCGCTTACTGGCGGCAGCGACAGCATCGGTATCACGATCGACTCCATAGTACTCCGCCTGCCCGCCGCATGCCTTGAGAATTCCTTCCGCATGGCCGCCGCCGCCCAGTGTGCAGTCCAAATACACGCCGCCTGGTGCGGGGCGCATCCATTCCATCACCTCGTCAAACAAAACAGGCTGATGGTAAAAAGGCCGGCTTTCCTCTGCCATGATTAATCCTCTTGCAGTTCTTTGATTCGCTGCGTCAGGTTTTCAAGCATTCCCTGATTGATCTCAATTTTCTCTTTTTCCTTTTCCACAAGCGCTGCGGGCGCTTTGGATACAAATCCCGGATTGCCGAGCTTTGCCTGTGCACGGTTTATTTCGTTTTCCAGATTGGCTTTTTCCTTCTCAAGCCGCGCAATTTCCTTTTTGAAATCCACCAATTCACCCAACGGAATACGGATTTCCGCCGAGGCGCACACTGCGCTTACGGTTTTCTCGGTGTCGGCTTCCTCACCGGTTGCGATCAGCACGCTGCTGGCACCGGCCAGGCGCTGCAGATAAGGCTCTACATCCGCCAGCGCGTCTTCCCAGCCGCTTTGCGGAATCAGCTTGATATGCGTACGCTTGCTGTGCTCCACCTTCATCTCGGCACGCAGATTGCGGATGGTACGGATGATTTCCATGATACCCTCCATCTGCTTTTCCTCGGCGGGAAAATCGTACGCAGGGTTCAGCTTCGGCCATTCCGCCGTAATCAACATGCCCTTGGACTCGGGCAGGTAGCTGTACACTTCTTCCGTTACATAGGGAATAAAGGGGTGCAGCAGCTTTAGGATGCTTTCCAGCACCATATAGAGCACAGCGCGCACGTTGCGCTTCTGGTCTTCATCGTCGCCCATCAGGCGGCCCTTGGACAGCTCAATATACCAGTCGCAGAACTCACTCCACGTAAAGTCATACAGTTTACTGGCCGCCATGCCGAAATCGCAGTCCTCAATGTGCTTGCTCGCCTCGGCAATCGCCTTTTGCAGCCGTGACAGGATCCACTGGTCCGGCAGGGTTAGCTGTGCGGAGTCGATTTCCTCACGGGTATCCATGTTCATCAGCACAAAGCGGCTGGCGTTCCACACCTTGTTGACAAAATTACGGGATGCTTCTACCTTTTCGTCGGTATAGCGCGTATCGTTGCCGGGACTGATGCCCGTGGCCAGCGAGAAGCGCAGCGCGTCCGCCCCGTATTTCTCGATCACTTCCAGCGGATCCACACCGTTGCCAAGGCTCTTGGACATCTTGCGTCCCTGTGCGTCGCGCACCAGGCCGTGGATCAGCACCGTGTCAAACGGCGTTTCCCCCATCTGTTCAATGCCGGAAAAGATCATGCGCGCTACCCAGAAGAAGATGATATCGTACCCTGTCACCAGCATGGAGGTAGGGTAGAAATATTTCAGATCCTCCGTTTGGTCCGGCCAGCCCAACGTGGAAAAAGGCCACAATCCGGAGGAAAACCACGTGTCCAGCACATCCTCATCCTGATGCAGATGCGCGCTGCCGCATTTGGGGCACTTTATAGGCGTTTCCTTGGCGACAATCAACTCGCCGCAATCGTCGCAGTACCAGGCGGGAATACGGTGTCCCCACCACAGCTGGCGGCTGATGCACCAGTCGCGGATGTTCTCCATCCAGTTGTAATACACCTTGGAAAAGCGGTCGGGCACAAACTTGGTTTTGCCTTCCTTCACCGCTTCGATCGCGGGCGCTGCCAGCGGCTTCATGCTCACAAACCATTGCAGGCTGGTAATCGGATCCACGGTCGTATGGCAGCGGTAGCAAGTGCCCACGTTATGTTTGTAATCCTCAATTTTCACCAGAGCGCCCAGTTCTTTCAGCTCTTCCACCACTTTGAACCGGCATTCCGTTTCCGGCATGCCTTGATACTTGCCGGCGTTCTCGTTCATGGTGCCGTCGTTATTGGTCACCAGAATGATCTCCAGATTATGCCGCTGCGCGATCTCAAAGTCGTTGGGGTCGTGCGCGGGCGTGATCTTCACAGCACCGGTACCAAACTCCATATCCACATAATCATCGGCAATCACGGGCAGCTCACGGTTCACGATCGGCAGGATAACGGTTTTTCCGACTAAGTCCTTATAGCGCTCATCCTTGGGGTTCACGGCTACGGCTGTATCTCCAAGCATGGTTTCCGGCCGTGTGGTCGCCACAATCACACCCTCGCCGCCATCCTTGGCGGGATAGTGGATATGCCACAGATGGCTGGCCTGCTCCTCATATTCCACTTCTGCATCGGACAGCGCCGTCTGACACACCGGACACCAGTTGATGATACGGCTGCCGCGGTAGATCAATCCCTTGTTGTAGAGATCGACAAACACCTCTTTAACCGCCTTGGAGCAGCCCTCGTCCATGGTAAAGCGCTCACGCTCCCAATCACAGCTGGCGCCCAGGCGGCGCTGCTGACGGTTGATGCGGCCGCCGTACTCTTCCTTCCATTTCCAGGCGCGCTCCAAAAATTCATCGCGTCCGATGTCTTCCTTTTTCAGGCCTTCCTTGCGCATCTGCTCCACAATCTTTACTTCGGTCGCGATAGACGCATGGTCGGTGCCCGGCAACCACAGCGTGGGCGTGCCGTTCATGCGGTGATAGCGGATGGGTACATCCTGAAACAGGCAATCCATGGCATGCCCCATGTGCAGCTGGCCCGTAATGTTGGGCGGCGGCATGACAATAGTGAAGGGCTTTTTGCCTTTCACGCGCTCCACCTTAAACGCGCCCGATTCCTCCCACATCTTGTAGATCTTTCCCTCGATCTCATTGGGCGTGTACACCTTTTCCATGGTAAATTCCTTGCTCATTTTACTCACCTCATATCAGCGCAATTAGCGCGCCGGCAATAACCAGTATCAACCCTGTCATTTTCATCGGCAATATCTTCTGCTCGTCTTTAAATAACATCGGCGCCAGCTTTTGTGCGCCAAAGCACAGCACCGCCCCCAGTACGATCAGGATAATACCCGGGACGCTTATGCGGGATACAACACCCTGCCAATACTCCATGTTTCGCTCCTTATAAACAGAAGAAGCCGCTTCGTCCGAAGGACGGAGCAGCTCCGTGGTACCACCTTGCTTTACGACGGCGTTAACCGTCGCCTCTGTGCGCTGTATCGGGCGCACCCGACGGAACTCAGGGCAAAGCCGTTCATTCCGTGCCCTTCCGGACGACCTTCCGCTGATCCGAAATCCGAAACAGCCTTTCAGCCTATGAGCTGTTCTCTCTGGCGGCCGGACAGCGTACTCCTTCCGTTCACAGGGTACGATTAACTATTTATCTTCCTTTTTGCTTGCTTTTTCATCGTTATCGGTCATGTTGATAACCTGAACACCCTTATAGGTGCCGCAGTTTTTGCATACACGATGGGCAAGCTTCATCTGGTGGCATTGCGGGCACTCCACGATGCCGGGAAGGCTAAGCTTCCAATTGGCGCGACGGTTGCGACCGCGAGCACGCGATACTTTTCCTTTTGGCAGAGCCATGATCTACACCTCCTCATCCTCTTGGAGCAATTGCTTCAATGCCTCAAAGGGACGTTGTGTGTCCTCTTGACATGAATTCTTGGAAAGGTTGCTGTACGCCTGATACGCTTTGTTGTCTTTATGCGCCCCTTTGCAGAGGAAACGCATCGGCAGATTAAGCATCAGCAGTGTCAGCGAAAGGTGATCCAGCGATACGACGGAACCCTCATACCGGAAAGCCTCGTCCTCGGTTTCGACGGCGTCCTTGCGGAAGGTTTCCGCAAATGTGACATCCATGGGATAATCCACATTTCCCAGGCATACCGCACAGGGAGCGTGCGCCGTGCTCTGCAGCCTGCCCTCCAGCTGTACCGATCCGTCCACAGCGGAGTACATGCCCTTGAGCGTAACCGGATCGAACACGACGGTATCACTGTTCACATCCTGGGGAGAAAGGGTAACCGTTGCTTCGAACGGAAATTCTTCTCCCGGTTTCATCAGCGCTTGGGTTACATCCAATTCCATACGATGCCTCCTCAAAACGCGACCATGCTACATTATATGCGCTGCGCGCACGCTTGTCAATCTAAAATTTCTTTTCCTTCAACGATTGCAAGCGTATCGCGGGCGATCACGAGCTCTTCGTTGGTCGGGATCACGCAGATCTTCACCTTGCTGTCGTCTGTGGAAATCACGGCTTCGTCCCGCGTCTGGTTTTTATCGTGGTCAACCTTTGCGCCGAGGAACTCCAGGCCGTCCATAATCGTTTCGCGGATTGTCATATTGTTTTCGCCAATTCCCGCGGTAAACACGATGATATCCACGCCGCCCAGCACCGCGGCAAACGCGCCGATGTACTTCTGAATGCTGTGCACCAGCATATCGCGGGCCAATATTGCGCCTTCGTGGCCTTCATCCGCCGCTTTATCGATATCACGCATGTCGCTGGACAGTTCGCTGATGCCGATCAAGCCGGATTTCTTGTTGCAGATATTAAGCACTTCGTCCACCGTAAGGTGATCGGAATCCGCAATGAACTGCACCACGGCGGGATCCAGGTTGCCCGAGCGCGTACCCATGAGCACTCCTTCCAAAGGCGTCAGGCCCATGCTGGTGTCGATGCACTTGCCGTCCTTTACGGCGCACAGGCTGGAGCCGTTGCCCAGGTGGCAGGTGATAATGCGTGTACCCTTGCGATCAACGCCAAGGAACTCGCATACGCGCTTGCTCACATAGCGGTGGCTGGTGCCGTGGAAGCCGTAGCGACGGATGTGCAGGCGCTTGTAATATTCCATGGGAACGCCGTACATATACGCCTTCTTGGGCATCGTTTGGTGGAAAGACGTATCGAATACCGCCACATTGGGCACACCCGGCATCACTTCCTGGCATGCGTCAATGCCCATCAGATTGGCCGGATTGTGCAGCGGGCCCAGCGGGAAACATTCGCGGATGGTGGCTTTTACATTGTCGGTCACCAGCATGCTATCGGTGCATTTCTCGCCGCCGTGCAGTACGCGGTGGCCAACGGCGCCGATTTCATCCATGCTCTTGAGCGCGCCCTTTTCGGGGTCGGTCAATGCATCGAGCATGAGGTGAATGGCGTCGGTATGCTTGGGAATGGTGGTTTGGAGCTGGTAAACCTTGTCTCCGACCGTCTGCTTGATGGCGCTGCCTTCAATGCCGATACGGTCTACAAGGCCTTTGGCAAGCATTTTCTCGCCGTCCATGTCCATCAGTTGGTACTTCAGGGATGAGGAACCCGCGTTCAGAATCAGAATTTTCATCGACTATGTTCTCCTATCGTTGTGCTTTGACAGCGGTAATGGCAACTACGCTGACGATATCTTCCACGGAGCAGCCGCGGCTTAAGTCGTTCACCGGCTTGGCAAGGCCCTGAATGATCGGGCCGACCGCCACCGCGCCCGCAAAGCGCTGCACCAGCTTATAGCCGATATTGCCCGCCTGCAGATCCGGGAAGATCAGCACATTGGCATGGCCTGCAACCTTGCTGCCCGGAGCCTTGAGCGCGCCGACCGATTCCACCAGCGCGGCATCGGCCTGCAGCTCGCCGTCGCACTCCAGATCGGGAGCTATTTCGTGTACTTTTGCCGTGGCTTCCTGCACCTTGGTAACAAAATCATGCTTGGCGCTGCCCTTGGTAGAGAACGAAAGCATGGCGACCTTCGGCTCCATGCCGACCAGCTGCTTGCCGGTCTGAGCGCTGGATACCGCAATCGCAGCCAACTGATCGGCCGTCGGATCGGGGATCACGGCACAGTCGCCAAAGATCAGCACGCCGTCATCACCGTAGCTCTTGTTGGGGACTTCCATAATAAAAGAGCCTGAGACGACAGAAATGCCCGGCTCTGTTTTGATAATCTGCAATGCGGGGCGAAGTACATTGCCCGTAGCGTTGATTGCACCGGCCACCATGCCGTCCGCGTCGCCAGCTTTTACCATCAGTGCGCCGTAGTAGAGGGTGTTGCCGGAGGCAAGGTCGTTGGCCTGTTCCATGGTCATGCCCTTGTTTTTACGAAGATCGTATAAAAGTTCCGTATATGCCGCGAGCTTCTCGCTGGTTTTGGGATCGATCATCGCTAGGCCGGTCAGGTCCGTTCCCGTTTCCGCCGCCGTTTTCTGAATATCTTTCGCTGCCCCCAGCAGTGTTACCTTTGCAATTCCCAAATCGGTAATGCTGCGTGCGGCCTGCACGGTGCGCGGCTCTGATCCTTCCGGTAAGACGATATGCTTGACATCTGCCATGGCTTTCGCCCTGATTTTGTCAATGACTGACATAGCGATTTCCTCCCTAATATGATAAACTAGTGCTGTACCAACATGTATACAACAAATGATTATACACCTTTGACCTTCAAATGGAAAGGCCAATACGGTAAAAAAGCAATGATTTTATGAAGGGAGTGCATATGAAAAACATAGTCGGCATCATCTGTGAGTACGACCCCTTTCATCGGGGGCATGCCCGTCAATTTTCGCTGATCAGAGCACAGCTGCCGGATGCGCTGATCGTGTGCCTGATGAGCGGGTGCTTTACCCAGCGGGGTATGCCCGCGTTGTTTTCACCCGCATTCCGGGCAAAGGCCGCGCTGGAAGCGGGCGCGGATATTGTGCTGGAACTGCCAACCATAGCAGCCGTGCGCGACGCGGAAAACTTTGCTTTAGGCGGTGTCGGCATTTTTAACCGTTTAGGTTTTATATCCCAGCTGTCCTTTGGAACGGAAAATCCTGATCTTTCCCTGCTTGGGCAGATTGCACATTTGCTGGAGCATCCGGACGCAGTATTCCAAACCGCTTTACAGCAGTCGCTTGCGCAGGGCAAGCCTTTTGCCGCGGCACAGGCGGACGGCGTTGCCGCCGCACTGGGACAGGCTGATACCGCCGCTGTTGTATCCAAACCCAACAACATCCTTGCCATCTGCTATCTCCGCGCACTGGATCGCCTGCAAAGCAGTATTTTGCCGCTGCCGGTAAAGCGCGACGGCAGTTATCACAGCGCATCGCTGAGTGACGCGGTATACCCGTCGGCCAGCGCCGTACGCAGTGCCTACCTTACAGGCGACCTGAAAGCCGCCGAAAGCGCCTGCGGATACGCTCTGTCCGATACGGATGTACACCGTCCCGACGCATTGGATGCCGTGCTGCTCAACACCTTGCGCTCTTTGCCCGCCGATGCGCTGAAAAGCCTGCCTGATTGCTCCGAGGGGCTGGAAAACCGATTAAAGCAAAGCGCTGCCCAGGCAACCAACCAAACGGAGCTGCTATCCCTGTTAAAAACCAGGCGATACACCCACACCCGTCTTAACCGGCTGCTTATCCATGCCATGCTTGGCCTGAATGCGGATCTGCTTAGGGCCTATCCGCAGCCGCCCTACGTACGCCTGCTGGGGTTTCGCAAAGAGCGCGAGCCGGCATTGGCACTGCTGCGAAATGCGCAAATACCAGTGATTGCCAAAGCGTCGGAGGGAGATAAAGCAAACCCGCTCTATCAGCTGGATGAGCGGGCCTATGATCTGTGGGCGCTGGGTGCCAAGCTGCCTGCCGGATTGATGTACCGGCAGCAGATTGTGATTGTTTAAGGCGTAAGCGGTTCTTCCTTCTCAGCCGGATTGACCTCGGGCAGGGGCGGCAGCTCGCGGATATCCGTGATGCCGAAGTGTTCCAAAAAGAAATCCGTCGTCGCATACAGGTACGGTCGGCCAAGCGCTTCTTTGCGGCCGACATTTTTAATCAGGTTTTTTTGCAGCAGGGATTGCACGGAATAGTCGCATTTTACACCGCGGATTTCCTCGATATCAA
This sequence comes from Candidatus Limiplasma sp., assembly GCA_035399245.1. Lineage (GTDB taxonomy): Bacteria > Bacillota > Clostridia > Christensenellales > Aristaeellaceae > CAXXOK01. Next base: position 18,694 of record DAOPIR010000014.1, read on the forward strand.
GCCGTGTTACAGGCTGACGATACGCAATCACGGCCAGCGTTTCCATGGCCGCCTGCGACAGGGATTGCCGCTGTATCGGCTGCAGCAGCCGCTCCACATAAGGCGCATAATCAGCGCGCGTTTCCATCTTTAAGTGGTCGCCGTACCGCGTAATCATCATACCGCGCAGGTCTTGGTCATATTCCCGCTGCAGCTCATCGATAGCGTTTACAGCCTCGATTTCCGTCATTTCCAGCGCCTGCGCAATCTCTTTGATCTCCACCGCGTCTCCCGCCACAAACAGGATTGCTTCTATCGCGCGGCAAGCCTTATGCATCTGCAAGCTTTTTCCTCCTCCCGGGGTAGAGCATGATTTGGTCAAATGTTCCGGCCTGCGACACATGCGCCTTGCCGCGTTTGAGAAGCTCCAGCAGCGCGATAAACAGCGTCACAGCTTCCTGCCGGCTGGGCCTTGGCCCAAACAGCGCGTCAAACGTGACGGGTCCGCTTTTCAAATGGTCTTTGATGGACTGTATACAGGTCTCCACCGTATAGCTGTCGCGCCGAACCTCGCGCAATACCGGGCCTTCGTCCTGCGGCTCTTTTTCCGTTTCCCGCTGGGCAATGCGCAGTAAGGCATCCCACAGCATGTTCAGCGTTAGTCCTTCAATTTCAAAACTCTGCGGCGGCAGCGGTACCTCCTCGGGCAGCTTGCCAAAGACCTGCAGGGCGCTTTTTTCAAACTCCGCCATGCTCACGGCGCTTTCCTTGAGCTGTTTGTAGGCCGTCAGGCGCTCGATCAGCAGCTGCTCGGGATCCTCTTCCTCTTCCTTGCGCGGTTTGGGCAGCAGGGAGCGGCTTTTAATCTCTACCAACAGCGCCGCCATGGTGATAAACTCGCTGGCCTCATCCATATCAAAATCCGTCGCGTTGCCCACAGCCTCAATAAACTGTTCGGTAATCTCTGAGACAAAGATGTCTTTGATATCAATCTTTGCCTTGCCGATCAGGTGCAGCAATAAGTCCAATGGGCCGTCGAACTGTTTGAGCTGGATATGAATGGCCATCATCAGCCACCCAGGATGGCTACGAACAGGTTAATCATCGCACTTTGCAGGGCATTGGTTACATACAATATTCCCGTACCCAACAAACCCGAAAAGATAAGCAGCAAAAACACAATCTGCGCGCCGCGCATAAACTGCGGCGTCATGGCCAGGCGGCCCTTCAAAATCAGATCGTTAAAGACGTGAAAACCGTCCAGCGGCGGCACGGGCAGCAGGTTAAATACGGCGATCATCACGTTCATGGAGGAGAACAGCAGCAAGAACCGTTGCACGTGCATCAGCCACGGATGCAGCATATACTTCGCATATTCGCTTCCGGCGCCGCTTAATAAAATGCTGTAGCCCACACCGCTCGTTTCCAGAAACTCCTTTGCGCCGCCGTTTGCCGCGATCACCTCGGGCCGCCACAGAAGCGGATTGATCACCGCCGCCAGAAACAGCGAAACGATAAACAGCGTCAGATTGGTTACAATCCCGGCAATGGAAACCAGAAAATCACAGCGCAGTTTGTTGCCCTGAAAATTCCGCGGGTTGATCGGCACGGGTTTTGCCCAGCCAAAGCCCAGCAGTACCAGACAAATCGTGCCGATGGGATCCAAATGCTTTCGCGGATCGAGTGTCAGCCTGCCCATCATTTTTGCAGTCGGATCGCCGCAGCGGTAGGCCACGTAGCCGTGCGCAATTTCGTGCAGCATCAGCGTCAGCAAAACGGCCACCGAAAAATAGAGTAAATAAATAATGAAACCGACCGGATCCGTTGTCAGCCAGCTCCACCATGTTTGCAATCGGCTTACAATTCCCACGCGGGTAATCGCCTCCTTACCAGAATTCAATCTATTATACCATAAACCTGTTCGTTTGACGCCTGTTTCCGCCGCGTGTATGGTATACTATCCAAAAAGGAGTGAACGCCATGGCGCAGCCACAGCTAAAGGTCATTGCGCGGATATACAACGATTTCACCTCTAAGTTCGGTGTGCCGCGCCAAAGCGGAATCATCCAGACGATTATATCCAGCATCGTATTTGAGCCGGCGTTTCGTAATCCCGATACGCTGCGGGGGCTGGAAGGCTTTTCGCATCTATGGCTGATCTGGGGGTTTTCGGAAAACATCCGCACAAGCTGGTCGCCCATGGTACGCCCGCCAAGGCTTGGCGGCAACACCCGCATGGGTGTGTTCGCCACACGCTCTCCCTTTCGTCCCAATCCATTGGGCTTATCGTGTGTCAAGTTGGAATCGATCGACATGCACGATCCATCCTCCCCCACACTAACGGTTCTCGGCGCCGATCTGATGAACGGCACGCCGATCTACGATATCAAGCCCTATCTGCCCTATGCCGACAGCATATCGGACGCACAGGGCGGATTTGCGCGCGAAGCGCCCGTTGCGCCGCTTAGCGTCGTGTTCCCCGAACAGTGGCTGAAGCTGATCCCGCCGGAAAAGCGGGATATCCTGAACGCCGTGCTATCCGCCGATCCCCGTCCCGCTTATCAGCAAAACCCGGAGCGCGTATACGGCTTCGGGTTTGCTGAGATGGATATTCGGTTTCAAGTGGAGGGAACGGTATTAACGGTGGTGGAGGTTGTATCCGCTCCTTAATACACGACTTCCCGCTCCTGGATCATGTCCTTCACCTTCATCAATCGGGTGAGGTTGCCGCGCTCGTTTTCATCCAGCTTCATGGTGATAAAGCGGATGGTTTCTTCAAACTGCGGGATCATTACATATTCCAGCGCGTTTACGCGGCGGCGGGTTTTTTCGATCTCGTCGGCCAGCAGGTCGCAGGTTTTTTCCACTTCCGCCAGCTTGATCAGCTTGGGCAGCAGATCGGACAGGCTTTCAATCGCACCGTCCAACTGGGCGGAGGTTTCGGCCAGACCGTAGCTTAAGGTGTTTTGTGATTCCGCTTCCTTGGTGGTAAGCTTTGGCACACGCACGCTTAAAATACTATCGATCTTCATATCCACCGCAATGCTGCGGGCGGGGCTTAGCAGTGCCTCTTCCATAAAGGCGGGCTCCACCACGGCACGCGCCATGGCAAAGCCGGACAGCGCGGAACCGAGTTCCTTTTCCACTTCCTGCCGCAGGCGGTGGTTTTCGCGGATGAGCGCGATAAACTGGCGCACCATCTCATCCCGCTTGTCTTTGAGCAGTTTATGTCCGCGCCTTGCGGTGACTAAGCGCCGCTTGATGCGGGTTAATTCCATTCGCGTGGGATTCACGCGCAGAGCAGCAGCCATCAGCTATGCTCCTCCTCAACCTCGTCGGGTTTTTCTTCGATGGTGTTATCGTGCAGGTATTTATCCAGCATATCGTCGCGGATACGCTTGAGCTCGTTGCGCGGCAGCAGTGCCAGCAGACCCCAGCCCAAATTCAGCGTTTCCTCGATGGAACGGTTGGTTTGATACCCCTGCGATATATAGTCCTTCTCAAATGCGTCGGCAAAAGCGGCGTATTTTTTATCAATATCGGTCAGCGCCGCGTCGCCGAGAATGACAGCGAGTTCCTTGGCGTCTTTGCCGCGGGAATAGGCGGCAAACAGCTGGTTCATGGTCGCGGCGTGATCCTCGCGGGTCTTGCCCTCGCCGATGCCCTTATCTTTCAGGCGGCTAAGGGACGGCAGCACATCGATCGGCGGCGTGATGCCCTTGCGGTGCAGCTCGCGGCTCAGGATGATCTGGCCCTCGGTGATATAGCCGGTCAGGTCGGGGATCGGGTGGGTTTTATCGTCCTCAGGCATGGTGAGGATCGGGATCTGCGTGATGGAGCCCTTTTTGCCGATGATACGGCCGGCGCGCTCGTACATGCTGGCAAGGTCGGTATAAAGGTAGCCGGGATAGCCACGGCGGCCGGGCACTTCCTTGCGGGCGGCGGAAACCTCGCGCAGGGCTTCGGCGTAATTGGTGATATCGGTCAGGATAACCAGCACGTGCATGTCTTTTTCATAAGCCAGGTATTCAGCCGCCGTCAGCGCCATACGCGGGGTGGCGATACGCTCGATGGCGGGGTCGTTAGCCAGGTTCATAAATAATACCGCACGCTCGATAGCGCCGGTGCGCCGGAAATCGCTGATGAAGTATTCCGCTTCCTCAAACGTGATCCCGATTGCGCCGAATACCACGGCAAACTTCTCGTTTGCGCCAAGCACCTTGGCCTGGCGGGCGATCTGCGTAGCGAGCTGCGCGTGCGGCAGGCCGCTGCCGGAAAACACAGGCAGCTTCTGGCCGCGCACCAGCGTGTTCAGACCGTCGATGGCACTGACGCCGGTTTGAATAAACTCGTTAGGATAGTCGCGTGCGGCAGGATTGAGCGGCTCGCCGTTGATGTCCATGCGCTTGTCAGGGATTAAAGCGGGACCGTCGTCGCGGGGATTCCCCATGCCGTCGAACACGCGGCCGAGCATATCCATGCTCACGCCCAGTTCGATGGAGTGGCCCAGAAAGCGGGCGGACGCAGATTCAATCTGTAAACCGTTGGAGCTTTCAAACAGCTGCACCAGTGCACGGTCGCCGTTGATCTCCAGCACCTTGCCGCGGCGGAGCTCGCCGTTTGCCTGCTTGATTTCCACCAGCTCGTTATAGGAAACGCCTTCCACCTGATCCACAAGCATCAGGGGGCCGACTACCTCTTTGATGGTACGGTATTCCTTAAGCATCGCTTACAGCTCCCCTTTCTCTGCAATCGCCGCGATCTGGCCGGCCAGCTCGTTTTCGATCTCCGTGAACTGGTCCAGCTTGTCTTCGGGGATATACTTTGCTTTGCCGATCTTCTCACGCACGGGCAGCTCGATGACGTCGGTCAGGTTCGCGCCCGCGTCCAGCGCCTGCTTGCCCTTTGCATGGAACTCCAAAATCAGGCCGAGCATCAGGTACTGCTTCTTGGTGGAAGTGTAGGTATCCACGTCGTCAAACGCATTTTGGTGCAGGTAATCCTCGCGGATGGAGCGGGCAACCTCCATGGTCAGCCTGTCCTTCCAGCTCAAAGCGTCCATGCCGACCAGCTGTACGATTTCCTGCAGCTCGGCTTCTTCCTGCAGCACGAGCATGGCCTGCTGGCGCAGCTCGTTCCATTCAGGCGCGACATTATCGTTGAACCATGCTTCCAGATGGGTTGTGTAGAGCGAATAGGACTGCAGCCAGTCGATTGCCGGGAAGTGGCGCTTGTACGCCAGCTGGGCGCTCAAGCCCCAGAAGACCTTTACGATACGCAGCGTTGCCTGCGAAACCGGCTCGGAAATATCGCCGCCGGGAGGCGATACAGCGCCGATAGCGGAAATGCTGCCCTGCCGGCCGTCACCGCCCAGGCAGTTGACCACACCGGCACGCTCGTAAAACTCTGCGATACGGCTGGACAGGTAGGCGGGATAGCCTTCCTCGCCGGGCATTTCTTCCAGGCGTCCGCTCATCTCGCGCAGAGCCTCGGCCCAGCGGCTGGTGCTGTCTGCCATAATGGCAACTTTATAGCCCATATCGCGGAAATATTCCGCAATAGTGATGCCGGTATAAATGGAGGCTTCGCGTGCCGCCACAGGCATGTCGGAGGTATTCGCGATCAGCACGGTACGCTTCATCAGGCTCTCGCCAGTGCGCGGATCGTGCAGCTCGGGGAACTCCATCAGCACGTCGGTCATCTCGTTGCCGCGCTCGCCGCAGCCCACGTAGACGATAATATCGGCGTCAGCCCACTTGGCCAGCTGATGCTGCACCACGGTTTTACCGGAGCCAAACGGTCCGGGCACCGCGGCCACGCCGCCGGAAGCGATCGGGAAGAACGTATCGATCACGCGCTGGCCGGTGATCATCGGGGCGGTGGGGCTCATCTTTTCCTTGTAGGGCCGGCCACGCCGTACGGGCCATTTCTGCATCATGGCGATTTCGTGCTGCTTGCCGTCCGCATCCTTCACGGTGCAAACAGTTTCGGTAATGTTGAACTCGCCGGATTTGATCTCCGTCACTTCGCCGGAAATACCCACGGGCACCAAAATACGGTGCTCCACTACGGAGTTTTCCTGCACGATGCCAATGATAGTGCCGGGTGATACGGTATCGCCCTGCTTGGCCTTCGGCTCAAACTTCCATTTTTTATCACGATCCAAAGACGGCACTTCCACACCACGGGTAATGCGGTCGCCTACCTTTTCGCGGATCACGGTCAACGGACGCTGAATGCCGTCGAAGATCGATTCAATCAGCCCCGGCCCCAGCTCTACCGACAGCGGCGCGCCTGTTGATTCCACAGGTTCTCCCGGCCCCAGTCCGCTGGTTTCCTCATACACCTGTATGCTGGCGCGGTCACCGCGCAGCTCGATCACTTCGCCGACAAGGCGGTGCTTGCTGACGCGCACAACATCGTACATACGCGCGTCGGCCATATTTTCCGCCACGATCAGCGGCCCTGCGACCTTGACTATCGTTCCCTGTGGCATGTTTACACGTCCTCCGTAGAATTATTTCCAAATAGGATGTCCGCGCCGATGGCCTTTTCCACATTGGCCTTTACACGCGACATGGCATATCCGCTGGAACCGGTACTCCCCGGAATGGGGATGATGGCGACCTGCGGATCGGTTTTGTAACGCTTCAGCGCTTCCTGCGCGCTTTGGGCGGTGCTTTCGGTTATGAAGATCACCTTCACGCCGCGCTTTACCAGCGAAAACAGCGCTTTGGTCGTCTCTTCGGGAGTTTCGGTCGGGATTACTTTCATGCCCAGCGCTTTAAAACAAAGCACGGCATCGCGTTCGCCGACGGCACCCATCAACACATCAGCCATTCAGCTCACGCACCCTTTCCTGAACGTCTTCGTTGGAAAATCCGTTGATTTTGCCCGTCATAATCAGCCGAACATCAGCAGCTTCCCGCTGCCGCAGCAGCAGATAGGCAAGCAATACTTCAACGGATGCCGCTTCATACCGATAGGGCTTAAAGAGCCCGTACAGATAGTCGTCGGCAACCTTTTCCAGATACGGCAGCTTCTTGGAATCCAGCGTCGCAGCCTGCGCCGCCTGCTTAACCTTCATTCCATAGACGCCTACCATGCGGACCAGCTGATCATTATCCGCAAAGGCGCGGACAAAGTTCTGCTTGCCGGCTTTCCCGCCGTCCAACGCAAGTGCTGCAAAGAATGCGGATTCCTTGTCCATGTCGCGCACACGCAGCAGCATAATCAGGTTTTGCAGATCGGCTTTTGCTTCAAAATAGCGGTATGCCAGCGTGCTTTCCCTGCCCTTGAGATTTTGAAATATCTGCCGGTACATCGCCTTGTCCAGCTCCGCGTCGATCAGCAGCGGATCAAACTCAACGGCAATGCGCTTTTCCAGCTTTTTCAGTCCCTCCGCAAGCTCGGGCGGCAGCTGCACATAGGTGCGGTCGGCCACGCAGTGCTTGAGGGTTTCCACATCAATGCTGCCGCAGGCGGACAAAAACTCCGGAGCGTGCGCCAGATGACGGGATTTGATGAGCACTTTCAAGTTATGCACATCATAACGATAGAAAAAGCAATCCGTCATCGCTGTGTCCGTGGTAACGGCTTTAATCAGTTTACAAGCTTTGTTAATATGCAAATCGGCAGCGGCCTGATAATCGGTTTGATCGGCCGCCATAAAGCCGATGTCCACCAGGGCACGCTCCGCTTCCGCAGGCTGCGGCGCGGCAAGCAAGCGTTCTATCTGCGCCTGCCCAAGCTGGGAGCGCTTTAATACGCCTACTCTTCCGCATGCATAGGATATGCTGGGTTGCGGCATGGCCAGTCCTCCGTTCGGGGTTATTCGGTAAACAGTGTCTGCGCAGCGCTCTGCTCCAGCTCGGCGCGCGCTTCATCTAAAAGAGCGTCAAAGGTGATCAGGATTTCCGCGCCGTTTTGGCACAGCACAATGCCGGCGCAGCCTGCGCGGCGCTCCTTGTCCGCTTGCAGCTTGCCGGGCTTGCCCACAGCTTCCAGCGCTTTGTTGCAGTCGGCGATAAAACCGTCGTCCACCCAATCGGCGTTATCCGCACCAACAATCAGAGCTTCGGTTCCGGCGGCACAGGCTGCAACCTGCTTAAGGTAAAATGCACGGCGATCCGCTGCAGAGGTTGCCAAAAGCTTTTCTTTGGCTTTTGCAAAGGCTTCGTCAATCACCGTGCGCTTTTGCGCCAGCATTTCCTTGCGGCTGTCGAGATCCGCCATGCGCTGCATGCGCTCTTCCATCTGGGTGCATTCCCGGTCGGCCTGCGCCAGCATGGTTTTTTGAAGCGACTCAATCTTCATCTGCGCTTCCAGCTTCATGGTTTTGGCTTTTTCTTCAGCCTCTGCCGCAATGCGCTGCGCAGATTCTTTGGCGTCCTGTTCGATTTTTTCTAAAATCGCTTGTGCGTCCATTGCACGCTCCTTACAGTTGAATGGCGTTAACCACCAGGAAGCTTACGAGCAGTGCCAAAACCGCGTAGGTTTCCACCATAACGGTCATGGTAATGCCTTTGCCGCTCATTTCGGGGCGTTGGCCGGTCATGATCATAGCGGCGGCAGCCACCTTGCCCTGCTTGGCGCCGGAGAAGTATCCAACCAGACCGATCGGCAGGCAGCCCATCAGGATGCCGAGACCCTGGTACAGGCCAACATCCGCCATCGCGCCGCCCAGCACGTTGGTATTGATCAGCACGATAACCGCGATCAGGAAGCCATAGATGCCCTGCGTGGCCGGCAGCAGCTGTAAAACAAGAAGCTTGGAGTTGACTTCGGGATTTTCCGTGGATACACCCGCAGACGTTTCGCCTGCGATACCGACGCCTTTGCTGGAACCCATACCTGCGCCGATAACAGCGATCGCCGCGCCGAGAAGAGCTAATACTTGACCGATTGTCATATTGGGTACCTCCTACATCAATGTGTGATGAATAAGCATTTATATCTTCACGTCCGGCGCGCTATTGCGCATCCTTGACGTAAACATAGCGGGACGTTTCCGAAAGCGGCATAAACGGTTTGCCGCCGTCTTCGTAGAACTTGGAGAAAAACTCGATATATTGCAGGCGGCAGCTGTGCACATACGCGCCCAGTGTGTTGATGGCCGCGTTGAACAGGTGGCCACCGACAAACAGCGCCGCGCCCAGCACGATACCGATGATGCCCGACTGCATCACCATGGCGATCAGGATGTTGATAACCATGCCGATGACACCTGTAGCAAGGCCCATTCCGAACAAACGCATGTAACTTAACAGGTCGCTGACCCAGCTGGTAATGCCGTACAGCGCGCCCAGGCCACTGAGGAGC